>JAXDLH010000474.1:0-10527 GCA_034666705.1 Chloroflexota bacterium
ATCTGCCGCGGAGACCACCCGCCACATCACGTCGTTCCAGTTACGCACGTCGCAGTCGTCGTCCACCACGATCACCCAGCGCCAGTTGGCCAGGTCCCAGACCGCCTCCATGATCCGCTTCGGCTCATCCTTATCGCGGATGTCAGCCCGCACGATCATCATCCCCATGCGGCCCACCTCAGGGAAGTAGGCCTCGTGGATGTTGTCCATACCGGTCGCCTTTTGCAGCACCGTCAGGAACGAACCCGAGCGGAATAGCTGGCGCGGGTAATCCTCGACCAACTGGCAGATCAGCCCGTAGCTCACCGGGTGGTGGCGGTGGGTGATGCAGTTGATCTTGATCACGAACGCGCCTTTGTTCTCGCCGTAAAAGCCGGTGGACTCGCCGTGCGGGCCCTCCTCGGTCCGCGCGTTCGGGATCGCCTCGCCTTCGAGCACGATCTCGGCGTTAGCCGGCACGAGCAGATCGTTGGTCTCGCACTTCACCAGCTCGGTGGCCTCACCGCGCCAGGCGCCAGCCGCCTCGTACTCGGTCTGGCCCTCTTCGTCCGGCGGCACGGGCGAGCCGGTCGCGAGGCTCAAGTATGGGTCCATACCCAGCACGATCGCAATGGGCGTCGCTTTGCCCTGCTCTTCGTTCATGAGGATATGGTCGCCACCGCCCGGGTTCTGGCGACTGCGCAGACCACCCGCCCAGGAGACGGTGTTCTTGTCCTTGATCATGGCCCGGTACGAGCCCATGTTGAGGTTGCCGGTGTTCGGGTCGCGGGTGATCAGGCCCGCGGTGGTCGCGATGTACTGGCCGCCATCGTGCTCGTGCCACCAGGGCGTCGGGAATTTGAAGAGGTCGACGTCGTCGCCCTTGTAGATCTCTTCCTTGACCGGTCCCGTCTGCCGGATGCGCGAGGGGATGCGGTTCTTCATCCCCTGCACGAGCTTCTCGTAAATTTTCGCCTCGTCAGCATCGGTGCCAAACGCCACGCCCAACTGCCGGTTGTTGGCGACGAGGTTCACAACCAGGGGCATCCCCTCGTAGCCCTTGACGTTCTCGAATACCAGTGCCGGGCCGCTCTGCTCGAGCGCGCGGGCGGCGATGGCGCCGATCTCGTACTTGAGGTCGACCTCGGCGCTGACGTGCTTCAGGAGCCCGCGATCTTCCAGCGCCGCCATGTACGAGCGCATGTCCTGGTAACCGCCGGTCTTCGTCTCGGACGCCGCCGGTTTCGTCTGGGCCATCGGTGCTCCTCCCCCTGGTGCACTGAGTGCGAGTAATCCTGGCAGTCAACGCCTATTCTCGGCGGCAGGGGCGAGGCATGCCTCGCCCGCCGTAGCCTCGTTGCGAAGACGCGCGGGCGAGGCATGCCTCGTCCCTACGGAACATCGCGCGTTTACCCGCGCACGCTGACGGGCTCGGCGGCCGCCTTTGGGCGCTTCCAGTAGTCGCGCCACGTCACGTCGGCCGGCAGCACGTCGTCCCGCGCCACCAGGTCCGGGTACGCGTTGCGCGCCGGATCGCGCACCACGTGCATCGGGTCGCGGCCCTGCTCCACGTCCTTGATCGCGCGCAGCATCAGCGTCCGCATCATCACGATGCCGCGGTCCGTGTAGCCGAGGTGCTCGGTGCTGCGGTCGTAGATCACGCCCTCTCCCTCGGTCGCGAAGGTGTCGTGGACGACAAAGGTACGTCCCATGCCGATGAAGGTCTCGGTCTTCATCTCCTCGCGATCCTGGAGGTAGCGATTGTCTTTGTTGCGCTGCAGACGGTAGTTATCCGCCTGGCCGGCGCGCTCGCGGCGCACCGTCTCCTCGTCGATCGGCTTATCGCGTGAGAAGGTGATGCTGTAGCGCCAGTGATTCTCGTCGTCGATCGGCACGTGCCAGTTCACGTTGTAGCCGGCCTCGCCGCGGCTCGCGACGGCGCCAGCGCTCGGCATGATGAAGCTCCGCACCTTCACGAAGTGCTTGTCATCGCCGACCTTGCGCACGGCGTAGAGGTGCATGCCGAACTCGGTTTCGACCGGGTCGATCGTTGGGCAGACGTCGCCAGCGTGGTACGCCTGGCGGGAGTCCTCGTCGGACTTCAGGATCCGATGCAAGTAGGAGAGGTGCTGCGGATCGAAGTTGCCCTCGTTGCCCTGCAGATAGTTGCAGACCGAGAGATATTTCGTGGCGAAGACGTACTCGTTCGGTACGGAGAGGAACTCGTAGGCTGGGAAGAGCGGCGCCTCGCCAGGGCCCATGTAGGCAAAGACGATCCCCGCTTGCTCGTGACAGGGGTACGCGCGGTGCTGAATCCGCTCCCGGAACGTGCTGCCCGCCGGCTCGCCCGGCTGTTCGAGGCAGCGGCCGCTCACGTCGTACAGCCAGCCGTGGTAGAGACAGCGGAGCCCGCCATCCTCGATGCGGCCATAGCTCAGGTCCGCGCCGCGGTGCGAGCAGTGGATGCCGAGGAGGCCCGCCCGGCCCTGCTCGTCGCGGAAGAGCACGAGGTCCTCGCCCAGCAGCCGCACCGCGACTGGCGCGCCGCCCGCGGGCAGCTCCTCCGCCAGCGCCACCGGCTGCCAGTAGCGGCGCATGAACTCGCCGCCCGGCGTGCCGGGCCCGACGCGCGTCAGACGATCGTTATCTTCCTTCAGCATCCTGTTTCCTCCGTGGGTCCTGGTTGCCCGAGTGTACTTCACTGAATACGGCCGCGGTAGACACCATCGAGCATGTCATCCTTGACCGAAGCGAAGGATCCATAGTCCCCGCCGTTGGGGTCGCGGATCCTCCTGCTTCGGGCTCAGATGACTTGCGGGCTATCCCTTGACGTCCCATTGGTTTGCGTTCCAGGTCGAGGCGGCGGGCACATTTTGCAGCCGGTTGGCCATTGCGATTGCGTCCGCCGAGAAGAACAGCCCCATCACCAACTGCTGGTCGGTCTGCATGCGAATGAGCTGAGCCATCGCCTGCATGCGGTCGGTCATGGGGATCGTGGTGCGGTAGCGGTCCATGAGCGCATCGTACTCCCGATTGAGGTACGAGCCCCGGTTCTTGTTGCTATTCGGCGCCCGATACCCGCGCTCGGGCAATGGTGCCGCGGTGCTGACCAACAGGTCCTCGAACCCGTCCGCATTGTTCGGCTGGTTGACGAGCTCCAGCCCGGGATAGGTCGTGCGATAGACCGCATCCTGGAGCTGCTGCACCGGGATCACGGTTGGCTCACCCACGATGCCGATCTGACGAAACGCATCTGCGACGGCGAGGATCGCTTTCTGGTTGGCGTCGTTCGTGGTGGTGCGCAGCTCGACGGCGAGTGGCTGCCCAGCCGCGTCGCGGAAGGTCCCATCGGCGGCGCGGGCCAGCCCCATGCCCTCGAGCGTCTGGATCGCGCGGTTGGGATCGTACGGGTACCGCACGATGCTCGACTGAATCGCCGCATACTCCGGCGCATCGGGCGCAATGATGCTGTCCGCCAGCGGCGCGAAGCCTGCGGTCAACGTCGTAGCCAGTTGCTGGCGATCGATCCCCATGATCAAGGCGCGGCGGAACTGTGGATCGGCAAGCACGGCAGGGGTGGGCGCGCGGAGCTGCGGGTACATCATGGTCCAGCCGCTAATGTACGGCGCGAAATTGCCGCTTGGCCACCGATCGCGGGTCGCCACCGCTTGCTCGGTGCTGACCGATCGACTGAAGGTGAGATCGACCTCTCCCGCCAGCACGTTCGCGAGCAGCGCGCTCGGGTCCGGGATGAACTTGACGAGGATTTGATCGACCTTCGGCCGGCCGAGCACATAGCGATCGTAGGCGTCGAGCAGCACGTGGCTGCCAGGCGCCCACTCGTGCTCGTGCAGTCGGAACGGACCATTCCCGACGAACTCCGTCGTCCAGTACGCCGAGTCGGTCACCGCTGCTTTGTTCGCAAGGAATGCTGGCTCGAGGATGTGCTTCGGGAGCGGCGGCGCGAACATGCCGGTACCCACGCCGAACATACGGTCGGCGGAGATGTACGGCTGCTTCCACTTCACGACGACCGTGCGCGCATCGGGCGCAGTGACTGAATCGACGAGCCGATACGGCTGGCTCGTGAACACGCGGATGTCGGGATCGCGGTCGACATCGGCAGTGAAGAGCAGGTCGGCCGAGGTGAACGGCTCGCCGTCGTGCCACGTCGCGCCCTCGCGAATGTGGAACGTGACCTCCATGGTGCCATCGGCCGCGACTTTCCAGAGGCCGTTCTCGGTGGAAGGCACCTGCTCGGCGAGCTGCGGCTGTGGCACCTGGTGGTCGTCGAGGACGGCGAGGCCGGCCGACGCGAGCCCCTTGAACTGGCCGATGCCGGGCACCGTGCCGCCGCCGGGGTTGATGTCATCCCAGAAGGCGGGCAACTCGCCCAGCATGGCCACCGCAATCCGCTTCGGTGCAGTCGGCGCGGCCGAGACTGGCGCGCCACCGGCAGCCGAGGGCTGTGCGGCGGGTGCTGCGGCAGGCTGGGCGCAACTCACCGCCAGGAGCGCGAGGGTCAGTCCTGCGCCAGTCCAACTGCGCATCAACCTCCCCCAATCGGGTTGTCATCCAGAGCGAAGCAAAGAATCCGTAGTCATCGTATTGGTCTTGCGGATCCTTCGGCTGCGGCCTCAGGCGTGACAGATCACGTTCGGATCAGGTCCGGGGCGTCGAGCACCGCCTGCCAGGGTACATTGGCCGGGACCATGCGGTCGTCGCTATGGATCTGGTCGTGCCGAATCGCCGGATCGAGACCCGGTGGCTCGGCGCCCGCCAGCAGCGCCTTCGCCGCGTCGATCATGCGGCGCCGCATGCGGATGATCGCCACGTCCGACGCGCCCAGGTGCTCGCGATAGCGCGGGGCAACCGGCCCCATGCTCTCGGTTACGGCGCGGTCCTGCGCGCGGATCCCCTGGATGCCGGTCCAGTTGCCGGCCTGCATGGCGGTCCGGTCCTGGAGATGCATGTTGGCGCGGTTGCCGGCCGGGTGCCAGTTGGTCTCTGGTCCCGCCTCCCGTTCGCCGCGCGCCAGAATTGGGCCGAGGCGACTGACCGTGAAGCTGAAGAAGGCATGGTGCTCGTCGTCGATCGGTACGTAGGAGCGCATGACCGCCGACTCGTACGGGCCGCCGCCCTGGCGGCTGCTGTCGAACTTGTTCGGCGGCGTAAAGGTGTGGAATGGCGTCGCGAACAGGGTGATGCGCACGTACCGCTGCTGGTCGCCAGCGTGGTCCGGGCGGCGGATCGCCGCGTAGCGGAAGCCGTAGGCGGTGTCCTCAGCCACGAGGGTTGGCGCGTGGTCGGTAGGCCGCCCGCGAATGTCCGAGGAGTGCAGATAGTCGGAGTGCGACGAGTCGATGTCGCCCTCGAGCGCCTGCGCCCAGTTGCACTCCTGGATCACCTTGCTGGCGCTGCGCTGGTCGGCGGGAGCCTGCATCCATTCCCACTCGGGGAAGATCGGCATCAGCTCCGGCGGGCCCATGTAGGTCCAGATGACGCCGGCTGCCTCCCGGGTCGGATAGGCCTTGAGGGTGAGCCGGTCCTTGAAGGTGCTCTCCGCTGGCTCCGGGGGCGTCTCCAGGATGCGGCCGTCCACGGCGTACTTCCAGCCGTGGTAGATGCAGCGCAGCCCGCCCGCCTCATTGCGGCCGTAGGCGAGCGAGGCGCAGCGGTGGGCGCACAACTCGTCGACGATGCCGACGCGCCCCGCGCTGTCGCGAAAGGCCACCAGGTCCTCGCCGAGCAGCCGCACGCGCACGGGGGTGCCGTCCGGCTCCGGCAGCTCCTCGGAGAGCATGGCCGGAATCCAGTAGCGCCGCATCAGCTCGCCCATCGGCGTGCCGGCGCCGGTCCGACAGAGCAGCTCGTTTTCCTCTTGGCTCAGCATCGCTCACCTCCGCTCGGCCCGTGTTCCATGAGGGACAGTACCTACCTAATATAGTGCGCCGGCATCGCGGCAGCGTACGCGAGATCCAATTCGCCGTCGTTCGTGATATCGGCGGTGAGCATGACCAGGTTTCCCGAGATGAAAGGGTTCTCGCGAACCAATCTACTCCACATGCGAGGGTTCGCCGACGCTTGGCCAGACGAACCAATTGTCCAGCAGGTTGCTGGACAAATTCCCTGGTTCCATAACTGCGTCCTGCTGGACAGGGTGAAGGACCCCGGCGCGCGGCTCTGGTATGCCCAGAAAGCTATCGAGTTCGGCTGGAGCGGAACGTGCTGTCCGCACCACATCAGCCTCCAGTTGCATGCCCGCGAAGGCCGTAAGATAGAGCCATGCTAACAACCATCCCGCCTGGCCTCGACCACGTGATGAACATCGACCCTGAGATTCTCGGCGGCGAACCATGCTTCAATGGCCCCCGTGTTCCTCTGGAGACCGTGGTCGACAATTTGGCAGCCGGTATTCCCGTCGAGCGCATTTTGCGTAACTATCCTTCCCTGACTCAGGAGCACGTTGACGCCGTTTTGCGATGGGAGCTTGGGCTTGCTTACAAGGCAGCCGGCTTAGAATTACGCGCTTGGTGAAGCTGCTGTTCGACGAAATGATGCCTGAGGAGCTCGCCCCTCTCCTCGTCGGACATGAAGTCAGCCACGTGATTGACCTTGGGTGGCGGCATATCACCAACGGGAAGCTCCTCTCATTATCGCCGCCATGCGGGACAGTGAAGCCGCTGTCAGGGACGGCAAGTGCAGGACCTCGAGCAGGCGTTCGTTGAGGTTCGGAGCAACCTTGGCCTATAGCATCCAGATTAGCCCGCCTTGCCGCCGGCGGCGGACCAGAGCGCGAAGCCTACGGTCTGCGCTGTCCAGGGAGCGCCGAGCGCCTCGGCCCGCTCACGCAGCGCCTCGGCGTAGCGGAGATAGTAGGGAACGGTGAACTTCGGCTCGCCCAGCTCGGGGATCGCCGCACCGACCAGCTCGTCGAGGAAGGGATAGCAATCGCCGCGGAAGGCGGCGAGCACCGCCGACGCCGTGGCCGGGCCCACGCCCGCCAACTGCGCGAGCCGCGCGACCGGCTTGCGGGGATCCGGCGCAAGGCCGAACGCCTCCTCGGCCGCAGCGCGGATTGCGACCTCCCCATTGCTCTGCAGGAGCAGCAGGTTGCGCGCCCGCCACTCGCCGCGCAGCATCTTCCACCGCGTGACGTCCACCACCTCGCGTTCGCCAACGCTTGGCGGCGTGCGGGCGGCGATCGCGCCGGGCAGTTCCTCCCGATACCAGCGATCCAACTCCACGAGGTTCTTAGCGTCCTGGTGCGCCACCACCTCGGGATAGACGCGGAGCGCATCGTCCCAGCGGGGGAGATCGGCACTCGTCCAGAGCTGCTTCGCGTCAACTGCGCTCATCGATGGGTTGCCCTTAGCTCACGCCCGGCGCCACCACCCAGCCTTGTGAGCCGTTGGGGGTGCGCACTTCGAGCCAGGTGTACCCGTCCGCGGTCACCGGGTCGCCGAGCACCTCGAGCCGCGTGCCGGTCGTCAGCCCGGTGATGAGCGCGCCGGTCGTGAGGGGCTGCGCGCGGAGGCGCAGGCCGCTGGAGGTGACGACTACGACCTGGGTCGAGACGATAGCAGTGGGCGGCGCAGCCACAGGCACGCTCGTGGCCGCAGGAAGCACCGGGCCGATGATCTCGGGCTCTTCCGCTGGAGATACGGACGCAGTCGTCGCCTCCACATCGCGGCTTTCCGCGGCTGCGGCTGGACCTGCCTCGGACGCGGCGCCCGTGCTATCCGCGACTGGAGAGGGGGCGCTCGCGGCCGGCGTGAGCGTCTGGGTCAAAACCGCACCGCCTGCAAGGGCCACGACGACTAGCGCCGCCGCGGCGACGAGCATCTGCCGCCAGTGTTCGAGGGGCGCGGCGGCTGGCTCCTCGCCTTGCGCCCAACGCACCGCAAGCGTCGATTTCAGATACATCCGCTGGAAGTAGCGACCGTGGTGCTCGGCGCGGACCTCGAAGCGGTCCTCGCTCTCGATCAGGCCGACGAGCCCCAGGCCATCGGCCGTCAGCTCGCGGCCCAGCGTGCGCAGCAGATCAGCGCGCCCAGCGCTCAGCCTCGGAACGTCGGCTTCGTGGGATGCGCCCGGCGCTTCCCGCCACGGTTCCAGCTCCTCCCGGGTTAGCACCCGTCGCAGGGGGTCCGATACGGACGCGCCCGAATTCTGTGATAGGAGCGTGATGGTGTCGCCAACCCACAGCAGCGCCAGCGGCCCGCCTTCCTCAGCATCGAGGAGGCGGCCGATCGCCCCGAGTGCGTCTGCGTAGCTATCCATCGAGCATCGGCCGTCGGACCCCGCGAAGGGGATATAGGAGTGCCAGGGTTTTACCCCAACACAGGCCCCGCAGTATGCGGGATCACGGACTATTCCCCAATCCGCTGGCGGAGCGTACCCAGACGAGGCCCGACCCGTCAACCTGGCTCGGGGGTAAAGCAAACCTCGGCGCCGGGTCCGGTGGCATGACCGGCCGGGTCGAGCCAGCTATGATTCCCAGATCAGCACCTCGGCGCCGACGGCCGGGTCAGCAGTGAGGCGCAGGCTCCCGGCGGCGGTCAAGCGCACGGCATCGCCCTCCTCGAGTCGACCCGCGCCCTCCAGCTCGGCGGCGCCACGCGCTACGAAGACGTGCGCGAATCGGCCATCTGGCACTTGCACGGTCTCGCCGGGCTGCAGGCGACCGCCCCAGAGGACCGCATCGTGCTGGCGGATCGAGATCGCGGCGTCGTGCCCCCGGCCAGAGGCGATCGGGACCAGGCCACCCTTGCGCAGCTCGCCGTTGATGTCGAGCTGCTGATAGCCGGGCGTGATCGACTCGGTATCAGGCAGCACCCACATCTGGACGAAGTGCACGGGTTGCTCGCCACTCGGGTTGATCTCCGAATGCCAGATGCCGGTGCCCGCGCTCATGCGCTGCGCGAGTCCGGGGTAGATGAGGTCCTTGTTGCCGAGGGTGTCCTTATGCTCCAGCTCACCGTCCAGCACCCAGGTCACGATCTCCATGTCCTGATGCGGGTGCGTCATGAAGCCAAAGCCGGGACTTACCACGTCGTCGTTGTTTACGAGCAGCAGCCCGTGGTTGGTATTGCCCGGATCGTACTGATTGCCAAAGTTGAAGCTGTGGCGCGAGTTGAGCCAGTCGATGCGGGTCGCCCGCCGGCTTGCCGCCCGCCGGACGTCGATGGAAGTTGCTTGCATGGTGTTCGTTGGCCTCCTGGTGACACGTGGGATCGTGCTCGCAGTTTAGAACTAAACTCTTGGGAATGCTATTCCCTGCTACACCCCCCTTGTCAGGATAGGCTCCTCGAAGCTGGGTTCGACGATATCCCCTCACTTCAAGACGAGAGTGAGAGGTCGAACCGCCGCTGGACCGGCCCCCGGCGGTCCGGGTACGATGGTGCGGTCGTCTCCGAGCCTGGATGGTCAAACAGGGAGCACCACATATGGAGACCCACGCAGCCGCGCTCCGCCGATGGACTCGCTTCGCCACCACGTTATTCGTAGGCCTTATCACGCTGAGCGCTTGCGCGGCGCCGCAATCCCAACCGAGCAGCGCACCCGCATCCGGAGCCACGAACGCTCCTGAGGCTCGCGCGCCAAAAGTGCTCACCCTTGGCATCCTGCGCGAGCCGAAGACGCTCGTCGGCGTCATCGGCAGCCTGCCGCGCACCGGCGGCGCCCACAATCCGCGCTTTATCGCCCACAACCTCCTCGTCGCGCCGGACGAGCATGGCGCCTACCAACCGCAGCTCGCTTCGGCGAAGCCCTCGGTCGAGGCCGGCACCTGGCAGGTGAACCCCGATGGCTCGATGGACACGACGTGGAAGCTCCGGCCGAACGTGCTCTGGCACGACGGCACGCCATTCACCGCGTCAGACCTGGTCTTCTCTTTCGACGCGAAGAAGGACCCAATCGCCTGTTGCCCGGCGGGTCGCCCCGAGTTGATGCAGTCGGCCTCTGCGCCTGACCCGCTCACCTTCGTCATCCATTGGTCACAGGTGAACGCTGACGCCGATCAAGCCCAGGAGATCGAGCCGTGGCCACGGCACATCCTGGAGCCTCTCTTCCTGGGCGATAAGGAAGGGTTCGTCAACAGCCCGTGGTTCACGTCCGCATTCGTCGGCCTTGGACCCTACCGCCTGGTGCGGTGGGACCAGGGCTCGCTGATGGAGCTCGCGCGCTTCGACGGGTACTTCCGAGGCCGCCCGCCGCTGGACACAGTCATCGTGCGGTTCCTCGACGACCCGAACGCGCTCGTCGCGGGTATCCTCTCCGGCGCCGTCGATGCGGTGCTCTCGCCCGCGCTGAGCGTGGATACGGCGCTCGAGGTGCGGCAGCGCTGGGAAGGGACCGGCAACGAGGTTCGCTTCAGCCCCGGCGACAATTTCGAGAACATCCAGATCCAGTACCGGCCGGACTACGCGCGGCCGACCAATGGCCTGGCGGTCAAACAGGTCAGGCAGGCGTTCTTCCAGGCGATCGACCGCCAGACCCTCGTCGACGTGGTGAGCCATGGCGTCTCACCCGTCGCCGATAGCTGGT
>JAXDLH010000475.1:0-2973 GCA_034666705.1 Chloroflexota bacterium
GACGAGCGGCGACGGGAAGCAGGCCGAGGTCGACCCCACGCGGCTCAGCCAGATCCCGCTCTACGCCAACCAGGACCACAACTCGCTCGAGGCAATCGCCGACCGCTTCACGACCGAGACCTACAACCCCGGCTACACCGTGTGCGAGGAGGGCGAGGTTGGCCTCAAGCTCTACATCCTGGTGCGTGGCCGGGTCGAGGTGTTGAAGCGGGTCGCCGACGGGGACGTTCGGCGGCTCGCCGTCCTGGAGGATGGCGACTTCTTCGGCGAGATCGCGCTCCTCGAGACGGTGCCGCGCACGGCGACTGTCCGCACGCTCACCCCCTGCGTGCTTCTCGCCCTCGACCAGCATCAGTTCACTACCTTGCTGCGCGTCGCGCCCGGCCTGCGAGCCGTGTTCGAGCACGCCGCAGCCGAGCGTCGCCGCGAGATCGATGCACTGATCGGCGGCGCAACCGCCGATGTGCTGAGGTGAAATCAAATGACTGCGCTGTATGACCCGCCCGCGCCTGAGCTGGACGAGGTTGGTTCGCCCACGTTGCGCGCACGCGTGCTGGCCCACTTTGACCCGACGCCCGCGCAGTGGTCCGATTGGAAGTGGCAATTTCGTCACCGGATCACGACCGCAGCGCAGCTCGCCCGCATCGTCCCGCTGGCGGTCGTCGAGCAACAGCACCTCGACCTCGTGAGCCAGCGCTATCCGTTCTCGATCACGCCCTACTACCTCTCGCTCGCGCGCGAGGCGGACCGCGACGACCCGATTCTGAAACAGGCGATCCCGTCGATCGAGGAGTGGCTGCACCTCGACGTCGGCGACGACGATCCGCTCGAGGAGCATGCGGACTCGCCGGTGCCCGGGCTCGTGCACCGCTACCCCGACCGCGCGCTGCTCGTCGTGACCGACATCTGCCCGTTGTTATGCCGGCACTGCACGCGGAAGCGGGAGTGGGCCGCGGGCAACTGGGTGCGACCCCAGGCCGACCTCGACCGCGCGATCGCCTACATCCGCGAGACGCCGGCGATCCGCGACGTGATCATCTCCGGCGGCGACCCGCTCAGCCTGGACAACGCGCGTCTCGAGCGCATCCTCGCCGACCTCCGCTCGATTCCGACCGTGGAGATCATCCGCTTCGGGTCGCGCTACCCCGTGGTGCTGCCGCAACGTATCGACGAGGAGTTCTGCCGAATCTGCGACGCGTACGGGCCGGTATGGCTCAACACCCACTTCAACCACCCCAACGAGGTCACGCCGGAGGCGGCCCGTGCCGTGCGAGAGCTGTTGCGCGCGGGCGTACCGGTCAACAACCAGACGGTGCTGCTGCGCGGCGTGAACGACACTGTCGAGACGCAGAAGGCGTTGAGTCACGCTCTATTGAAGATTCGCGTGCGGCCGTACTATCTGTATCACGCCGACGAAGTGCGTGGCACTGAGCATCTGCGCACCAATGTCGAGACCGGCGTGAAGATCATCGAGGGGCTCCGGGGACACACCTCCGGGTTGGGAGTACCGACCTTTGTGGTGGGCGTGCCGGGGGGCGGGGGCAAGATTCCGGTCCAGCCCGATTACGTCCTCTCGATGGACTCCGAAGAGCTCGTGCTGCGCAACTACGAGAACCTCGTCTTCCGGTACCGCAACCCCGCCTCGGATGGACCAGGCGACGTCGCCCCTCCCACCGTGGCTGCGACGGCCCGCCCGGAACCGGCGACCGGCGCTGAGCCCAGCCCACGCCTCGCCCGCCGCCGACGCCGCGCGCCGTAACCGGATGGCCGCCATCGCAATGCGTTGCCGGCCTGCATGAGCGAGCACGGTGGACCGTCGGGTCGCGTGCTCGGCCCGCGGGTGCTGAATCGCGCTTTGCTGGAGCGCCAACTGCTGCTGCGCCGCTGGACCATGCCGGCAGCCGCGGCTATCGAGCGCCTCGTGGGCATCCAATCTCAGCAGCCGCTCTCGCCATACGTCGGGCTGTGGACGCGACTTGCAGGCTTCCAGCATACGGAGCTCTCGCAGCTAATTCTCGACCGCCAGGCGGTGCGGATCGTACTCATGCGCTCGACGATCCACCTGGTCACCGCCCGCGATTGCCTGGCGCTGCGGCCAATCCTGCAACCGGTGCAGGATCGCAACCTCTTCATCGACAGTCCGTTCGGGCGCAACCTGGCGGGCATCGATCTCGAAGCGCTCGTGCGCGCCGGTCGGGCACTGCTCGACGAGGCGCCGCGCACCACGGCGGCGCTCGGAACGCTGCTCCAGGAGCGCTGGCTCGATCGCGATGCCCAATCTCTCGGAATGGCCATTCGGAACCTCGTGCCGCTCGTCCAGATCCCGCCACGTGGCATCTGGGGCAAGGGAGGACTGCCAGTCTGCGCCGCCGCCGAGACCTGGCTCGGCCGTCCGCTGAGCGCCGCGACCGCTCCCGACGAGATGCTCATGCAGTACCTCGCCGCCTTTGGCCCGGCCACCGTGCAGGACATGCAGGCGTGGTCCGGGCTTACGCCGCTGCGCGACACGGTCGAGCGACTCCGGCCTCGCCTGCGGACCTTCCGCGATGAGCACGACCGGGAGTTGTTCGACGTGCTGGATGCGCCGCTGCCCGATGCTGACACCTCGGCCCCACCTCGCTTTCTCGCGGAGTACGACAACGTGCTCGTCGGCTACGCCGATCGCAGCCGGATCATCCCCGGCGAGCATCTCAAGCGGGTCATCAGCAGCCTGGGCCGGCCGATGGTGCTGATCGACGGCTTCACCCGCGCAACGTGGCGGATCGAGCGCAGCCGGGCCGCGGCCACCCTGACCATCGAGCCGTTCGCCCCGCTCGCTCCACCAGATCGCGCCGCTCTCACGGAAGAGGGCGCCGCGCTGCTCGCGTTCGCCGCCGGCGATGCCCACGATCGCGACGTTCGCTTCGCCGCCCCCGGTTGAGCACGGCCTCCCCCAGTGCAGGCCTCACCATTGGAGTACACTCGGCGCATCGA
>JAXDLH010000476.1:0-2839 GCA_034666705.1 Chloroflexota bacterium
ACCTCCGGATGCAGCAGCACGCCCTCAGGTGTCCAGTGCGCCATACCGTGCAGCCCGATGTAGTCGATGCCATCGACGGCGACCATCACGCGGGCCACGTCGGGGGACCGCCCACTCAGGACGCCGAGATAATCGAGTCGTCCCACGAGCACCTGCAGCGCCGCAGCGGCGCCTGGCAGGACGGCAGCATCTTCCGGCCGGGACACGATGGCGCTGATTGTGCCGTCGACGTCGGTGATCAGCCCGGCCGGTCGATGGGCGAGGGCGTTGCGACAGGCCGCGACCGCCAGGACAAACGACTGAGCAGATGGCGGGGGCGCGGACTCTAGAGCAGAACGTGACGATGGGATCCGCGGAGCGTCGTGGGACGACAACTCCGATCCCCTCACGCAGGCGTTAGGGCTGCCGTGCCGGGCGAGCCGCGCTCGGCCAACGCCGCGAGGTCAGCACATTGGTCGCGCAGCCAATCCCAGATATCGTGGGCCTCGACCCGGCGGCGCAGCTCGGCAGCACGCACCGCGCGCTCGCCGCGTGGCGTATCAATGGCGACCTCCAGGGCACGCGTGGTTTGCTGCACGTCGAATGGATCGATGCCGAGCGCGGCACCTCCCAGCTCCGCCCATGCGCCCGCCTCTTTAGAAAGTACCAACATGGCTTCGCGCTGGCTCACTGCGCATGCTTCCTTGGCGACCAGATTCATGCCGTCCGCGATCGGGTTGACGAGCACGACGTCTGCCAGGCTCATACCGGCGAGCGCGCGCACCCAATTGTTCTCATAGGAGATCTCCACGGGTCGGTAGCCAGGACCACCGAATCGTGCATTGATCCGCTCGGCCGCGGCGAACACTACAGCGCGCGTCGCCTGATATTCGGGGATGCCCGTGCGTGATGGGACGAGGAACGCAAGGAAGCGGGCGCGCCCCACAAGGTCCGGGCGGCGCACCAGGAGCCGCTCGAACGCATCGAAGCCAAGCGGAATGTTCTTCGTCGGATCGAGGCGGTCCACGCGCACGATCGTGGTGTCGCAGCGCTCATCCGCGAGCTCGGCTCGGTATCGCCGACCTTCCGGGCTTTCAAGGGCGGCCTTCACGACCCCCGGGTCAATGGATATCGGATAGACGCGCACCTGCGTATCATGGGTCGATTGACGCACGATCCGCGCCGACGTGTCGACGAAACCTCCCACACCATAGGTGTGACAGGCCTGGAGGAAACGGTCGGCCGAGCGACCGTCCTGGAAGCCGAGGATATCCGCGCCAAGCAGCCCTTTCAGGATCCGCTGGGTGATAGATAGAGGAACCGCTTCCCATGCCTCGGGCGCCGGCCACGGAATGTGGGAAAAATGCAGGATCGTCGCACCCGGCAGCTGATCACAGAGCATCCGGGGCGCGAGGTAGAGCTGGTAGTCCTGAAGCAGTACCACCGGATCAGGCGTGCGCGCCGCGCGGGCGACTGCATCGGCGAACGCCCGATTCATGGGATGGTACCCGCTCGTCCAGGCGTCCCACACCCGGTCGGCCGGGAATCGCTGGGCAACGCTCGTCCCCAGCCCATGCTGCACGAACCAGAGGAGTGGGTTGCAGAACTGACTGTAGTGTGCATCGTAGACCGATGGCGGCACGACAACAAACTGGGTGCGGATCGGGTCTCGTACGGACTCGACAGGTTGGAGGTCAGCCGCTCGGCGATCGCCATGGGTCATAGCGGCAGAAACCCACGTGAATGGCACCTCTGAAGCGAGAGCGGAGAGCGCCGTGGTCAACCCCCCGCAGCCACGCTCCCCGATGAGGTTGCCATCGTCCGTGATCCGGAACTCGACCGGGCCACGATGGCTAGCGACGATAACTTCCCGGCCGGCGAGGTTGAATGCGCTCAGCCGCGCCGTATCCCCGCCGACCTCTCGGTAACCTGCCTCCATCTCTCCTCCCACAACTGGTGTCGCGCATATGAAAATGCCCGAGGACATAGCCTCGGGCCTATGCACAGCCAGCTATGCCTCCTCCATCGCCTACGGGGTTAGCTGACGGGTTCGGGCTGAAAGAGCTGCCCTAGGATCATCCAACGTGATCCATTCACCCCGGGGTTTTGTGGGTCCCCCGCTTCCTGCCGCGCAGGAACTCGGCGTGTGTCAAATATTCAGTTGTGCTGAATCAGTCGCTCTCCAGTAGCGCGTGGGCTTCGGCCTCGACGCCCAGGCGAACGCAATCGTCCATTGTGGAGCGAAACGCTGCCTCGATCAGTGTACGCCGCTGGTTCTCCGCGGACAAGCCCCGGCGCGCCGCGGTGCGGAGTTTCATGAGCCGGACGAGCCGCATGAGGAACAGGGCCTGCAGATCATCGTAGCCGGTGCTGCGCATGGGCAACGCGCTCCTCCCCAGCATACCGACAGGTAAGATGGCGGCGATTCTCGACTTGGCTGCCGAGGCACAGATAACTGGACGCTGCAGCCCGACGTGACCCTTTGGCGCCCGCTTCATGGTAACCTCCCCGCCAAGCGGGCGTCTACTACCGACGGCGCAACCCGCCTCCTCATCGAAGCGGCTCAAGCGAGCACGCCGCGGCATCGCGCGCTCTCGCGGACCCCACTGACCTCACCTGTTGCTATGGCGTTGGCGGAAGGTCAAGCGGCCGCGGCGGGGTTGGCCGTGGGGCAGGCTGACTCTGACCACCCTGGCCCTGCCGGGGCGACTGATCCGCACCTTGCGCAAACTCACGCGCGAGGGCGGTGACGCCGCTGATACCGCCGAAGCTCATGCTTTCCACCGCGGAAGAAGGCACGATCACCGTGGCGGTGCCGCCGGTCTTCATCACTTCATAGAGCATGTTCATGCCGCGCAGG
>JAXDLH010000477.1:0-9964 GCA_034666705.1 Chloroflexota bacterium
TGCCGACGACTACGTGACGAAGCCGTGCAGTTACCTGGAGCTCATGGCGCGCATCAAGGCGCTGATCCGGCGCAGCGAGCGACTCACAGCGTCGGTGACGACCCAGCAACAGTACAGTGCCGACGGCCTGACGATTCGCTTCCCCAGCCAGGAAGTCGAGATTAACGGTGAGTCAGTCGCTCTCACGAACACAGAGTACCGGCTGCTCTACAACCTCGTCCGCAATGCGGGACGGGTGGTCTCGCACCGGGCACTGCTCCAACAGGCCTGGGGCTCCGATAGCTATGGGGCGGACGTCGTACGGGTGTACGTCAGCCGTCTCCGATCCAAGATCGAATCCGATCCCATGAACCCCCGCTTCATCATGACCAAGCCTGGAGCCGGGTACCTGTTCGCGGGACCCGCATTGGGACGCGACGCGGGCGACATCGCCACCGAGCAAGCGGCTGAGGAGGAGATCGAGAGGCGAGCTGCGGTCCCGGTGTCCAACCGGATGGTACGCCGCGCTTCGCGGCCCGGGCGCACGCCGCGACCCATGTGGCACCTTGAGCCCGCGGTCGAGGCAGCCCTCGGTTAAGCCCCATAGTCCACGTCTTACGCGCTCGCGCCCAGCCCCCGAGATGGCGGCGTGGGAATCATCCCCACTGCACGACGATAGAGATCCTAGAGGTGGCGGACATGGCACCGTCGCAAGGGAACAATGTGATCAAGTTCCGAGGCGTCGCGCCGGGTGCGGCGGACGTCCCGCCGACGGCGGAGGGCCGTACGTTAGTGGCCGGCTTCCTCACCCTCGCGGCCGCTCGGCAAGCAAGCGAGCACGTCGCTCAGCGGGTGCACAGCCGGGTGCGCGTCCGGGTCGTCGAACGCGAACGCTCCTTCCAGCCTAGCGGGCCCACCACCGCATACCACGATGAGATCGATGTAACGCGGCCAGCATGCGGCGCGTCGCTGGGCGCGGCCGCGGGCAGCGCTGGGGTCTACCTCGCCGGAGCGCTCCGGGTGCTGCCGGGCGGGCTCTCCGGCCCCGGCCTGGCGCTCGTGCTCGGCGGCATTGGGGCTGTCCTCGGCGGCGTGATCGCGTCTGCCACTCGCCAATCGAGTAATGACGCCGCGGCCGGCAGTATGGGCGATACCGATTACCTCCTCATCGCGGACGTGGCAAATGAGCGCACTCTCAATGTGATTCTGCGCATCATCCAAGAGCAGACGTCTGCTGATTGGGTGGAATGGGGGCACACGGCAGTCGCCGAGTTGATCCGCCCCCCTGGCGACGCGAGCGGCAATCACGACGCCCTCGAGCTGATACACCGCCCCGCCGCCTGAGCGCGGCGCGCTCCGGCTCTTTCACGTTTACGTGGGCGCTACCGCGAGATACGCGACTAGCTTCCTCTCGTCGCCACACTGCACCCGGGATAAGTCTCGACGCAGCACGACGGTGCCTGGGTGAAGGCGTCCCCCGACGCCCACTCACCTGAAGCAGCCCCCGGTATTAGGGAGCCGCAGTAACCTACAGCTCACTTGAACGCGCCTCAGCGCAGCGGTGCAGGAGGAAACGATGGAACAGCTCCCACGCTCGACGATCATCGGTGTCTTCGCGGGTCGCGAGCAGGCGGATCAGGCAGTCGCCGAGCTTCACCGCACTGGGTTTACGGACGACGAGATCGGCTACGTGTTGCGCGGCGGCAACGTCGCCCGCCCTGAGGACATCCATGGGGGCAAAGAGGCTGAGCCGGCGGATGGTGCAGTGACCGGGGCCATCGCCGGCGCCAGTATCGGGAGCGTGCTCGCCGCGGCGGCTGCCGCATTCGTCCCGGGTATCGGGCCGGTGCTCTCCGGCGGGATCCTGGCCGGACTGCTCGGCGGCGCAGCAGTTGGCGCGGCAACCGGTGGCTTGCTCGGTGCCCTGCTCGGGATGGGCATTCCTGAAGCAGAGGCCCGTTTCTACGAGGGCGAGCTCCAATCCGGCCACGCCTTGATCATGGTGAAGACGGTCGATCGCGCAACCGAGGCGCACGAGATTCTGCGCCGCAATGGCGGCTGGGACCTCGAGCATGACGCCCCGCAGGCGGCGATTCCGGCCGCGACGATCACCGCCGAGCGAAACCACAACGCTGATTTGGCCGACGCTGCATAGCGGCAGCACGAGGCGGAGGGTTACGGATGCACGCAAAGGACGATTGGCAATCGACGAACGAGCCGAGGCCGGCCGGTTCTCTGGATGCCACCCCACTCCATGAGGTTCGTGACCCCGATTCCCCACGAGACCTGGCGCTCGATGGCCGCGACGGCACGATCGGGCACCGCGGGACAATTGAGCTGCGGGAAGAGCAGCTCGTGGCTCACAAGGAGCTGCGAGATGTGGGCGAGGTTCGCATCCGGACGACCATCGAGGAGCAGCCCGCACGGCTGGAGGTCGACGCCTACCATGAGGAGGTGGAGATCGAGCACGTGCCGGTCGGACAGGTCGTGACTGAACGGGTCGGCCCGTGGGAAGAGAACGGGGTGCTCTTCATCCCTGTATACGAGGAGCAACTGGTTGTGGTCAAACGGCTCGTGCTGCGCGAGCATCTCAAAGTGCAGCGGATCGGCGCGACCGAGCGCCAGATCTTCGAGGACACCGTACGCCGAGAGCGGCTCACGATCGAGGATCCGAGTAATGGGGGGCTGGTCCGTGAGATGTATCCCGGCGATGAGGCGATCCGCCGGGCGGCAGATGAGCCGAGCACCGCATCTGGGCTTCCGCCCTCGCCTGAACCGGCGGGTGAACCGCCACGCAGGGAGCGGCACCAAGCGCGCAGCGGTGAGCAGGAGGGCCTGCTGGGCCACCTCGTCCGCAAGGCGCTGCAGTAGGAGGAGCACCATGATCGAAGGAGTGGAGATCCAGCGCGCGCTGGATGGCGGCTGGGAGGTGCGGATCCCGATCCGCGCGGAGCACGTCACTGTTGGTCGGGAGATCGCCGTCGCCGAGCGGGTGCGCGTCGGACTGCGCCGCGTCGACGACGTGGCGCGCATCGAGACCCGTATGGCGCATGAGCGGCTGCGAGTCGAGACGAGTGGCGACGTCGAAGCAACCCGCAGGATCGAGCCAGAAGAGGGACGACACGCGAGTCCTCGCTAGCATGCGAGGCCGGGCCTACCCATTAGGCATGAACGCACCTCGCGAGACGAGATTGCCGACACCAGCAAAGTCGCAGACGGAGGCAGAGATGTTCAAGTTGCTGTTCGCAGGAAGCTTCGGAGCGGCGCTTGCCTACTTCCTCGATCCAGATACGGGTCGCCGGAGGCGCAACGTGTGGCGAGATCGGTCGCTGGCGTGTGGGCGCGACGCGCTAGGCTTCCTTGGCAGGTTCAGCCGGTACTACAGTGGCCGGTTCGAGGGGCTCCTGCACGATTTCCGCACGACAATGGCGGGCAGGACCCAGGGAATGACAGAGCAAGTCCACGAACTGCGCGAGCGCGTTGGTATGAGCGCAGAGCACGCCACTCACATAGCCAGCGAGACGATTGGCCAGACCGATCGCCACGACATCTTTTCGTCGGGACGCAATGAGCAGTCGCCAGATCCCCGACGCCGCGGCCCACTGACTCGTCGCCAGGCAACGGAGCTCGGCTCGAGTATCGACTCAAACACCACCACGGAGACGTCGACTTCCAGGCAAGCCGCCTGACAAACACAGAAGAATTATATTTACGTTACGTTAACTTGCCGTAACCCGCGTGTCGTCCCCTTGCCTGGAAACTCGTAGTACTACAGTCGACCTTAGAGATATGGGTCGCTCAACAGCGAGGAGGCAGAAATGCAGGGCATGGCGCCACGTGAGTCGCTTGTCTCTAGGGACCGTCCGGTACCCGTCTCGGAGTGGTTCTGGTTGCTGGCGCTCGTACTGGCGATCATCATGTCGCCGATGCTTTTCGACCTAGCCATCGCTGCGGGGCTGACCAACTAGATCCATCAACTGCGTCAGGCCACTACAACTCAGTCTCAAGACGCCCCGGTTGCACCGTGGAACGGCTGCTCCGGGGCGTATGCTATCTCTTCTATCTCCTCGTCGTACGCAATCATCTCGCCGCATTTTCGCATCGATTCTGGCCATGCCTACGGGACCAGGCGAATGGCGCTCCGCCCCCGCAGCTTCTTGATCGCGCTGCTCCTCTCCGCGGTGGCCTGTTCGCCACAGGTGAGCCCCACCAGCACGAGCACGCCATTTGCTGGCCCGTCTCCCGCCCCTCGCGACACTGCCACCCCGCAATTCGTAGCCGCAACGCCGAGCGTCGGGGGAGGAGCAGCAACACCCCAACCGACGGCGGTGCGCGAGCCGCCCACTACGGCGCCAGCGGCGCCGACCTCAGTGGATGCGGTGAATGTGGCCGGCACCGTGGATGCAGTCCTCGCGAGTGCGCGCGTGCTTTTGCTCCAAACGGCAGATCACGGGATTGACAAGGTTGCGCTGAGCGATGCCACCCGTATCGTCGATCCGAGCGGCGCGGTAGTGACACTACAGGCAGTCACCCCGGGCATGCAGATTGAAGCGACGGGCGTACCCGGGGAATTCGGGGCGCTCATCGCGCGTCGGGTGCAGATCCTGCGCATCGAGAACCCGCCAGCCAGCAGTGCTGGCGTCTAGCAGCTCCAGTCAATCGCCCCACGGCCAGCCTGATTCGTCTAGCCCCGGCCGGGAGCACTCCAGCCCGGACATCCGCTGCGAACACCCCGGCATGGGGAGCGCGCGACGCTCGACCGGGCACGCGGTCGCCGGTGCCTCCATTGAGCCGGGTGCCCGCATATAATGGGCGCGCTCTGACGCTGGCGTCTGAATAGTGGCGTCGACCCAGGGCCTCGCCGGCCGTAACCGTGGCGTCTCCGCGTAGTTTCCTCGGGCAGCTCTTTCGGGCAGCGCTTAAGGAAGGTGGTGTGGCATGCGGGCATTGGTACCGAGCACAGCGCGACCACGGCGACTCGGCAGCGTGCATAGTGGAGTGATGCGGCTCACCGTGCTCGCCCTCGTCGCGACCATGTTCCTGGCGCAGCCAACGCCGACCCTGGCGGTGGTGCCAGTCGTGCCGGGTGCCTGTCCCAACGGTCCGCTGACGCCGCTCCTCGCGCCCAGCTTCACCTGTCTGGACGGGGACCTCGTTCTGGGCGGGTTCGCGTACACCGACTCGAGCGCGCCCGGCGTGCCGGCATCGGGGGTCACGGTGGCCTTCAACCCGACACCGGGCGCCGCCGGGTTCACGCTGACCGGCCCGTGGACGGGCTCGCCTAACTTCAACTTCGGGTTCACCGCGACCGGGGCGTCGGGCGCCCTCCTCACCGGCGCGAGCCTGCGCGGCGCCGGCAGTGTGACCGGGGGCGGTGCCGACACCATCTTCGAGACGATCTGCCCGGGCGGCCCGATCGCGGGCTGTCCCGCCCCGCGGTTCAACAGCACCGACTCGCCGCTTTTCGGAACCGATGCGATCACCTTTCCGGGCACGTCCAATCTGGGTGGAGCACTCTCCGGGACCGGGTTCGCGCCGCCCCTCGGGACGGACAGCATCACCAGTCTCACCCTCGGCTTCACCGATACCCCGTTGATTCCGGTCCTCCCGCCGCCGGTGACTGGCGCCGGGGCAGGGTCCTCATTCACGATCAACTCGATCGTCAACGTTCCCTGGGGCCCGGGTGCCGTCGCCACCTTCATCGACCCCAACTCAGGTGACAACCCGAGCAACACGGATGTCACGATCGACTGGGGTGATGGCTCGAGCTCTAGCGGCTCGCCGACCTTCGGAGCGGGCAGCAACGTCACGGTCAATGCCGGCCACACTTTTAACCGGCTGGGTACGTTTCCGATCAACGTCAACTTTCGGGAGAATGCGCCCGGCACGCTGAGCCTGTACGTCCACAGCCTGGCTATCGTCACGTCGCATCCCACCCAGACACTGAACTTGGCCCCAACCTATCCGCCGCTGCCGACCGGGTTGAACCTGATCAGCGGCGCCCTGGCTCGCCAACTGCCGAGCAACGCCGGCCCCTTCTTCACGCTCGTGAACGGCATGCAGCTACCGGTGAGCCCGGGGCAGATCCAGGACGATGGTGGCTACTTCTATCAAAACGGTCCGGGCCTCACCGGCAACCCAAATCCCTTCATGTTCTCCGGCCAGCTTCCGATCGACGCGCTGGACATCGCCGGGCCGGTCGATGAGGGCTTCCTCATCGGCAACCCGTTCGCTACGCCCATGGGCGTAACCGGGGCGTGGAGCGTCGAGACGTACACGCCTGGCGTCGGCTATCAACAGACCGACCTGATCCCGCCGGGCATGGGCGCGCGGGTCATGTCCGATATCGGGGCGGTGGAGCTGCTGCCCATGGCGCCCCTCCCGGGCGGCGCGGGTGTAGCGATCGAGCAACTCGACATCGTCTGGGGGCCCGGTCAGCCGGCCATGCTGAATACGGACTACCTCCGTACCACCATCGTCTATCCGGGGTCGCTCGGCATTGGCTACCTCAACGTCTCCGCGAATGGGGTCTGGGGCATCCAGAACCTGCCCATCCTCTCCACGGAGGATGGCGGCGGCTGGCAGAGCACGAGCACGCTGTTTGGCATTGGCGCCCCGAGGGGCCAGACGATCAACTCCCTCAGCTTTGGCGCGACCCTTACCCCGGACACGGGTGGCCAGCCGCCGGAAACGCTGCAGCTCCCCGTAACCGATGAGCATGAGGCGTTCTGCGGCGACGGCACCGAACCGGGGCTGAAGCCTGCCGGCCCCGTCGTCGGCGGCAAGCTCACTGATACCCCGCCCGTGAAGGCGCGAGGCACCGGCAAGCCGACGCCCGGCGTCGAGCGGCCCGTGAGAAACTTCCCCAACCAATGGCAGGGCGCGCTGGAATGCGGCCCCGCGTCGGTCTCGAACAGCCTGCACTTCCTGAACGACTTCTTCCACCTTGGCCTCGCCGCCGATGCGATCAGCATCGACACGATGAAGACAGCCACCGGCTGGAAGGAGGGCGAGGGAGCGCCGAGCGGCTATGAGAAAAAGGACCGGGGCGAATGGGTCTTCGACAAGGCCAAGGCGTGGGAGACCCACAAAGATAATTACATGCAGAAAAACAAGCTGCCCTTCAGCACCAAGCCGCTCGAGCTCGCAGCCTTCCTCGATGCCAATGGCAAACCGGTCGCGCCCAACCCCCTGGTGCAGGCGCTGAAGGAAAACGCCGACGTCGAGATGAACATCGAGGGCCACGTCGTCGCGGTGGTGCGGGCCGCGCCGATGAGCATCTATCAGAAGGACGGCCCCAATCACCCCGGCATCTCGATCTCCTACGTCGACGACATCCACCAGACGGGTCAGAAGAACCGGACTGACCCGAGTGCGCGTCTGATGCGCACCGTGATCCTCGATCTCACGACCGGTAAGCTGACCGGGGAGAAAACAGGCGAGGATGGCAACAACCAAAACGGCAAGCACGTCCGCAACTTCGTCGTCGAGCGGTACGTGCCCCCCACCCCTCCTGCCGCCGGGGCCGGCGGCGGAGCGGACAAATAGGCGTGCGGCGGGGGCTCATCGTCGCGCCCGTCCTGGCGCCGACGTATCGTCGCTAACGCGGCGCCCTGATGCACTGCTTGGTCGTGTGATCGTCAGACAGGCCTAAAACGTCCGACCGAGCGGCTGATCCCAGGGCTGGGGCGCGGCCACACGAATGATCTCATCCTCTGCGTCACGCACGTAGAGATAGAGATGCGCAAAGAATTCCTCCTCCGGCAAGGGGTATGCCGGGTTCAGACAGAGATACGGGTATGGCCACGGCGGCTCGACCCCTGGCGCACAACGGACCTCTATTCGCCTGCCAACCCGCAACCGGTAGGTCACGCCCCGGAAACGACGCGACGGCACCTCGAGATAACCCTGGCGGCGGAGCTCTCCCCAGGTATCGTCGCCGAGCGTGAGCCGGGCGACCTCCGTCGCGCGCTTGCGCGCGTCACGGTAGTCCTGCGCGCGAAAGCCCGGGCCAGCCGAGCGCTTCGCCAGCCAGCCCCACTGCTGCAACCAGGGCCGCTCGAGGGGAGGCTCGGCGCTTGGAGGATCGATCGGACCGGCGCGGAAGACGCGCCGCCAGAGGTCCTTAAACTGCACCGCCGGCGATCGGCGCAATAATTTGATACTCCTCCGCGTAGGGATCGAAGGGCGCGTGGTCGATGACGTGGCGCCCCTCGACCTTGCGCGAGACGGCGCAGCCCTGCTCCCGCGCCTCCTTGATAATCCGCTCAGCCTCTTCGATGAGCAGCCGCGACGCCTCCGTGTCGGCGACTTCCCACTCGATCAGCTGATGCCCACGGCGATTCGCGATGATGATGCGGCTCATGTGATCCTCCGGGTCTGCTAGCGGCACCAGTCAGTTACCGTCTTTCTCAATCCTAGGCCCATATCACCAGTTGCACAAGCCCCTTACGTCGATTGAACAGACGTTCGTCGCCGAAGTACAATGGCCCCGCCGCTTGTGACTTTATGTCACAACTCGGAGCGGCCGGCTACACGGATGGCGATCGCCGCTCCGCGCTCCAGCACCCCGTTTGGCCCGTGGCCGATCTCTCTCGCGGCGCGCGACGCGGTCGTCCTCGACCTCGAGACCACCGGCGGCAGCGCCCGCCATGACCGCATCGTCGAGATCGCCGTGGTACGCGTGCGCAACGGTCGGGTGGCCCAACGATGGCGGACACTCGTCAACCCGGGCGTCGCCATCCCTCCGTTCATCACCGGGCTCACCGGGATCAGCTCCGGGATGGTCGCCAGTGCGCCCAGCTTTGCGGACGTGGTCGAGCGCCTGCTTGCATTCGTGGGTGACGCCGTCCTGGTCGCGCACCAGGCAAGCTTTGATGCGGGCTTCCTCCGGGAGGAGCTGCGCCGCCTTGGCCGGGCGGATGTGCCGGCCGACGTACTCTGCACCGTGAAGCTCTCGCGCCGGCTGCTCCCTGGGCTGCCCTCGCACTCGCTGGAGGCGTTGATCCAGGCGCTGGACCTGCCCGAGCGTCGGCGACACCGCGCGCTGCCTGACGCACTGGCCACGTCCGACCTGCTCGTCCGACTCGTGCAGCAAGCGGTCGACGACGGCCTTCAGGACTGGGACGACCTCATCGCACTGGCGAATGGACCGAAGCGCAAGCGCGTGGCGCCAACCTTCGAGCGCGCCCGCCTCAAGGAGCTGCCGACCGGCCCTGGCGTCTATCTGCTGAAGGATAGCGACGCGAACATCTTCTACGTCGGCAAATCGGTCAATCTGCGGCGGAGAGTCCGGGAGCACGTGCGCGGTACCTCCGAGGGCCAGCCCCGGCTGCGCCGGCAGCTCAAGCAGCTCGCCGACGTGCAGGTCATCTCGACGGCGAGCGAGCTGGAGGCGCTGCTCCTCGAGGCGAAGCTGATCAAGCGCTACCTGCCCGTGGCGAATCAGCAGCTTCGTGATGAGACGCACTACCCATTCATCCGCGTCGACGTGCAGAACGACTTCCCGCGCCTCGAGGTGACACGGCTGCCCCAGGATGATGGCGCCGTGTACTTCGGCCCTTTCCGCAGCGCCCGGATGGTCGGCGCGGTCGTCGACTACCTGCGCGGCGCGCTCGGCATCCGCGAGTGCACCCGCCCGCTGCCCGACGGCCAGTCGTGTCTGCTGTACGACCTCAAGAAGTGCCTGGCGCCCTGCATCGGTGCGGTCGACGCGCCTGCCTACCGAGCGAGCGTCGATCGTGCCCTGGAGCTGCTGCGCGGCGAGTGGACCGAGATCCTCGACGGGATCGAGGCGCGCATGCTGCAGTTGGCCGAGTTGGAAGAATTCGAGAAAGCCGCCGAGCTCCGCGATACCCTGAGCCGCTTGCGGACGCTCGTCAAGACGCAGCAACGGCTCGCCGAGATGGCCGCCTACCACGCCGTCATCGTGACCCAGCTCGGAGACGATCGCGCGCAGCTCTTCTTCGTGCAAGCGGGGCGACTG
>JAXDLH010000478.1:0-7274 GCA_034666705.1 Chloroflexota bacterium
GCCACAGCGATGGGGTGCCAGTAGCGACGCATCAACTCGCCGCCGGGTGTCCCCGGACCAACGCGAGTAAGCGCTTCATTCTCTTCGGGTGTCAGCATCGCTCCTCCTAACTAACTGATCGACCATCGTTGCATTCGCACGTACCATTTACGTTTTACGTTGTGCTGGCGTTCAAGATTTATGTCATCCCGAGCGAAGCGAAGGATCCGTAGTCCGCACGTGTAGTCACGGATCCTTCGCGTCGCTCAAGATGGCACATGAGTTGGCCTCAGGACGGCACGAACGTGAACTTCTTGCGTGGTGAGACGCGCTCTCACGCGTCGCGACACCCTCGCTATCCCGTTACGGTCCAATCCTGGGCATTCCATGCCTGACTCGAGCTCTCTTTGCGGGCCGTGACGTTCTGCACGCGGTTGCTAATCATCGTCGGCTCGACGTCGTAGAACAAGCCCATCCACACCACCTGGTCCGTCATGTGGTGCACGATCTGCTGGAGTACCGAGAGCCGGTCGGGCAGCGGAATCGTCGCCTGGTAACGGTCGATCAGCCCCTCCAGCTCGGCGCTTTGATAGCGGGAGCGGTTTGCGCCAGTGTAGTCGTTCTCTGGGAGCGGCGAGTCCGAGCTCCGTACGCGGGTCACGGCATTCACGTCATTGGGCTGCCGAACGATCTCAAATCCGGGCCGCGTAGCGCGATATTTGCGATCCGACGCTTGCTGAGGCGGCACGGTGACCTGGTCGACGCCGATCCCCGTCCGCTGCCAGTAGTCGGCGGTGGACAACATCGACTTGGTCTGGATGTCGAGGCTGGAGCCGGCCCGGATCTCGACGCTCAGCTTGTCGCCCGCCGCACTGCGAAAGAAGCCGTCCGCCCCCTTCGTGTAGCCCAGGCTCTGGATGATCTGCGCCGCGCGCGCCGGATCGTACGGATACCGAACGATCCCGGGCGCAATCGCCGAATACGCGGGGTCCTTCGGGCTGATGTATCCATCGGCGACCGCGCTCGCCCCCGCCATGAGCTGATCCACGAGCGCCTGGCGGTCAACGGCGTTCATCAGCGCCCGGCGGAATTGGACGTCGGCCAAAATAGCTGGATTTGGATCGATGAATTGCGGAAAGAGCGCCACCCACGTCTGATCTACGATATCGACCTTGCCATCGGACCATCGGTTGCGGACTTGCAGCCCCTGGTCGAGCGAGAGGGTACGACCGAGCGTGACGTCGATCTGGCCGGCGAGGATGTCGGCCAGCAGCGTGTTCGAGTCGGGAATGAACTTCACCGTGACTTCGTCGATCTTCGGTCGGCCCATGACGTAGCCGTCGAAGGCGCGAGTCACGAGCTGCGAGCCGCGAACGAACTCGGTCAGCTTGAACGGGCCAGTTCCGACGAAGCCGTCCGTCCAGTACGGCAGATTCAGCATGTTTGCTTTGTCGTCGGTGTACGGCCCTTCCAGTAGATGTTTCGGAAGCAGCACCCGAAACATCTCATCGGCCTGAATGTACGGCCTGGACCAGCGGACGACGACCGTTCGCGAGTCTGGCGCCTCGATCCGGGCCGAGGTCGCGAAGCTCGCGGGATACGACGATTCACGCAGCGCGGGCGTATCGCGATCGCCGTCGACCTTGGCGGTGAAAAGCACGTCCTCGGAGGTAACGGGCGTACCGTCGTGCCACGTCGCGCCCTCGCGAATCTTCCAGGTAAGCTGCATGCTGCCGTCGGCAGCGACGGTCCAGAGACCATTGTCAGTGCTGGGGACCGCCTCGGCGAGCCGCGGCTGCAGCTTGCCCGTCGCGTCGAAGATGACGAGCCCCACGTTGAGCATG
This sequence comes from Chloroflexota bacterium, assembly GCA_034666705.1. Taxonomy (GTDB): domain Bacteria; phylum Chloroflexota; class UBA6077; order UBA6077; family SHYK01; genus JAXDLH01. Next base: position 1,824 of record JAXDLH010000478.1, read on the forward strand.
TGCTCGATCGCGTCGACGCCAGGTACCGAACCGGCGCCGGAGGCGTTGACGCTCTGGCTGAGCGTCTTCGGGTCGCCCTGCACCGCAGCCGTCAGGCGCCTCACGCTGGTGGCTGGGGCGGGTGTATTACCGCCGCCACTCGGGGCTGCGGGCGCCGCGGGGCTCGCCCCGGCACAGCCACTCGCGAGCACGACGAGCGATACCCACGCCGCGGCAAGCCGAAACAGGCGTTTCATGGTCGCATTTCTATTTGCCATGGACCTCTTCACCACATCATTGGGGTAAGAGCAATTGCTGGCCCTCCGTAGGGGCAGACGGCCCTGCCTGCCCCTACGGATACGAACGCGGTTAGCGCGCGGCGACCGCGCGGTAGTCCGGCTTCGGGAGCGTCACCTGCGCGCCGTTCTTGGCGCACTCGCGCTCGAACACGGCGTAGACCTCGGGGTCCTCATCCTCGTAGTCGATCTGCCAGCCGCCCTCGCGCTCGCTGATCGTGCTGAGGGGCAAGCCGTTCCGAATCTCATTGCCACTGCGCGTGTCGAGCGCGCCGAGTCGCAGCGCCAGGTAGCGCGCGCGGCCGGTGCCCGTGTTGAAGTGCTGGTGGTACTCCTGCTCCTTCGGGGAGACGACGCTGCCGTCCTGCCAATCGACCTTGCGGGGCTCTTCGCCGGGAGTCCAGAGCAGCGAGTAGCCGACACCCGAGAGGATGATCACGTGGGCGCCGACGTTGTGGCGATGCGCCATCTTGTAGGTACCGGGCGGGAAATCGCTGACGTGCGCAGCCATCTGATTGTTTGCCATGGCAAAGTGCATGTTGATGCCGCCCGCGCCGCGCTCCGAATAATCGTCGAGCTTGAAGGTCCGCAGGTCCGCAACAAAGTTCGTCCGCCATTGCCGCTTGCCGACGTGCTCGCCAGGGTCGCTGAAGTAGTTGTCTTGCGAGCCGTAGCGGTCGGAGAATGCATACTCGTCGCCGAAGATGAAGTCCGGATTCCGGAAGATGTTTATCACCATCGGTGCATTGGTGACCTCGAAGATCCGCGCCGGCTGCTGACCATCCAGATTGAAGTGCTGGTAATAGCAGTTGAGCGGCGGCGCGAAGAGACTTCCCCGCTGCCACTCGACGGTTTGCTTGGGACCGCCCTTCTGCCAGAAGGAGGTCGCGCCGCGCCCCTCCAGCACGAAGGCGGTCGCCTCATATAAATGGTGGAGCACGTTCGTCTGGCCACCCGGTGCGATCTCGATGATGTGGCCGTCGTCCTCCTCCTGGTCCGCAAGGTTGACGATAGCGCCCTTCTGCCCGACCCGGCCCCACGGCGCGACGTCGGCGTGGTACAAGTCGCCGATATAGGTGGCTTCGTAGACCGGTACCCCTTCACCCTGCTTCCAGAGACGGTACGGAGTCGGGCGGCGCTCGCGTCGGCCGTTGGTGTTCTCGTCCATGCTTCTCCCCATTGTGGTGCAGTTCAGCGGCGCATCTGCTGCTGCGCCGACCGTGTACCCGGCCATTGTATTGAAAGTGCGACTACGCGGGGGTTGTGGTCGTGCGCCGCCGCGGGACCGAGTACACTGGCGAGCGCGAACCAATTCGGGTTGCAGCAACGAGCAGGGGTCGGTTTTCACCCATGGATCCCCCGGCAATGCACTCGGGTATGACAGATTGAGCAGGAGGCCGCATGCAGCAGACTGAGCAACAGCGCCGACGCGAGGACTGGACCGACGACACGTACGTAGCCGATTGGCTGAACCGTCAGGCGCCGCGCGTCGACGAGCGCGTCGGAACCTTTAACATCATGCGCTCGATCCTTCCGCATCGAACTGACGAGGCGTTCCGGTACCTCAACGTCGGCGGAGGCGATGGCTGGCTCGACGAGGTCATCCTCTCCCGCTTCAGTCGAGCCCACACAACGGTGCACGACGGCTCGCCACTGATGCTCGAGCGCGCTCAGGAGCGCCTGAAGCGTTTTGGGGATCGGGTGCAAGTCGTCCACGGCAATTTCGGAACGCCGGAGTGGACTGCGGCAGCACAGGAGAAAGGCCCGTACGATCTCGCCGTATCGACGATTGCGATCCACAACCTGCGCGAGCCGTCGCGAATCCGCGTGCTCTACGCCGAAATTTTTGGATTGCTGAGCGATGGTGGGGCGTTCTTCAATCTCGACTACGTGCGCGCCGCCCATCCGTCGCTGCGTAACCTGAGCCGGCTGGCGGCCGCTGATCCGGACGCACAGTTCGTGGGACGCGCCAATACCGGTACCAACACCGCAGGCACCGTCGAGGAGCAGCTCGTCTGGCTGCGCGAGGCGGGTTTCTCGCCGGTCGACTGCTTCTGGAAAGAGTTCGGCACGGTGCTCATCGGCGGCTTCAGGGGCCCATTCTCGATCCCGGAGCCGGCGTGAATCATCGGGCGCGCGTGAGTGCGCATCACCCGCGGCCCGAGTAGCTCGCCCTGAGGAGAGAGCAATGGTTGAGGCGCCTACGGTCGCCTATTCGCGAGTCCACCCCTACGACCGGTGGATCGAATCGCTCGGCGTGCCGATCTTCCGTGGATATTACATCGAGGATCTCCGCACCATGGAGGTCGGGTACTGGGACAAGCGGGGCTGCAAGGTGGCGTTCCTCCAGCTCGCCGGGCAGGAGGGCGTCAGCGGGGCGTCGCTGGTCGAGATCCCGCCCGGCGTCACACTGCCGCCGTTTCGCCTCGCGATCGACGACCTCGCGTACGTCGTCGAGGGACGGGGACTCACGTCGATCTGGGCCGGCGACAACCCCCGCACGACGTTCGAGTGGCAGAAACACAGCCTGTATCTGATTCCGGCCAACTACACGTACCAGCTCAGCAACACGCACGGGAGCCAGCCAGCGCGCATCCTCTTCACCAACGGGCTCCCCACCGCGATGACCGCAATTCCGGACCCCGCCTTCTACTTCAATAGTCCGGTGGTCAACACCGAGATTCTGTATGGAGCAGAGGGCGGCTTCTATTCGCAAGCGAAGGTGATGCGCGACGCCGACCGGGCGTCCACACGGAACATCTGGGTCGGCAACTTCTTCCCGGACATGCTCGCCTGGGACCATCTCGACCCATTCCGGGGTCGCGGAGCCGGCGGGCGTGTCGTGTGGATCAGCTTCCCTTCGTCGATTCACGGCAGTCACATGTCCGTGTTCGACGCGGGCACCTACAAAAAGGGTCACCGCCATGGGCCCGGCGTCGTGATCGTCATCCCCACTGGCGAGGGGTACTCGGTGATGTGGCCCACGGACAACGCGAAGAAAGTCGTGATTCCCTGGCATGAAGGAAGCGTGTTCGTGCCACCCGACGGGTGGTGGCACCAGCACTTCAACGCAGGTGGCACGCCAGCACGCTACGTGGCGCTGCACGCGCCTACGGGGATGCCGACGGGCGCCGCGTCGTTCACGGATAGCGCCGGTGAGCGGATCACGAACCGCGAGCGGGACCAGATCGAGTACCCGGACGAGGACCCCTGGATCCGCGAGCACTTCGAAGAGCAATTGGCGAAGCGCGGCGTGAAGACGCGCATGCCAGAAGAGGCCTATCGCGAGCGCAATTTCGAATGGACTTACGACGACTAAGCGCGCCTCATCGTGTGAAATCAAGCGAACCATCGCAGGGAGGCATCTCGTATGTCTGGTGGCCTCGACGACCAGGTTGACGTAGGCAGAGGCAGGGGGCGACGCTGGGGAGCAATCGCCCTCACTGCGGTGGTTCTCTTCGTCGGATGCGGCGCGCCCACCCAGCAGCCGGCCGCCACACGCCCGGACCCAGCCTCGGCCGGTGCGACTGCACCGGCCCCGGTCAAAACAATCAATCTCGGCATCCAGCGTGAGCCGGCGACGCTCGACCAGGGGATCACCGGCGGGGGCAGCCTGACCGCAGGTGGCGCATCGAACGTGCCGCGGATGCTCCACGACTACCTGTCGGTGCCAACCGGACTCGAGGGGTATGAGGCCCGGCTCGCTGCGGAGATGCCGACGATCGAGAAGGGCACCTGGCAGGTCAACACCGACGGCACGATGGACATGACGTGGAAGCTGCGGCCGAACGTGAAGTGGCACGACGGAGCGCCCTTCACATCCGCTGACCTCGTCTTCTCATTCGACGCCCGGCGCGCCCTCGGCGTGCGCACCGAGGGCGGCGGGCGGCCGGAGCTCATGGAGTCGGTTAGCGCACCCGATCCCTTGACCTTCGTGGTCCATTGGTCCAGCGTATACGTGCGCGCGAATGAGGCAACGGGACTCGACCCGCTGCCGACGCACCTGCTGCTCGAGACGTTCCGCACCGACAAGGAGTCGCTGCCCACAAACCGCTACTTCACCACGGAGTTCGTGGGGCTCGGCGCCTACCGTCTGGCGCGGTGGGATCAGGGGAGTGCCATGGAGTTGGCGCGCTTCGACGACTACTTCCTGGGCCGGCCGCCGGTCGACCGGATTATCGTCCGCTTCATCTCCGACCCCAACGCGCTCGTGGCGAGCATCCTGGGCGACTCGCTCGACGTGATTCTCACCGACTCGATCGACAGCGCCACCGCCCTTGACGTTCGAAGCCGCTGGGAGGGCACCGGCAACCAGGTCACCTTCTTCACGCAGGGCGGACTGCATCAGCTAGAGATGCAGCACCGCCCGGAGTACGCACGCCCGGTCAATGGATTTACCAACCGGACGGTGCGCCAGGCACTCTACTCGGCCATCGACCGCAAGACGTTCGCCGAAGTGCTTACTGGTGGCGTGGGACCCGCGGCCGACAGTTGGTATGCGCCGGATCACCCACTGCGCCGCGAGCTTGAGTCGTCGATCCCCCAGTTCCCGCACGACATCAGCCGGGCGCAGCAGATGCTGGCGCAGGCTGGCTGGACCCGGGGAGCAGACGGCGTCCTCGTGGATAGCCAGACCGGCGAGCGGTTTGAGACCGCCATCATGGCGAAGTCGACCAGTGCGACCGAGCGGGCGCTCAACGTGATCGCCGACGGCTGGAAGCAAGTCGGGGTGCAGACCACGTTCGACGTACTTACCCCGGCGAATCAGGATGACCGTCAGTACCAGTCCACGCGCCCCGGCCCCTACTTTACGAGTCCGAGCGGCGTGAACTTCTACGATAATCGCCTGCATACGAACGCGATGACCCGTCCTGAAAACCGGTGGACCGGTACGAACCGCGGTGGCTACAACAACCCAAAGGTCGACGTGCTCCTCGACCGCCTCGCCGTCACGATCGAGCCGGCGGCCCGGCTGCAATTGCACAAGGATCTGCTCTCGGAGCAGATGGTAGACATCGCGCTGATGCCGCTCGTGTGGGAGGTCCTGCCCATCCTGATGCGCAAGGGCATCACGGGGCCCAAGATCGAGACCAACGAGGGCACGCGCCACATCTACGAGTGGAACAAGCAGTAGAGCACGGGCGCTAGCCGGCGGCCCACTGTCAGGCGCGCCTGA
>JAXDLH010000479.1:0-10510 GCA_034666705.1 Chloroflexota bacterium
CGGGTATCGAACCGTCAACGAGGAAGACTTGCGCGATGTGTTCGGCGACGAGGATCCGTTTTCGGACTTCTTCGATACCTTTTTCAGCAGTGCGCGTGGGTCCAGTCAGCGGCCCCGGACGGCCCGCCCGCGACGCGGCAGCGACCTGGAGCAGCCAATCGAGGTCACGCTGGCAGAGGCGTTTCGAGGGACTACCCGCGTGCTGTCGCTCCAGATGCCGGACGGCCAGACGCGGCGTCTCGAGGTGCGGATTCCGCCTGGGGTAGACGACGGCTCGCGCGTGCGGATCTCCGCCCAAGGGATGGCCGGCTTAGCCGGCGGGGAACAGGGCGATCTGTACCTCGTTATCTCCGTCCGACCAGACCCGCGCTTCAAGCGCCATGGCGACGACCTGCACTACCGGCTCGGCGTGCCCATGACCACGATGCTCTTGGGCGGAGAGGCGCGTGTGCCAACGCCCGATGGACGGACGCTCGCCCTCACCATTCCCGCTGGGACCCAGGACGGTCGCGTCTTTTTTCTGCGCGGGCAGGGGATGCCTCGGCTGAATCTACCGGACCAGTATGGCGACCTGCACGTCGAGGTCCATGCGCGTCTACCTGAGCGCCTTTCGCCACGGCAGCGCGAGCTTATCGAGGAGCTCGCGCGCCTCGAGGCGGGTGCCCGTGAAGGAGTCGGGGCACGATGAGACGTGAAGCACCCGCGGATCACTACTTACCGCTGTCGGCCGCGGCCCAACTCGTGCGGCTGCCACCTAGCCGGGTACGCCGTTACGTGCGGGCCGGGTTGGTGCGACCACGGGGGGCCGCCGGGCGAGAGCTCCTCTTCGGGGAGCCTGAGCTCGCCCGGCTGCGCCGCATTCGCCGCCTGATCGAGGAGCTGGGGCTCAACGTGGCTGGCGTCGAGGTGGTCTTACGCCTGCTCGACGATCTCGAGTTGCTGCGCAGCACGGTCGAGCAACGAACCGTCCCGAATTCCGCCCGCAGCGGGGCAAGCTGATCCCAACCGGAAGAGGAGGCCCGACGTGGCGTTCAATCTGAACAAGCTGACCGAGAAAGCGCAGGAGGCCCTGGTCGCCGCGCAGCACTTAGCAGAGGCGCGCAAGCATACCCAGCTCGAGCCGGAGCACCTGCTCTTCGAGCTCGCTAGCCAGGAGGGCGGGGTAGTACCCGCGCTGCTCGAGAAGCTCGGCATCCGCCCTGAGACGGTCCGCCAGCAACTCGAGCCGATCCTCGACGGCATGGCGCGCACTGCCCAGGCAACCCAGGTCGCCGTGTCGCCACGCTTCAAGCGCGTCTTCGACGCCGTGCAGGCGGAGGCCGACCGGCTGAAGGACGACTATCTCTCGACCGAACATTTCCTGCTGGTCCTCGCCGACGAGCAAGAGCGCGGGCCCGCAGGCCAGTTGCTGCGGCGGCTCGGCGCGACACGCGACCGGATCTACGAGGCGCTGCAGCAGGTCCGGGGCGGCCAACGCGTCACGTCGCAAAACCCCGAGACCACCTACCAGGCGCTCGAGCAATACGGCCGCGATCTGACCACCCTCGCCCGCCAGGGCAAGCTGGACCCGGTGATTGGCCGCGACGAGGAGATCCGCCGCGTCATCCAGGTGCTCAGCCGCCGTACCAAGAACAATCCCGTGCTCATCGGCGAGCCGGGCGTCGGCAAGACCGCCATCGTCGAGGGCCTGGCGCTTCGCATCGTGCGCGGCGACGTACCGGAGGTCTTGAAGGATAAGCGCATCGTCGCGCTGGACATGGGATCGTTGGTAGCCGGGGCCAAGTACCGCGGCGAGTTCGAGGAGCGGCTGAAGGCCGTATTAAAGGAAGTCACCGAATCCCAGGGGCAGATCATCCTCTTCATCGATGAGCTGCACACGGTGGTCGGCGCTGGCGCGGCCGAGGGGGCGATGGATGCCTCCAACATGCTGAAGCCGATGCTGGCGCGCGGCGAGCTGCATTGCATTGGCGCCACCACGCTCGACGAATACCGCAAGCACATCGAGAAAGACCCGGCGCTCGAGCGGCGCTTTCAGCCAATCTTCGTCGGCGAGCCCTCAGTAGAGGACACGATCAGCATCCTCCGCGGGCTGCGGGAGCGCTATGAGCAGCACCACAAGGTCCGCATCAAGGACGCCGCGCTCGTCGCCGCCGCGGTGCTCTCGCACCGCTATATCGCCGACCGCTTCCTCCCCGACAAGGCGATCGACCTGATTGACGAGGCCGCGGCCAAGCTTCGGGTTGAGGCGACGAGCATGCCGGCCGAGCTGGACGAGGTCCGGCGGCGGATTGCCCAGCTCGAGATCGAGCGGGAGGGGCTGCGCAAGGAGAAGGACGCTGCTTCGAAGGAGCGGCTGGAGCGGATCGAGAAGGATCTCGCCGACCTGAAGGAACAGGCCAGCGAGCTCGAGGCGCGTTGGCAACGCGAGGTGGAGGAGCTGAACCGCGTCGGCGAGATCCAGGCACAGATCGACGCCGCCCGCACGGAGATGGAGCAAGCATCGCTGCGCACGGATTGGGAGCGCGCGGCGCAGCTCAAATACCAGATCTCCCAGTTGGAGCAGCAGCTCGCCGAAGCCGAGCGAGCGCTGCAAGAGCGCAGCCCCAACGGTCGGTTGGTCAAGGACGAGGTGGACGAGCAGGACATCGCAGACGTCGTCAGCCGTTGGACGGGCATTCCGGTCAGCAAGCTGATCGAAGGCGAAGTCGAGAAGCTCATTCAGATGGAGGATCGGCTGCAAGAACGGGTGGTCGGGCAGGACGAGGCCGTCCAGGCGGTCGCAAACGCGGTGCGCGCCGCTCGCGCTGGCCTCCAGGACCCCAACCGCCCGATCGGCAGTTTCCTCTTCCTCGGACCGACCGGCGTCGGCAAGACTGAGACCGCCCGCGCGCTCGCCGAGTTCCTGTTCGACGACGAGCAAGCGATGATCCGCATCGACATGAGCGAGTACCAGGAGCGGCACACCGTCTCCCGGCTCATCGGTGCACCACCTGGGTACGTCGGCTACGACGAGGCTGGCCAGCTTACCGAGGCAGTGCGCCGGCGGCCCTACTCCGTCGTGCTGTTCGACGAAGTTGAGAAGGCACACCCGGAGGTGCTGAACGTGCTCCTCCAGCTCCTCGACGATGGCCGATTGACCGACGCTCAGGGCCGCACGGTGGACTTCCGGAACACGATCGTCATTATGACGAGTAACCTCGGCAGCCAGTGGATCACCGAGTTGGGGTTGAGCTGGGAGGAGATCAGGGAGCGCGTGATGGCGGCGGTGCGGGAGCATTTCCGTCCCGAGCTGCTGAACCGCATCGACGACATCGTCATCTTCCGGCCCCTCAGCCTGGGGCACATCAGGAGGATCGTCGACATCCAGCTCCGCAGCCTGCGCGAGCGACTCGCAGAGCGCAAGATCGAGCTGCAGTTGACTGACGCAGCCCGGGATGTGCTGGCGCACGAGGGGTTCGATCCGGTGTACGGCGCGCGCCCGCTCAAGCGGACCATCCAGCGGGAGATCATTCAGCCCCTCGCGATGCGGCTGCTGCGCGGCGAGTTCCACGACGGCGACACCATCGTGGTCGAAGCGCGTGACGGTCAGCTCATCTTCGAGCGCGCGGGCCAACGCGCGGCGGTCGCGTAGAGGGGTCTGAGGAACGACGAGATCGTGAGGTCGGGTATCGACCGAGGCAGATGACCGCCAGCACGGAAGGGAGGCCGGACGAGTCAGAGGCGAGCAACGGGGCAATCGCGCCAAAAACGGATGGGGCGTAGCCCAGTCGACGAGACTCAACGAGATTGGAGGCAGAGCTCATGGCAATTCGAGACCCATTGATGGAGTTGGAGGCGCTGCGGCAGCAGATCGACCGTGCCTTTACGGATGGAGGGTACGGGGCATTTCCGAAGTGGCGCATGGCGTTCTTGCCAGGCCGCGCCGCTCGCCAATACCCCCTGGTCAATGTGTACGACGACGGCACCGATCTCTACGTCGAGGCCCTCGCTCCCGGAATCGAGCCGGACAAGTTCGAGATTACGATCGTCGGCGACCGGTTGACGATCGCCGGTGAGAAACCAGGCATCCCGAACGTTGCGCCCGAAAAGGTCCATCGCACCGAGCGCGCCGCCGGCCGCTTCATGCGGACCGTCGAGCTGCCCGCGGAGGTGGACGCCGACAAGGTTGCCACCGTGTACCGGAATGGACTGCTGATGCTGACGCTGCCGCGCGCCGAATCGGCCAGGCCGCGCCGCATTGAAGTCCACGCGAATTGAGAGGAGCCGTGCAGCTATGGCAGAAGCGACTGTGCTGGCACCGCCCAGCCAGACAAGCGCAAACCGCGAGCCCACTCGGAGCGAAGCAGCGTATATTCCACCGCCGGTAGACATCTACGACGACGAGCAGGGCCTCGTGCTGCTGGCAGACCTGCCCGGCGTCGAGCCCGATGCGCTGGACGCCCGCGTCGCCGATGGGGTCCTGACCATCCAGGCAAAGGCCGGCCACATCGCGATCGGCGATCCGGTCCACCGAGAGTTCCAGCTGACGGGTTTCTTTCGACAGTTTCAGCTCCCTGAGGAGGTCGACGCCGCGCGGATTTCGGCTGAGCTGAAGTATGGCGTGCTTACGCTGCGGCTCCCCCGCGCCGAGCGTGCGGAGCCCCGCCGCATCCAGGTCCGCGTCTCCTAGATAAAAACGCGGCGGCGGTCACCCTCCCCCGACCGCCGCCGCGCCCCCGATGGGCCAGTGCAGCCGACCCACGTGTTATCTTTCTTCAGCACCGCGGGGCGAAAGCTCCGCCTCCGGTATCTCTTCAGTCCGCGGTTGCGATGGCATTCCTTCGCGAGCTGCTAAGGCAGGCCGCAGGCACCGCCGTCTCACGCCCAAATTGTCACGCGGACTTCCCGCACTGAAGGAGACACGTGAGCCCGCCCGAGGATACGTCTGGCCGATCGATCGTGTCGCCGGAGCTGCGCGACAACGTGCGGATGCTCGGCACCGCACTTGGCACCGTGCTCCAGGAACAGGGTGGAAGCGAGCTGTACGGGCTCGTCGAGGAGATCCGCCAAGCGGCGATCGCAGCGCGTCGTGACGGGAGTGACGATGCGCGCCGGGCACTTGCCCGACGCCTCGCAGCGCTCGAGTCGGAGACGGCGGTGCACGTGATCCGAGCGTTTGCCACCTACTTCCACCTGATCAACATTGCCGAGGAAACCGAACGGTTGCGCCGCCTGCGCGAGCAGGAATCACGCGCACGGCCACCGGTGCGGGCCGGGTCCATCGCAGATGCCGTGCAGCGGCTTGCCGCACGAGGAGCCGGCGCCGATCTCCACGCCCGACTCATCAGCGAGCTCCGCGTGCAGCCAGTCCTCACGGCACACCCGAGCGAGGTTCGCCGCCGCTCGATCATTACTCATCTCGTCCGGACGCGCGCCCAGTTGAGCCGACTGAGCGCGACCGCCCTGGCGCCATCGGAGCGAGCGGCGGGCGAGGCCGCCCTGCTCCGCGAGATCACCGCCTTATGGCAGACGGACGAGGCTCGCGCCCAGGCGCAAACGCCTATGGAGGAGGTCGCCCATGGGCTGTTCTATCTAAGTGGGACTATCTACGACGTCGTGCCAGCGCTCTACCGCGACCTGCAGGAGGCGCTTGACGGGTCTTACCCCGGCAACCCGTTCAGCCTGGATACCTTCCTGCGCTTTGGGTCGTGGATCGGCGGTGATCGCGACGGCAACCCTTCCGTGACCTCAGACGTGACGCGAGACGCGTTGCTGAGCCAACATCGAGCTGTGCTGGAACGCTACGACCTGGAATTAGAAGAGCTTGTGGGCATACTCAGCCAGTCGACGCGCCGCGTGGCAGTATCCTCGGAACTCGTGGCGTCCCTCGCCGCCGACAAGGCGGCGTTTCCGGCGTTGGCACAGGAAGTCGAGCGGCAGTTCCCCTTCGAACCATACCGCCAGAAGCTGCGGCTCATGCGCGCGCGGCTGGCCGCATCGGCGCAGCCCACGGCCGCAGACAGCACGCAACCGCGATACCGGGATGCCGCCGCGCTCGTCGCCGATCTCCAGGTGATCCAGGAGAGCCTGGCGCAGCATTCCGGTGGGCGCCAGGCCCACGCCGAGATCGCAGACCTGATCTGCCGCGTCACGGTGTGTGGATTTCACCTTGCATCGCTGGACGTGCGGCAGGATGCGAGCGTCCATGAGTCCGCCGTCGCCGATGTGCTGGTCCGTCGGGGCATCACGGATGACTATGAGGAACTGCCAGAGGCCGAACGAGCGGCGCTTCTCGGACGAGTCCTGGCTGAGCCCGCGTGGCCCGCGGCCAGCGACCGTGAGATCGCGCCGGCGACGGCGGAAACCCTGCGCGTCCTCGCCGTCATGCGGGAGATGCAGGCTCGGCTTGGAGCCGAGGCGTGCCATACCTACATCGTAAGTCAGACCCAACATACCAGCGACCTCCTCGCGGTGCTCGTGCTGGCACGCGAAGCCGGCCTGACGGAGATCTCGGCGGGCGGAACCGCGCCCGGGGCGCTGCGCCTGGTGCCACTGTTTGAGCACATCGATGCGCTCCAACGCAGCGGCGAGATCATGGACGCGCTGTTGCAATTCGAGCCCCACCGCACAATGCTTGCCCAGTGGGGCAATGTGCAGGAGGTGATGGTCGGCTATTCAGACAGCAATAAGGACGGCGGGTACCTCACCGCCAATTGGGAGGTCTATCGGGCCAAACGCGTCATTGCGGAGGTGTGCCAACGCCACGGCGTCGATCTTATGCTCTTCCATGGCCGCGGCGGCGCCATCGGCCGCGGTGGTGGCCCCACGCTGCGGGCCATCGCCGGCGAGCCGCCCGAGGCGCTGCGGGGCCGCTTCAAAACCACCGAGCAGGGCGAGGTCGTGTACACGCGCTACGCCAATCCGGCTATCGCCCACCGCCATCTCGAGCAGATCGTCGGCGCCGTCCTCCTGGCCTCAACGCGCGACGACGACCCAATCGCTCCGCACTGGGTAGCCTGCATGGAGAAGCTGTCAGCCCACGCCTACGCAGCGTACCGCGCCCTCGTCTACGAGACCCCCGGGTTCGTCGAATACTTCCTCGAGGCGACGCCGAACCGGGAGATTGGCGAGATGCACCACAGCTCGCGCCCGGCCCGCCGCGGTGGCAACGAATCGATCACTACGCTGCGCGCCATTCCGTGGGTCTTCAGTTGGGCCCAAACGCGCGTGAACATCCCGGGGTGGTATGGCGTTGGCACTGCCCTGACTGCGTTCATCGAGGCGGGGCACGGCGGAATCGAGCAGCTACAGGAGATGCATCGGGCGTGGCCGTTCTTTCAAACGTTGCTCGACAATGCGCAAATTAGCCTGGCCACGAGCGACATGGCCACCGCAGCCCAATACGCGGAGCTGGTGCGGGACCGGGAGCTGGCCGGGCGGATCTTCCCGCAGATCGTGGCCGAATACGAGCGCAGCGCCCGCGCCCTCCTCGCCATCACCGGGCAGACGGAGCTCCTCGACTCCCTCCCGGTCCTGCGCGAATCCATCGCCCTGCGGAATCCGTACGTCGACCCGCTCCATGCCGTCCAGGTGGAGTTCTTGCGTCGGCTGCGCGCCCAACCCACCGACGGGGACGAAGCCGACCACGAGCGACTCGGCTATGTCGTCCACCACTCGATCAACGGCATCGCCGCCGGGCTGCAAAGCACGGGGTGAACGTTCGCCGAGCATGCGCGGCAACGTACACGCTCGGCTCGTCGTGCGCGCGGGGCACTACCATACCAACGCCTATTGCGACCCGGAGGAATTGGGATGGACGCACCAGTCGCTCGAGCATCTGACCGCTGGAATCAGGGTAGCGCCTACGAGCCGTTTATCGGACGCTGGAGCCGGCTGGTCGCGGTGGAGTTTCTCAGTTGGCTCGGCCTCGCACCCGGGGGGCGCTGGCTGGACGTCGGCTGCGGCACCGGCGCGCTCACCGCGACCATTCTCGAGCAGGGCACCCCGAGCCAGGTCAAGGGCATTGACCCGGCCCCGGCGTTTGCGGCCTTCGCCCGGGCACAGCTGACTGACCCACGGGCGGCGTTTGCAGTCGGCGAGGCCCAGCAGCTTCCGGAACTGGATGCAAGCTATGACGCAGTGGTGGCGGGCTTGGTCTTGAACTTCGTGCCCGAACCAGCGCGAGCGCTTGAGGAGATGAGCCGCGTTGTTCGCCCGGGCGGGACGGTCGCCGGCTACGTATGGGACTACGCCGGAGGGATGGAGCTGTTGCGGTACTTCTGGGACGCAGCGGCGGCGCTCGATCCCCAAGCCGGCGCGCTTGACGAGGGCCAGCGGTTCCCGCTCTGTGCACCCGCCGCGCTCACAGACCTGTTCCGTGACGCCGGCTTGCACGAGGTTGAGGCTTGGGCGATCGAGGTCCCCACGGTCTTTCGGGATTTCGCGGATTACTGGAATCCCTTCCTGGGCGGCCAGGGTCCAGCACCCGGCTACGCGCTGTCACTCTCAGATGATCGCCGCGCCACGTTGCGCCAGCGCCTCGAGCGTACCTTGCCCATCGCAAGTGACGGCATGATCCGGCTCACGGCACGGGCGTGGGCCGTGCGCGGGCAACGATAGCGGCCTCCGTGCCGATTCACGATTCGGTCGTAACATGGTTGCTTGATTTAGTTAGTCGCTCCCGGAGTCGCTCGTGCAACCGCGTTCGGTATGATTCTCGGGTGAGGTGTCGCATATGGCTGCGTCGGAGCTCATTGACAAACAAATCGCGGATCTCCCTGATTGGCGCGGGCAATTGCTAGCAAAACTGCGCCAGCTTATCCACGAAGCGGATCCGGAAATCGTGGAGGATTGGAAATGGAGCACCGCGGTGTGGACCCATAACGGATTAGTCTGTGCCGGTGGCGCCTTCAAAGATCACCTGAAGCTCAACTTCTTTCAGGGGGCGAGCCTGGAAGATCCACATCATCTCTTCAATGCCGGCCTCGATGCGAAACGGACCCGCGCGATTGACTTCTATGAAGGTAACGCCGTCAATCAGGCTGCACTGCAGGAGCTCATTCGGACGGCCGTTGCGCACAACATTGCCGGTCGATAAAACGCTGAGTTCGGCTGTGCGACCTTTCGCGGTGCGCAGAACCTCGGGAGCCTCGCATGGACTGTGGTGGACCGCTCGTCGCCACCGGGCCGATTGCCGGCCGATACGGTGCGCGACGAGGCCCTCCAGGCGAGTGAGCTCGCCGACCTGCTGGCAATTTTCGAGGCCGCGAACCTCCGTGGAGCCTTTGTGTACACATTGATCGCCCCGAGTTACCCGAGCAGCGCGGTGGACCCCGCGTTGGATCTGGACGCGGCTTCTTACGCGTTGGTGCGCAGTTGGCCGGACGGGCGAGTCGAGCCAAAGGCAGCATTCCACGCCGTGGCTGCCCGCTACCGGCAGTAACCCTCACCGCCGGGCAACCCGCCCGAGATCATGCTACGCACGGCTGGTTGGGTGCGGGCTGCTCGGCGTAGGCCACGGCACACCGTGTGTCTCCTTGGTCCCTCCTTGTGGGGTCCCGCTTTTTCGCCATGCCCATGGATGTGGCCACCGACGCTCAGGCGCCCACCGTTATGCCAGCGGATTCACGCCGATCTGCAGGAGCAGTGCCATGATGTCCGCCTGGCCCCAATGTTCGACGATCTGCCCATCGATCACGCGGTCGAGATGCAGGACGCCAATGGTCACGGGCTTGCCAGTCGGGGCGATTCCCAGGAAATCACCCCCGTGAGTCCCCTGCCAGACGCCGCGGGTGACGACCGTGTGCCCCTCGACCACCACCTCGTCAAACGCATGGTGGCCGTCGGGGAATGCGGTGTAGAACAGCATCGCAGCTTGCTTGAAGCCGTCCTTGTCCAGGGTCTGCGGCATAGCCGGAAAGTGCGCCTGGACGTTCTCGGCCACGAACTCATTGAGGGCATCCGCGCGCCGGCGATCAAACTCAGCGTAGACACGCAGGATAAACGCATGCAGGTCATCGGCCGTGCTATTTCGCGCCAGGTTAGCTTCAGCAGACATGGGCTTGCTCCATCATCCAGGCTCGGTATACGTACCGGCGCCTCAAGGATCGTGCCGACGCACCCCAATCGTCCAGACCATTTGCTACTCAATTCCTGCTCACCGCGACCCGGTTTCCGGCACACATCATGATCAGTCTGGGCTGTTGGTTCCCACTCAGTGCGGCTTGCCTGTAGCGGCCCACAAGCCGCGGTAGTGACGTCACCGGCTATAGAATTGGCGAAGGCTTAGGATCCTTCCGCAGGTGTCACTGCCGGTTGAAGTATTCCGGCGACGGCCTGGCTTGCAGCCCCCTCGACCACGACACCACGTACAACGCGGGCGACACCTGGGTTGAGATCCCTGAAGACGTGCATTACGCCCGCGATGAGGCGGTGGGGCAAGCCACTATCCTTGCCACCTTTATCCTGCCGGACTGGGCAACCCCCTCCGTGGCGACGGACGAGCAACTCGACCCGATGCCCCCCGCCCCCA
>JAXDLH010000480.1:0-2785 GCA_034666705.1 Chloroflexota bacterium
CCAGGTTGTCTCCATCCGGCCGTCGGGAAAGACTTTCCAGAGGCCGTTCTCGGCACTGGGCACCGCCTCGGCGAGCTCCGGTCGGAGGGTGCCGTGGTCGTCCATGACCGAGAGGTCGGCGTTGACCCTCCGCGATTTCCCAATTCTGCCAATTGATTCCTCATCGCACGCGCCTCTCGCATCGTCAAGCTCCTGGAGCATTCGCGTCTCCCGACTGGAGTCGAGGCGCTGGCGTACGATGCTGTTGTGCCAGGACGAGTGGGAGGGCCGCCGCTAGACGGTCGCGTACGCGGGGCGAGGAAGCACGACCTCCGCGCCGTGCTTCGCGCACTCGCGCGCGTACTCCTCGTAGATCGTGGGGGCCTCTTCCTCGTACTCGATCTGGTCGGGCATCGCCCCGCGCGAGACGCGGTCCACGTCCAGTGCGCCCAGACGGAATGCGGCATACCGGGCCGGCACGGGCCCCGTGTTGAAGTGCTGATGGAACTCCTCGTTCTTCGGGGAGAGGACGGTCCCATCCTTCCAGTCCACGCGCCGCCGCTCCTCCCCCTTGAACCAGAGGAGCGAATAGCCGTGGCCATCGAGGATGACGACGTGGGCGCCGACGCCGTGACGGTGCGCCTTTTTGTACGTACCCGGCGGGAACTGACTGCAGTGGGCGATCATGCCGTTGTTCGAGAGCGAGAACTGCGTGAGCCCGCCGCCCGCACCTCGATTAGGCGCCGCGTCGAGCATGAAGGCGCGAATGTCCGCGATGAAATTGGTCTTCCAGGTATTGCGGCTCACCTTGACGCCAGGATCGGTGAAGTAGCCATCCTCTGCAGCGTAGCGGTCGTCGAATACGTACGTGTCATTGAAGACGAAGCGCGAGTTGCGAACCATGTTGATCATCATGGGGGCGTTCGTCACGGCAAAGAGCCGCGCTGGGTCGCGCCCATCGACGTTGAAGTGCTGGTAGTAGCAATTGAGGGGCGGCGAGAAGACGCTGCCCTTTTGCCACTCGACGGTCTGCTTGCGAGCCGGGTCCTGCCAGATCGTGGTCGCACCGCGGCCGCTCAGCACGTAGATCGTCGCCTCGAAGAGGTGGTGCAGCACGTGCGTTTGTTCGCCGGGGGCAATCTCCAGGACATATGAGTCGTCGTGCTCCTGTTCGGCAAGGTTGATGAACGCACCCTGCTGGCCAGCGCGCGCCCAGGGCGCGAGCTCGAGGCCGTAGAGATCTGCGACGTAGGACCCTCGGTAGATTGGGATTCCTTCGCCCTTTTGCCACGCCTGGTAGGGAGTCTCGCGCGGCCGCCAGCCGCTCTCCTCCCGCTCGCCGTCTTCCACGCCTGATTCTCCTGGTGCATTTTCAGATCGATGCTCGTTCCCACATGAGGCGGATGGTGTCAGTCAGATTCGTGTCGATGATCGCGTGGTCAGGGTCACGCAGCACGGATTTTGGGTCTTCGCCACGCTGCATGCGCTCGATCTCGCGAAGGTACATCTGCCGCAGCATCACGATGCCTCGGTCGGTCGTCGCGAGTCGCTCTACTGAACGGTCGACGATGGGGCCCTGGGTCTCCCACGCCATGTGATCCTGCGCCTGGGTCTCGTCCATGCGGAAATGTGCGATGGGGTGCAGCGCGGTCATCGGCGTCTTATACGGCTCGATATAGGTCACGGGCGGTTGGCTCTGCGGCTCTGGGACGCTGCCATCCTCGGTCGGGTCGAAGTGGACGATGAAGACCTGCGTGTGGGTATCGTCCACCGGCACGCGGATCTGCGTGGCGTTCCCGACGCGGAGGATATTTGGGAAGATCAGCGGGTGTTCGTCGACGCGGCCGGTCTTGAAGACGCGCCGTTTCATGATGCCGTAGGGCACCTCGATGAAGTCGAACGACTCGACGTCGTCGGTGAAGCCGCGGGTAGTGCTCGGCGCGACTCGGCGATTCGTGGGCAGATTTGCGAGATGCTGCCGTTGGCGATTGCCGATCGAGTCCTGGTGGAGGATCTGGAGGTGGGCGGGATCGACCGAGTTCTCCATCGGTTGCAGGAAATTGCAGTCGAGCCGCGGCTGCACGTAGAGGCGGCGAGTGCCATCCTGGCGGGCCCACAAATCGTACTTCGGAATCACCGGCGCCGGGAGCGGTCCCAGGTAGGCCCAGTACATCCCCACGAAGTCCTGCACCGGGTACGCTTGCATCTTCACGGTGAGGTGGAACATGGAGTCCGCCGGCTCGGCGGGGCACTCGAGGCAGGAGCCGGCGGTGTCATAGAGCCAGCCGTGATAGGCGCAGGCGATGCCGCGCTCCTCCACCCGGCCATAGAGCAGCGAGGCGCCACGATGCGCGCAGTGGTCCTGAATCAGGCCCACATTGCCGCTCTTGTCCTTGAAGAGCACCAGGTCTTCACCGAGAATGCGCACGAACTTCGTCGGCTGCTCGTCCGTAAGCTCGGGTGCCATGGCCACTGGGAACCAGTAGCGGCGGAGCAGCTCGCCCATGGCCGTGCCGGGCCCCACGCGGGTCAGCATCTCATTTTGTGCTGCAGTCAGCATCGCACCCCCTTGTTGCCCGCTGCGAACGGCGGGCCTATGCTGGCGCGTAGGCGCCCGGCGTTCAGCCTTTTCGTGCCCAGTGTACGGCAGACGACGGGCGAGTGCCGCAACGGTAAGGTATCCTCGAACGACGCGTGCGGCGCCCGATCCACGCGCTTTAGATGCGAGCATCGCCCTCTAAGCCAGTGGACCGAGTTGGAGCGCAAATTGCGGCGACCAACCATGGCGTCCGATAGGGCGGGGGGG
>JAXDLH010000481.1:0-5266 GCA_034666705.1 Chloroflexota bacterium
GTCGCCTGAGTCGTAGGCGAGTCCGGCTGCGCCTATTCCGACAGGAAGGCGCATCGCGGCCTGGCCTTCGGGGCTGTGCCCGATCTGTTCGTACATCTGAAGCTCCTTGCCGTCCTTGGTCGGCCGAAACCAGACGATCTTCAGCCGTTCGCCTGGCCGCGTGGGAAGCACATCTCGAATTGGCTCCATGACGTCGCGGCGGATCCGCTCACGAATCCGTTCGGGCGGGTCGTCTCGTGTCCGCCAAAACAGCTCCATGACATCGCGTTGATGCACAGCGTAATCAAGGCTCAACATGAGGAAGGTCCAGATGGTTGGCGCGCGCCATCTCATCCTCAGCCGCTCGAGGAAGCCCTCGATGTGAGGCTTGATCCAATGCCGACCGAACCAGCCGGCCAGTGCGAGGACGATCGCAGCGATGATCGCGATGACGAGGCCCGTGCCAAGCTGAGCGAAAAAGCCTGAGTCTCCGGCCGTCGAGCCGGGCGAAGCTAGCGGCACACACTTGGGTTTCGGCGCCTTGAAGCTGCTTCCTGTCGGCTGGCCCGAACCACTCAGAACTCATTTGGCGCTGGCGGCTACGCTCAACTCAGTCCACCCGCTACGTGAGGAATTCTTGAACAAGCTCCTGTCCGATTAGGCCGTCCGTCACGCCACGCATGATGACGTAGGGTTGCATGAGCGGATTCACGAAGCGGTAACGGCGGCGGCGCTCCTCGCCAGTGCGCTGCAACATTCCGCCGCGCTTGCCGTCCGATAGGTCCTTGAGGTGCGCGGCGAAGGCGGGGATGTCGTAGGGCACGCGCATGATCGCGGAAAGAGGCGCGCGGACGTCACCCGCGGTGAAGTAGCCCCCCTCGTCGCCCTTGAGGAGTGCGCACGCCAACAGAACCTCGGCGTAGAGGGTTCTCCGAGGGCTGAACGTCGCACGGTGATAGCTGGCCGTGACGCTCTCCTGAGACTTGTCGATAGCCCAGCGCATGGCGGTGCGTACGTCGCCCATGGTGATGTGGCGGTCGCCCCGGTCGACGGCGGCCATTGCCGCGTTCTGCGTCAGTAGGTGGGTGTAGTGGGGAAGACCCTGCGAAAGCCGAGTGATGTGTTCGGTGGCATCGGAATCGATCACCATGTCAATGTCGTCGGTCTCTAGGCGGTGCACGATCTCCGCCAGTTCGTTGACCGACATGCGCGGCATGTGGATCTGTGCAAGCGCCCGCTCGACCGAGCGGTGTTCGGCGATGAGCTCCTCGACCGTGTCTGCCACGCCGACCAGCACCACTGTCGCTGGAACTAGGTGGTCCGACAGGCCTTTGATGGTGTCCGCAAAGAGCGTCTTGGCTCGCAAGTCCTCGAGACGGTCGAACTCGTCGAAGAAGAGGCCGACTTTGCCGACCATGGTGAGTACCCGTCGGACATCGTTCGGCGTGACGCTGTTCGCTTCGGGCAGAGCGCCGGCAGCGGAGACGAAGGCCTGACGCTTCTCCGCCGTGAATCCAGCTCCCTGCGTCTCTTTCATCAGCTGGATCTCGTCGAGCGCCTTATGCCACAGCGTGCCGAACGTGTCGGTCACGTCGCAGTTGACCCGCGCGGCAAGGACGTGCCCGCTGAGGATGTCCGTCATGGTCGCCGCCATCGAGGTCTTTCCGACGCCACGCTCGCCATATACGACCGCGTGTTGCCCGGTCTGGCCGATGACGTTGAGCAGGTCCTTCATTTGCGCGATTCGGCCAGCGAAGAGTTCGCGGCGGCTCACTGGGGCTGCAGGGCTGAATGCGCTCGCGAGGACGAACCCTAGCTCGTTGACGTCCTCGGGATCGATGGGGTTGGCTGGCTGCGGGATAAACGTCCAGAGCTCCTAGTACACCGCTCGCATCTCCTAGTAGCGGGCTGCGAACTCATAGTAATGGGCAGGGCGCCTGGCGACAAACCCTAGTACCGCGGCAGTCTGAGGCGCCCTAATCCACCGCCCGACGCCGACTCGAACTATCCGGAAGCTCTGGCCGGATCGCCGCGCGTCTCAGAGTCTGGGGGGTGTGTTGTCGAAAGGTCAGTCGCTAGCCCATGGGCTACGGCGCCGGCGACCAGCCGGGGGGCAAGCCGACCACCAAAACGGTGAAGGTCCGCGCGCACACGCGCAAGGTCACTGTCAACGCCCCCGTCACCGACGCCCAGTCAAGCGGCGGCGACTACGGCACCCAGAAGGCCGAGAAGTTCAAGCAGACCGAGCAGTACCAGCCCGACACGCGGGCCGCGTACGACGCCTCCTCGCCGCAGCAGAAGCGCCGGACGCTCAACCAGCCGATCGTCACTCCCGAACAGCGCACGATGCAGCTCGAGCACGTGCGCCGGGTGTTCCGCAACAAGGATCTCGCGGACGCGCGCGCCCAGCACGACGTCACGACGGGCGCCGACCTAGCGAAGGCCAAGCAGTTCCTTGACGCTCACAAGGACATCCTCGCCCGCCCGACGAAGAGCATCAGCACGCTAGCCACGATCCTAGGAACGGGCGCGAAGGTCGCCTCGGCGGCCGGCAACGTGCTCTCGGGGAAGACAACCGCGGGAGTCGTCAACGCCGCAGCCAACGCGGTGGGCGATGCCATCAATGCTCCGGCCGCCGCGGGAGCATGGGCTGGAAACGCTACGGCGGACTGTTGGGCTGTCCGGCCTGGGCGGGAAGCCGCCACACGAGTCCACTGCTCGAGGTGCACTGGCACGATCGGCGAACAGAACTCTTACGGCAACGACCCGTACCCGCCGCGCGGGTGAGCTCCTAGCGACAGGTCCGCACCCGGTTTGTGCGCGACTAGATCTCCGACCTACACCTCCCCTACGCTATGCCCGTGCCGCTCCCTGCGTGGCAGGGGATCCGCGCGTTTCGCGCCGCGCCCCCCGCCCTCGTCGCAAGTGAGGACGCTCGCCGCGCGACGTTCGACGCTGCGCTCCGTCAAGCAGAAGAGCTCGCCGAGGCCGCTGCAGTCTCCGGGTACGCCGCGAAGCCGCTGCCTCTGTTCTACGCCTTGAGCCAGGCGGGGCGCGCCATCGCCGCGGCTCGCTTGTCTGACGCGTGGACGCTCAAGGACCACGGACTCAGCCTCACCGGGATTGACCGTGGCGTCCTGCACGCCACGGTGAAGCCCTCCGGAGGGGCCCACGCCTCGTTTCCTCGGGTTGCGCAGGCGGTCGGTTCGCCTGGACTTCAGCAACCAAGCCCGCTTGGGGCACTGTGGGCAGCGAATCCCGATCTGCTCAGTGTGCCGGTCCCGGGGACCGACGCTTGGCCGCCCGCCTTGCGCATCCCCCTAGAGGTCCGTGACAGGCCGCCGATGCACGGCGTCCAGCACCAGGACCCTGCGACGTCCATGGTCAGTACGGGCGGTTGGCTTACGGTGGCAGTCGATATCGCCGGCGAACGCGCGTCCGACGTTCGGAAGGCCCTGCGGCCATACCCAACGCTACGAGACGCCCGCCCGGTGGGCCCGGGAAGCGACGTGCCCGACGACGACCCCGTCAGTCGCACCCTCGACGGGATGGGCCGGTTCAGTGTCATCGTCGGGCTAGCGGCGCCTGGCGAGATCACGCTGCTCGATGTCTGGGATGGGCGCGACGCGATGTGCAACTTCATCGAGCCCAGCGCCTACCCGAACGCCGGGCGCATCGGCTACGCCCTACCGGAGATTGCCGGCGGACAAGCGCCCCAGCCGCTGATGCTGTGGTGGGCGTTGCTTCTCGGCCTCTCCAGCATTGCCCGCTACGAACCTGCAGCGTGGACGGCGGCCATCGACCCATCGAGTTCGGTGCTCGCGGTTGGCCTCGAGCGGGTGCTGAATCTCGCCGAGGCGCACATGCCCGCACGCGTACTCGCCGCCCTCCGCGAGGCCGCCGCCCCCGGATAGTGGCTCGTCCGACACGGGACGAGGGCAGCCGTAGACCTAGCGGCGCATCGCGAGCCGATGAAGCGTCGCGCTGCACTGCGGCAGACGCTCCACAAGGACGACCGCGTAGCGCGCCTCCGCGAGAGTGAGCGGTCGCTCAACCAGCAGGCGCCCTACCCACTTCGCCGCCGCCCGATCGAAGCTCGGATGCTGCTCGGCCGCCATCAGGATCAAGACAGCGAGCGCGTCCCCGAGCTCGAGACGGGGGGCTCGGCTGCTGCCGGCAGGACGACGGAGAGCCGGCGCCAGCGGCACCGGACGAGCCTTTCGGGCGAGGGCCCTGCGCCGAGACTCGTGCCGTCGACCAGCCGGTAGCCGAGGCCGCGCGACTACGTCAGGCTTCGCAAGCCGGGGAGGGGACTCGAACCCCTGACCTACGCTTTACAAGACTGGTACGACCTCGTCCCGCTGTGTCTCATTGCGTCCCGTTGCCCCTCTCCGTGCGCCGTTCGGCGCCCGTCGTGTCCCCCGAAGCGGGAACACGACTCGGGAACAGGGCCAGCCGAGAACAGGGTCGGGAACACGGTCGGCCCGCGCTCGGGACCCCGGGGGTGGGGGCGGAAACGCGACCCGCACGTGTGCATGTGACTCCCCCGGGTCCGATCCGCGAACGCCCCCTCGCGCGGTGACAGAGATGTCGCCCGCGTTACCGGCGGACCGCCTCGCACCCAACGATTCCGTAGCCAACGGGCAAGTCACAGCGCCCGCCAGCAGCCTCCGCCCCTGTTCGCCACCCATGCGATGTGGCGTGCTGAGACGCGCGGCCCGCTACTTCGAGTTGCTGGTCGCTGGCCGCTTCGGCATAGGAGTCTCGCTGACCAACTTGCGCGTCTCGACCTGGATCGCCTGGACGTACTCCTTCGCGGAGATGCGGCCGGAGCTAAGTGCCTGGAAGGATCCTGTCGTCGACTGTCCTGCGGCTGCCTTCTTCATCGTGCCCCCCATTCTAGTGGCCGGGGTGGACCTGTTCGGTGCGGGAATCCGCCCCTTCCTCCAGTATTTCCAGCGCCCCTATGGCGCGCGCGAGTGCTTCGACGTAGCGCCGCTCCGTGATCCAGAAGGCATTCTGCCGATTCGACAGGACGCTGAGCACGCCGGTCACGTGGGATCCTCGCTTGATGGGGGCGCACAACGCAGAGCCCTCGGTTTGCCCGCGCTCGATCCTTTGGTAGCGCGGGTCCGCAGAGATGTCGGCGACAAAAACCGTGTCGCCTGAGTCGTAGGCGAGTCCGGCTGCGCCTATTCCGACAGGAAGGCGCATCGCGGCCTGGCCTTCGGGGCTGTGCCCGATCTGTTCGTACATCTGAAGCTCCTTGCCGTCCTTGGTCGGCCGA
>JAXDLH010000482.1:0-4744 GCA_034666705.1 Chloroflexota bacterium
AGGGCGGCCCACTCGGATTGATCGAGGCGCTCCGGGCCGCCCTCGGTCCCGGCGGCACGCTGGTCATGCCTTCGTGGACCGGCAGCGATGAGGAGCCGTTCGACCCCGCGACCACGCCCACGTCGCCGGACCTCGGCGTCGTGCCGGCGACGTTCTGGCGGCTCCCCGGTGTCGAGCGAAGCACCCACGCGTTTGCATTTGCAGCGGCCGGCCCGCAGGCAACAACTATTACCGCCGGTCCCCTCCCGCTGCCGCCCCACATCCTCGCCAGCCCCGTCGGTCGCGTCTTCGAGCTGGACGGGCAGGTGCTCCTCCTCGGCGTCGGCCATGACGCCGATACCACGCTCCATCTCGCGGAGCTCCTCGCGGGCGTCCCGTATCGCCTCGCGAAGTACTGCACCGTCCTTCAGGACGGGCGCCCGGTGCGGATCCCCTATGAGGAGAATGACCACTGCTGCGAGCGCTTCGCCTTCGCCGACGAGTGGCTCCGTGAGCGCACTCTCCAATCCGAAGGGCCCGTGGGCCACGGCCACGCCCGGCTCGCCCGCTCTCGGGACGTCGTCGCGGTAACGCGCGACCACCTCGCCCACGACCCGCTCCTCTTCCTCCACCCGCCGACCGCCGGCTGTGCCGAATGCGACGAGGCCCGCCGCAGCACCGCCGGCTAGCTCCCCCTCCTCCCCACCGCGTAAATCGGAACCGAGGCGAGCAAAATAAACACGCCGAGTGTCACCCACGACGGCTGATACGAGCCGCTGCGGTCGGCGAGGTAGCCGAACACCGGCGGCGCGACAAGCTGCCCGAGCTGCGCCACGGTCAGGCTCAGCCCGAGCGCCGTGCCCGCCGCCCGCTGGCCCACCAGCTCCGAGATGGCGGTTACGTAGATCCCCTGCCACCCCAGCGCGCTGGCCCCCAGCAACGCCGTGCCGCCGAGCACGGTCCACAGCGGCACCCCCGCGTGCAGAAACGACAGGCCGATCGAGCCCAGCCCGGCGATGCCAGCGATGATCGCCAGCGGCGCCCGCCGATCACTCCCAAAGGCGCGATCGCTCAGCACGCCCCAGCAGATGCGCGCCGCGACCGCCACGCCCTGGGCCAGCGCCAGCAGCGCGCCGCTGGCGACGGTCGAGAGCCCGAGCTGCTCGTGGGCGAAGACCACCAGGTAGAGGCTGAAGGTGAATTGGGCGGCGATCATCGCGATGCCGTAGAGACTGATTAGCCACAGATCGCGCTGCGCGGCGACCGCCCGGAAGCTCACGATCTCCCCCGGCCCCTGCGGTAGCCCCGGGCGCGAGCCTTCTCTCCTTTGTAAAGAAGAGGAGCTTGGAGTTGGGTCCGCCTCGGGCGGATCGCGGTAGAAGAGCACGCAGATCACACTCCCGCCAATCGCCAGCGCGCCCCCGACCGCGATGGCAGCGCGCCACCCGATGGCGAGCGCCAGGGATGGCAGCAGCAGGCTGGCGATCATCCCGCCGACGGGAATGCCGATCTGGCGGATGCTCATCGCCGTGCCCCGCAGGTTGGGGGCGAACCACCCCATCACGGCCTTGCTGCCCGCCGGCGTCGCGATCACCGTGCCAATGCTCATCAGCGCCACGATGCCCAGCGTCATCGGGAAGCTGTTGGCGGCCAGCATGCTCACGGCAAAGGTCCCGGCGATCAACCCGGAAGCGAGCAGCATGGCTCGCTCGCCAACGCGGTCCAGCAGCCGCCCGCTGGGGATGAGCGTGAGGTAGCTGCCGCTCGCCAGCGCGATGTTCAGAAACCCGAGCTGGGACCGGCTGAGGCTGAACGCGTCCTGCACGTACGGTGCAATGGGGGCGGTCGACTGGCTGAGCACGGAGACGCTGCTCTGGGCGAGCGTGGCGAGGAACAGGATGATCCACCCGTAGGCCAGCCGCCGCTCACGCATACTGCCATTGTCGCCGCCGGTCGTGCTGCGGCGCTAATCGCGCAGTACCCCGACCACCGGCGCCTTTCGCCGCGGCATTTGGGGCGAAGCAATGACCTCGCGGTAGCCCGCAATGCATAGACTATGCCTCACCAGTTGCCAAGCATCCTCTAGTACATCGCACGGGGCCGCCAATAGCACCGCGAGTTTGAGTTTGAATTGAAGTGAGGTGACACGGTTGAGGTGATCGGTTATCTTCACCTCGTTGCGAGGACGGTTGCCAGCCGCCTCTAGGCGGTCGCGCCGCTGAACGGCATCGCCGTTTCCGAAGCGACCTATTTTCCAGACCATGGCAATCCAGAAGTATGAGGCGCATAAGGTCGTGCTGAAGGGGATCGGCGAGACCGCGGCCCATGCGGCGCGGCTCGACCCGCGCGAAGGGGAGAATTGATATGGCCAGGGTGACGGGGCTCGGCGGCATCTTCTACAAGGTGCCCGATCCGGCGCGGACGCAGGCCTGGTACAAGGAGAATCTCGGCGTAGGCGGCGAATGGGGCGCCAATTTCCGCTGGGCCGACGAGAGTGGCGAGGACCCGTTCAGCCTGCTGAGCCCGTTCGACGAGACGACCGACTATATGGCGCCCTCGGACGCGGCCTTCATGATCAACCTGCGCGTCGACGATCTCGACGCGATGATCGCGCAACTCGAAGCCAAAGGGATCGGGATATTGGGCCGCCAGGACGAGGATTACGGCAATTTCGCCTGGATCCTCGATTGCGACGGCATCAAGATCGAGCTCTGGCAACAGAAGGGCCCGGCGCCGGCCTGAGCCGGCGCGCTCGGCTGCTCGTCGAGCGGAAGGCGGGGCAGAGCGAGACCTTGCCGCCCGACTCCATGACCGTCCGGCGGAACGTCACCGAAGCGACCCGGACGAAGATCGCGACCCACAGAAACTGCCAGACGA
Source organism: Chloroflexota bacterium (assembly GCA_034666705.1). Taxonomy (GTDB): domain Bacteria; phylum Chloroflexota; class UBA6077; order UBA6077; family SHYK01; genus JAXDLH01. Next base: position 2,857 of record JAXDLH010000482.1, read on the forward strand.
TGGCGAGCAAATAGCGCCAGAGCGATTCCGACTGGACCGCCAATGCGATCCTCGAAAGCGGCGAGCTCAAAAGCGGCGAGCTCAGGCGAGCTCAATGGAAAGAGGAAGGCGGCCCAGGGAAGGAGTCCGCCGGCCGCCCTGGCCGCGGTCCCGGTGAGAAGCAGGACCATGACCTGCATGATCGTGATCGCGTCAGCACTGCAATCCCGCGCACGCTGGTGAGAGCGGTCGGACCTGCAGCGGAGGGCGTGGTACAGTGGATCTGCAATGGACGATCGCATCACGCTCCGCCGCTGCCTCGGGATCGTGCTGCTGCTGCTTGGCCTCCTGTGCGCCGCGGCGCCGGCGGCCGCGATGCCACCTCTCGGCCAGGATGCGGAGGAAGCCGGTGACCAGGCTGGGCTCGAGGAGCAGCACAAGGCGCTCGTGACACGGGTCTACGCCGCCGTGCTAAACCAGGACGACACGCTGCTCGCCACTGAGTTGTTCGCCGACGACCTGGTGCAGCACGATGCGCGCGCCGGTGGAGGCGAGGCCGGCCAGTTCGCCCTTTTCGCAAGCCTCAAGGCCAGTACTCCTGGCGTGGTGGCCACGATCAAGCATATCGCGGCCGACGGTGATCTGGTGGCGGTGCATTGGCAGGCCTCCGCTACGCCCGACGATGAGTTCACCGGGCAGGCGGTCATCGATGTCTGGCGGCTCGCAGATGGCAAGATTGTCGAGCACTGGGGCGGCTTCCAGGATGTGCCGGCCGCGGCTGCCAGCGGCAACTCGATGTTCAGCGACGTCTACACTTATCCGCAGGGCGCCCCGACCGTGTCCGAAGGTCAGGAAGCGGCCAATCGGGAGCTGGCCGTCGCGGCATTCACGGATCTGTTCAATAACCAGAACCTCGCGCTGCTCGACCAGGTGTGGGACCCGCAGTATGTGCAGCACAACCCCCGGTTTCCGAACGGCACGCCGGCCCTCGCCGGGCTCGTCGAGTCAGCGCCGGCCGGGAGTGGGCCCAGGATCATCGTCTCGCAGGCGCTTGCGGATGGCGACCTGGTGTTCACGATCAGGAACGTCGCTGGAGGCAACGTCGCGGCCGATATCTGGCGCGTCGTCGACGACAAGATCGTCGAGCACTGGGATGTCGTTCCCCCGCCCCCGACCGCATGACTGCCGCATCAGTGCGCCGGCGAGCGCCGCCCGATTCATTCCTACTTTCCCAGGTCAGCGCAATCGTTTCCGCGTAGACCGGACCATACTTCCGGACCGCCTCCGCGAGAATAATCAATGCTTCCTGTTGAGTAGAGAAGGTACCTCTGCAGGTCAGGCGTGCGCCCGAGGGTCAGCTAGCGCGACGTCAACCAGCACGGCGGCAACGGCACGTGCCGCGGCCGCAGCGCTCGGATCGCGGTCCATCCAGGCGGAGATCCCCGCTCCGTCGTAGAGCAGCACCAGTTGTTGCGCAAGATGCTCGGGATCGGCCGCGCCTGCTTCCCGGGCGAGATCGATGAACATCGAGCGCAGCCAGGTGCGGTACGCATCCGCCATTTCCTCTACGGCACCACCGGCTGGTGATTCCGCGCGGGCACCGATGAACGCGCACCCCCGGAAACCGGGCTCCACGAAGCTCTCTCCCTGCACCTCGAATACACCCAACAAGCGTGCGCGGGGCGAGTCGTAGCGCGCCGCGAGCGCTTGCTCCATGCGCTCCCGGGTTTGTGCGTGGCGCGCCGCAAGGTAGGCACGAATCAGTTCGTCCTTGCTGCCGAAGGCACTGTAGAGGGTCGCCTTGGCCACCCCGGCGCGCTCGATCACTCGATCGATGCCGACCGTGTGGACCCCTTCCTCGTAGAAGAGTTCGTTGGCGGCCGAGAGCAGCCGCTCTCGCGCCCCCGGT
>JAXDLH010000483.1:0-11774 GCA_034666705.1 Chloroflexota bacterium
CGTGCGCGTAGTGGCGGTTCTCGGTCTCGTACTCCACGTGCGCGATCGCGATCGTGATCCCCCGCGCCCGCTCCTCGGGCGCATTGTCGATCGAGTCGAAGCTGCGGAACTCCGACCCGCCCTTTAACGCCAGCGTCTTGGTGATCGCCGCCGTCAGCGTGGTCTTGCCGTGGTCCACGTGCCCTATCGTCCCCACGTTGATGTGCGGCTTCGTCCGCTCAAACTTCTTCTTCGCCATGGCGAGTTACTCCTTTTGGTGACGGCTGTCATCCGTCGCCCACCGGCCTGCCGGCCCTACCATAATGTCACGAACTGTTGGCTTTACTGAACAACGAACTGGCGGAGGCTTGCTTCTCATAATGAAACGCGGCGAGGCGTGCGGTTCACGCCCAGATTCCCGGAGCCCACGATCAGATTCGAACTGATGACCTCGTTCTTACCAAGAACGCGCTCTGCCAACTGAGCTACGTGGGCCAGACTATTGCGGATCGTCGATTGCGGATTGCGAATTCAGCTCTGGCAGCATTCGGCAATTCACAATTCGAAATTCGCAATTGTCAGGGTGGTGGGGGCAGGATTCGAACCTGCGAATCGCTTCCGCGAACCGATTTTACAGACCGGCGCCATTAACCACTCGGCCACCCCACCGCATGGGAGCCGACGAAGGGACTTGAACCCCCAACCTGCGGTTTACAAAACCGCTGCTCTGCCAATTGAGCTACGTCGGCAGTTTTCTCAAGCCCCGCGCGGTCACTCCTCGAGCCGAGCCTTCGGTCCCCTGACAAACAGAAGACCCCCCGCAGGGGGCCTCCACCGTTGGGAGCCTCACAACTCGAATCGTCCTCGGATGATACCAAACGGCCCGAACCCAGTCAAACAGAATTGTCGAGCAACGCTTCCGGCCTGATTGGGATATCGACCTGCCGCCTGATGACGTCGGCGATGGCATTGGCGATTGCGGGCGAGATCGCGCAGTTTGGCCCCTCGCCGATCGGCGTGATCCCCAGGCTGAGATCGGGCGGCAAGAGGACCACCTCCAGCTCCGGGGCGTCCGCCATGCATGGGATCTTGTAGTCGTGCAGGTTCAGGCTGGTGACCTGCCCGTCCTCTACCTCAAGCCCCTCCATCATGGCGTAGCCGTATCCCTGCATCAGGGCGCCTTCGATCTGGCCACGGTGCAGCATCGGGCTGACGATCCTGCCCACCTCGTGCGCACTGACCAGCTTGCGCACGTGCACCCGCCCGGTTTCGCGATCGACGAGTACCTCCGCGGCCATCGCCGCGAAGGTGTGGACTCCATCTGCTGGATTGCGCTCATAGACGATGAGCTCGTGCAGATCCTCGCCGGTCAGCCGCACCGCATCGGCTAGGCTGAGCCAGCGTCCGTCGGCGGTGCGGAGTCCGCCTGGCTCCCATACGACCTCGTTCGCGTCCACGCCCAACTCTGCGGCGACGAGTGTAGCCAGGCGCGACGTGAGCCGCCGGCACAGTATCTCGATCATGCGCCCGCCGATGCGGGTGAGGCGGCTGCCACCCACCCCGGTGTCGAACGTGAATGCCTGAACCTGCTGCGCCACGCGCACCCGCTCCTCCGGCACGCCGAACGCCTCGGCGACCATCTGGCGAAACACGGTGAGCATGCCCGATCCCTGCTCGATGACGGGCGTGTGGAACACGATGTCGCCCGTGCGCTCGACGGTGATCTCCGCGGTGTAGTCACCCATGCTGTTACCGATCTCGACCGTGGCGATGCCGCGCCCGACCCCGGGTGGCTTCGGTGAGCTCCAACCGATCGCCTCACCCGCGGCGCGGAGCGCCTCGCGTGCTTTCGGAACCGAGCCGGGCTCGCCTGACGTAGTGTGTCGCGGGGCGGTGGGTACGTTGCGGATGCGCAGCTCGAGCGGATCGACGCCAAGCTCGCGGGCGCAGAGATCGAGGTGGCATTCCAGGGCGTAGGCGGTCTGCGCGCGCCCCGGTCCGCGCATGTGGCCGCCGGGCACCGTGTGCGTGTAGATCATATGGTTCTCTGAGCGCCAGATCGGGATCTCGTAGCAGCCAAGTGCGGCGTGGCTGTAGCCGATAGTGGCGGCCGCGCCGGGCTTGAACGCCGCATAGGCGCCGCTGTTGTAATAGGTCCGGAGCCAACAAGCGACCAGGCGGCCGTCCGGCGCGAAGCCGCTCTTCACGACGATGGTGGCGGCGTGCCGCGGGTTGCCGGCCAGCAGCTCCTCGCCGTAGCTCATGATCATCTTCACCGGCCGCTTGCTCGCCCTCGCCAGGAAATAGGCGAGCGGCACATCCATGAACGAGCCCTTGCCACCGAAGTCGCCGCCGAGCGGCAGCATGTGGATCTCCACCTGCGCGCGCGCCAGCCCAATGCCCTCACGCAGGTAGTCGAGCAGGAGGAATGGGACTTTGTTCGAGGCCCAGATGTGCGCCACGTCGTGGGGATCAACCTCCACGATGCAGCTATGCGGCTCGAGGTAGGCTTGGTGCTGGCGAGGCGTGTGGAACGTGTGCTCGAAAACGTATGGTGCGCTCGCAAGCCCCGCCTCGATCTCTGATAGCTCCGCGCCAAGCAGCGCGTGGGAGACGCTGTTCGGATATTCGGCCACGATCTGGGTCGGCGTCCGATGTTGCCGCACCCACTCTGGCTCGTGGACGAGTGGCGCACCGGGCTGGATCGCCACCCGGGCGTCGAAGACCGCAGGCAGCTCTTCGTAGCGCACTTCGATCAACTCGAGCGCCGCCTCGGCGATCTCGCGCGTCTCCGCCGCGACCGCGGCGACCTTCTCACCGGCGAACCGGACTACGTCCTGGGCCAGCACTGGCATGTCGCGCATCGCGCGACCCACCAGGAATGCGGGCGAGAGATCGCCGCCCGTCAGCACCGCGTGCACGCCGGTGAGTGCCTTCGCGCCGCTGACATCCAGGGCGACAATGCGCGCATGTGGATATGGGCTGCGCAGCGCTTTGCCCCATAACTGGCCGGCGCGGTCGATATCCGCCGCGTAGGTCGCCGCCCCGGTGACCTTGTCGACGCCGTCGATGCGCGTTAGATGAGAGGGAGGCGCTACCATCGCTGGACCTCCAGTCACACTCGCCAACTTTCTCGCTCCGGCGGGCACGGACTATGCTGCCCGCTTCGACCCCAGAACACAAGCCGACCCGGTTCGACATTTTGAGTTCCGCGCCGAATTCCGCATTACGCATTTGGTAGGATGCATGAAGATCCTCTCTTTCCTCTCGGCTATCTCACGCCCGGGAGTTCTCCAGGCATGTTCGACATCAATCGGCGTTGGATCGGCAACCTCGACGACCTGCAGCGCGAGATGGAGCGCTACCTCCAGCATATGGCGCAGAAGAAACCCCCTACCGTTGGTTTCTCGCAGCGTGCCTGGCAGCCTGCCCTCGACGTCTATGAGACAAAGGATGCAGTCGTCGCGGTCGTCGATCTCGCCGGGGTGACCCTCGAGGATATCGACCTCGTGGTTGCCCGCGGCTCGCTGACGGTGCGCGGCGAACGCAAGCCGACAGGCGAGCGCACCGACCGGCGGTACAGCGTACTGGAGATCCCTCACGGTCCATTCGAACGGTCTGTGCAGCTCCCGGCGACCGTAAGTCCGGAGGCTTCCACCGCCGCCTATCGGGCCGGGTTCCTCGAGGTGACGATGCCAAAGCTGACGACGAGCGCCGCGCAACGCGTGGCGGTCACCGAAGCATGACCGAGCAGACGGCCGTTCCGGAGCTGCTTCCGATCCTGCCGAATCGCGAGACCGTCGTCTTTCCCTCGATGCTCGTTCCGTTGGCGATTCGCAACGACCGCTGGATTCGTGCGATCGACTCCGTGGCCTCGGGTCATAAGACACTCGCCCTTTTCTATCAGCCCGAGGCAGTTGAGCCGTTGACGGCCGAGTCATTGCCGCCGATCGGCTGCGCCGCCGTCGTAGTGCGGATGCTGCGGCTGCCCGACGGAACAGTGCAGGTGCTGCTGCAGGGCACAGAGCGTATCCACCTGCTGGAGCTGACGCAGACTGACCCGTTCCCCATGGGCCGGGTGGAGGCGGTGGCAGAGCGCGAGGAGAGTGGCCTGGAGATCGAAGGTCTCGTCCAGAATCTCCGATCCCAGTTCCAGAAGCTCGTCGCCCAGTCCCCCAACCTCCCTGAGGAGATGGCGATCGCAAGCGCCAATATCGACGAGCCAGGCCGCCTCGCAGACTTCGTGGCGGCGAACATCGACATCCCGTTGGCGGAAAAGCAAGAACTGCTGAGCGAGTTGGACATCCCCGAGCGGCTGCGCCGTGTCACCGTTACCATCGCGCGCGAGCTCGAGGTCGCGGAGATCGGCACTCGGATCCAGAGCCAGATCCGCGAGCAGATGGACAAGACCCAGCGAGACTACTATCTGCGCGAGCAGCTCAAAGCGATTCAGCGTGAGCTGGGTGAGACCGATCCCAACGAGAGCGTCGCCGCGACGCTGCGCGAGCGTATCGAGCAGGCGGGAATGCCCGAGGAGGCCCGCAAGCAGGCCGAGCAGGAGCTGGATCGCTTCACCCAGATGAACCCGATGGCGCCAGAGGCGAGCGTCATCCGCACCTACCTCGAATGGATGGTCTCGCTCCCATGGTCGAAAAGCACCGAGGACCGCATCGATCTCCAGGATGCCCAGCGGGTGCTCGACGAAGATCATTACGACCTCGAGAAGGTCAAGGATCGGATCCTCGACTACCTCGGTGTACGCAAGCTCCGCGAGAACATGCGCGGGCCGATCATTTGCTTCGTCGGCCCGCCCGGGGTTGGTAAGACCTCGCTTGGCCAGTCGATCGCCCGCGCGCTTGGTCGCAAATTCATTCGGATGAGCCTTGGCGGGATGCGTGACGAGGCCGAGATCCGCGGCCACCGCCGCACGTATATCGGCGCGCTACCGGGCCGGATCATCCAGAGTCTCCGCCGCGTGGAGACGAATAACCCGGTCATGATGCTCGACGAGATCGACAAGCTCGGGAGCGATTATCGGGGCGACCCGGCGAGTGCGCTGCTCGAGGTGCTCGATCCCGAGCAGAACCACTCATTCGTCGATCACTACCTCGACGTGGCCTGGGACCTCAGCAAGGTGCTGTTTATCGCGACGGCCAACATGCTCGACACGATTCCGCCGGCACTGCTCGACCGCCTCGAGATCATCGAGATCTCCGGCTATACGGAGGAGCAGAAGCTGCACATCGCGCGCCGCTACCTGCTGCCGAAGCAGATCGCCGAGCACGGCCTGAGCGCAGAGCAGATCGAGGTCCCAGATGAGACGATCCGCATGATCATCACGCGGTACACCCGCGAGGCAGGGGTGCGCAGCCTTGAGCGCCAGATCGCCGCCGTGTGTCGCCGCGTGGCGCGGCACATCGCGAGCGGCGATGCGACGCGCATCGTGGTCGGCACGGCGGAGCTTAACGACTACCTGGGTATCCCGCGTTTTCGGCATGAGGCGGCGGAGCTCGACGATGAGGTCGGGTTGGTGGCAGGCTTGGCATGGACTCCCGTCGGCGGCGAGATCCTGTTCGTCGAGGCGCGCGCGGTTCCGGGGCACGGGAATCTGATCCTCACGGGCCACCTCGGCGAAGTCATGCAGGAGTCAGCACGCCTGGCACACTCTTATGCCCGATCGCGGGCCGGAGCGCTCGATATTCCGGCGGACTTTTACGAGAAGACCGATATCCACATCCACGTGCCCGAGGGCGCCGTACCCAAGGATGGCCCATCGGCGGGCGTGACGATCACTACCGCCATGGTATCGGCGCTCAGCCAGCGGCCAATCCGCCACACCGTTGGCATGACCGGTGAGATCACGCTGCGCGGCCGGGTGCTGCCCATCGGCGGGCTCCGCGACAAGATCCTCGCCGCCCACCGAGCGGGGCTAAAGACGATCGTCATTCCCAAGGATAACGAGCGCGATCTCGCGGACGTGCCGGAGTCAGTCCGCAACGAGATTCGCTTCGTGCCGGTTGAACATATGGACGAGGTGCTGGCAGAAGCGCTCGTGCCCGAGCGCAAGCTCGAGATCGTAGCTGTCGGTTCAGGAGAGCCAACTATGCTGGCCGCCACGGCGACCGAGCCGGCCGAAGAGGCCGCAAGTTGATCGCGAATGATTGGAGCGCACGATGAGTGTCGATGGCAACCTGATCAGGCTCTTCTACGACCTCTGGGATGACACCCGGGTGGGTCGTGAGTATCTGGTCGCAAACGAGCCCCAGGAGCAGGTCGATAAGGTCGCGCGCCCGCACCTGCGCGAGGTGCACGACGCGATGGCGAGCTTCGATCGCATCGGCCATTTGATCGAACGGGGTGTGCTGGACGAGGATTTCGTCACGTCGCTCGTCGGCAGGGAGATCATCCGAGTTGGCGGCCGGATGCAGCCGTTCATTGCGGACGAACGAACGAAGCGCAAGGACCCGAGCGCTTTCTTATTCGCCGAGGAGCTCATCAATCGCAGCCGCAAGGCATTCCCGACCTACGAGCCCGTCTATGCAGAGGAAGAGCAGCGGCGCCGTGAGGAGCGGCCCGCCTTTGGCCTCAGATCCTAGCCAGATGCGGCCTTGCTCTTCGTTTCAAGCAATATAGTGGAACGGCCCAGTGTACCGGGCCGCTCCACTACGGCTGGTCAGATTCCGCTCTCATTCGTGCAGACGGCCGGTGTCGTGGAGATGCTTGAAAAATGTGAGGCGCTTGAACTCTTCGGTGAGTTCGTCGCACTGGCCGGCATCGACGCGTTGCTTTAACCACGCGAGGCGCACAATCTCGTCGTCCTCCAGCCCGGCCGCGCGCATGATCTCAACTTTGACTGTTAGCTGGTTCATCTCCGAAACCTCCAGGCGCTTTGCTGCTCCTCGGTGGCCCCGCCGACCGGTGCGTGGAGTCCACGTCCTTGCTTGCTTGACTTGAATGGAGTATCAGCGGGTTCCCGTAACGAACCGGTAGAGGAGAGCAACGCGCTGGTAAACGCGCTGGGTAGGAGCGACGACGGTCGATGTCTTGAAGGCATCATCCAGGAACCTGCCGGATATCGGCAACAGGCGTCGGCCACCTCACGCCGAGTGTATTTCTGCGAATGATGCTCGTCAACACGTGCATGATGCTTGATCGAAAGCCGCTCCCAGTCACGAATGCGCCATTGCCCGCCAGTGTCGGCCATCCGATTCCGCGGAGACTGTTTCCAGCCCATCCGGACTCGTTCTGTAACCGATAATCGATCGTGCATCGCATCACCGTCACATGCACTGGACGGGGTGTAACGTTGTGGTCACACTGCGCCGGGCCGAGGCCAATCTCGTCGCGAGCGCTACTGGAGAACGATTCCGTCCGGGCCTGCGCCAACTGGAATGGTCGCCTCTATCTGGCCGGCCGCGGTATCGATCACCGATAGGTCGCCGCTATTGATGTTCGCGGCGTATAGCTTGGACCCATCCGGCGTGATCGCCATTCCCACCGGCCCATTGCCGGCGTGGAGCTCGCGTCGCACGGTGCGGGTCGCGGTGTCGATAACCGCGATGAGGTCGCTCGCGATGTGCGATACGTAGGCCACGCTGCCCTCCGGACTGAAGACAATACGGATCGGCTCCCGGCCGGTTCCCAGGCGGTCCACGACATCGAAGCTCGTCGCCTCGACGATCCACACGTCCGCGCCTCCTCGATTGGCGACGTAAATCCAGCGTCCATCCGGACTGATCGCCAGCCCCTCTGCACCTGGGCCCATCGGAATGGTCCGAATCGTCGTGAGCGAGGCGAGATCCAACACGGAAAGACTCGAGTCGGCCGGGTTTGTCACGTAGGCGCGTGACCCGTCTGGACTGAGCTCTATCAGATGCGAGCCGGGGGCGGTCGGGATGTGCTTGACGAGCGCACCATTGGTTGCGTCGAGGGCGAGTACCTCACCGTGCGTCTCATTCGTGACCAGCAAGTAGCGGCCGTCCGGGGTGAACGCCAGCCCATGCGGCGCCTCACCGGCGACCCAGGTCTCCAGAACCTGGTGCGAGTCGGCGTCGATGACGCTGATGGTATTCCCGAGCTGGTTAGAGGTGACAAGCCGCATGCCATCCGCCGAAACGGCGATCTCGTGCGGGTTGCGGCCGGTGGACGCGTGAGCGACGACCGCAGATGCGCCCAGGTCGACGACGGTAACTTCGTCGGAGAGCTGGTTCACGACGTACGCCACGTTTGGCGCGCGAACGGCTGGACTCAGGTTGCGGAGGGCCGCAGCGGTCGGCAAGGCACCCCGCTCGACGAAGGGGCTCGGCACCGCGGCGCCCGGGATGATTGGCCGGCCCGGCGCCGCATAGCTGCACCCGAGCACCAGCGAGATCAGCGCCAGCGAAACGCAACGTGCGTATCCCATGAACCGTCGCTACCGTGCCCGCCTCGCAGCTCTCAGCCAGGCGCTCGCTACCCCGTACTTCGTCCGGATGGTACCTGGGGTTCCAATCGGGGTCAAGCGAAAACGACTCGGTTGATCTTGACGGTTGGCGGCGCTTGGTGTAGACATGGGCGACGTCCAATGCGACGGGCACGCCTCGCGTGAAGCCATCATCGAGCAGCCTTCAGCACCGGGCCAGCATCCGCAAGCGACGTCCCCAGATCACAGCGAGATGGAGTAGACGCCCCCATGAATCCAGCACATCTCAAGCAGGGCATGCAGTGCACCACCTCCGACGGAAGCCTCGTCGAGGTTCGCGAGGTGCTGCCCGACAATGTGTTCATCCGCGTGAAGTACCTGGACTCCCTCGACAACCCGGAGATCCCCGTCGGCTCCGAAGGGCAGGTCCCCTACGAGGAGTTGATCGCCGAGTACCAGGGCACCCACGCGGAGGGCCTCACCTGAGTGAGGCCCGGCCAACAGGACGTGGAAGTCCTGATCAGGAGTGGCCACGCCACGCGGGGCACCCGCACGGCGTCAAATTCGATTTCCCAAACAGCCATTTAACAGAATCGGCACGGGCTATACGAAGGAGCCGCAATTTCACCGGGTGAAATTGCGGCTCCTTCGTATAGCCCTGGATGAGAAGATCCTCACCCCGCGATCTTCCAACGAGTGGCCAACTCGCGCCGCGCTTCTTACCGAGCGGCGGCCAGGTCAGGCCGCAGAGCGCGGAAGTGGCCGGACTTCGAGACGGGCGGCAGGCCCTGGCCAATGGTCGCCCAGTGCTCACCCTCGTCGTCGCTGAAGAAGACGTCGCCGTCCGTGGTGCCCGCGAAGAGCGCGAACCCGCCGGGGTAGACGTTCATCGTCATCCCCTCGACGTTGCCGCGTACGTGCTCGGGGAGGCCACCCTCGAGATAATCCCACGTACGGCCGGCGTCGCGGCTGCGCGCGATGCGCGAGTTGGCATCATTGCTCTCCCGCCACGCGCCAGGGCTCGCGCTCGCACCCGCGGTAAACATGACGTCGGGCTGATTCGGGAGGATGACCAGCGCGTCCGGATAGGCGATCCGCGCCTGCGGCAACGTGAACTCTTCCCAGGTGTCCCCGGCGTCAGCGCTGTGGTACACCGCGCGGCCGGTGGACATGTAGATGTCATCCGGGCGGGCGGACGTGACCATGAGTCGATGCACGTCCTCGTAGAAGCCGTTCAGCTCACGCCAGGTCTTGCCCGCGTCAGTGCTCTTGAATGCGCCGCCGACCTCGACGCCGACGTAGATCGTGTTTGCATCTCGGGGGTCAAACGCGATGGTCTTCACGTGGCCGACGTGTGGCGGGGCAGGGAACGTCCACTCGTTGACGCTCGGCACGTCCCGCAGGCTTGGCAGCTCGGTCCAACTCTTACCAAGATCGGTGCTCACATAGAGGTGCGCCGGCTCGGTGCCCGCGTAGATGCGTACCTCATCGCCCGCCTCGACGGCGTTCACCGAATACACGTCATCATCGGCGATACCGTCGTCGCGGCGCTCCCAGCTCTGGCCCCCATCGGCGCTGGCCCAGAGGCCGCCCTTATGGACACCGGCAAAGATCGTGCCCGAGCGCTGCTCGACGACCACCGAGCCAACGTGCTTGCCTTCGAGCATGCGGCGAGATTCCTGCCAGGGGGCGCCAGGACCGGATCGGGTGAGCGCAACGATGCCATTGGTGGTAGCGACCAGGACTTCGTTCGACGGCGCGGAGGTCTCGTAGTGGTTCCTGCCGTTCGGGGAAACGCTGACGGTCATCGGGTGTCTCCTCTCTGCATGGCGTGAATCGCGTGCGATCCGTAACCGCCCCAAGCTTACCGCACTGCGCCGCCAATTGCGTCCAACTTCGAAGCAATTGGGTCGGGTAATTGCAGGCGTCTTCACGCAGCAATTTGCCCCCTCGCCCGCGTGCGGGCGAGGTTCAGACCCGTGCCTAGCACAACGCGGCGGAAGTTGGTCACGAGCTTGCCGGTAGGGCGGGGGACGAGCCCCCGCCCTACCGGACGTGCAGCCGACGGCAATCAACGAGAAACATGCGCCCAGCGGTACTAGTCAGAGCCACCCGAGACCGGGATTCGCAGCGGCACGCCGCGCACGCGCTCCGCCGGCGACGCCGGACGCTCGGGGGACGCGGGCGGTCGCGAGGGGATTGCCACCTTTCGCCGCAGCAGCCGCAGGGCGAGGTTGTGCAGCCGCCCGGGCGCGCGGCTCAGGAACCCCTGGAAGTCATCCAGGATCGTGTAGACCGCCGGGATGAGCACGAGCGTCAGGAGCGTACTCGTGATCAGACCGCCAATGACCGTTACCGCCATCGGCGCGCGCCACTCGCTCCCCTCCCCCAGCTTGAGCGCAATCGGCGACATCGCGAGAACCAACGCCGACGTCGTCATCAGGATCGGGCGCAACCGCGTCGGTCCGGCGATGCGCAGCGCCTCATCGCGAGGCACACCCTGCCGCCGCAAGGAGTTTGTGTAGTCCACAAGGAGGATCGCGCTTTTGCCGGCGAGCCCGGTCAGCAGGATCATCCCGATCATGCTCATCATGCTCAATGAGTTGCCGGTGAGCGCCAGCAGCCCGAAGGCGCCGGACACGGCGAGCGGCAGACTCATCATGACGATGAGCGGGAAGAGCAGGCTCTCGAACAGCGCCACCATAAGCATGTACATGAGAAGGACGCTGAGTCCGAGCGCCTGGAAGATCTGGCCGAACGAGTCGGCTTGGTCCTGGGCCGCCCCGCCCTGGCTGATCCGGTACCCTGCGGGCACCGCAATCTTGTCGATGCCGCCCTGGATATCCGTGGTCACGTCACCAAGCAGGCGCCCGTCGAGCTGCGCGGTCACGATCACCTGACGCTGCCGGTCACGGCGATCCACCTGCGTCGGGCCGCTGAGCGTAGAAACCTGGGCAATCTGGCCGAGGCGGATCGTCGAGCCGCGCGGCGTGACGATGGGGATGTCTGTTACCTGCTCCGCCCGCGCGCGTGCCTCTGGGTTCAGGATGACGTTCACGTCCCAGCCGGAGGTTCCCGTGGGGCGGAAACTCGAAACGACGCTGCCGGCGAGCCCGGTGCGAAGGACGCTCGCGACCTGGCCGGGCGTGAGGCCGAGATCGGCGGCGCGCTCGCGATCAATAGATACCACGAGCTCCGGCTGCCCGGTCACGCCACCATCGGTCACGTCGGTCGTCCCGCGCGTGTTGCGGACGAGCTGCGCGACCTGGGTCGCGAGCGACGTCAACGTATTCTGGTCCTCGCCCTGGATCCGCACCGCGATCGGCGCCCCGTTGCCGCTCACCATGTCGACCACCGACGCCTTCACGCGCGCTGCCGGAATGTCTTGCGTCCA
>JAXDLH010000484.1:0-10164 GCA_034666705.1 Chloroflexota bacterium
CGGATTGTTGGCGTATACGTCGCCCGCATCAGCAAAGCGCTGCGCCACTTGCACTTCGCTGTCCCCCAGAATCAACCGCGCCTGGCGCTCGCGATCGGCCTGGGCGACGCGACTCATCGCATCCTGCAATACGTCCGGAATCTTGATGTCGCGCATTTGCACCGACTGCACCTTGATGCCCCATGGCTCGGTCTGGGCATCGAGCGCCTCGGTCATCATGACGTCGAGTGTCGCACGATCCGCGAGCACGTGGGCGAGGTCGCTTTTCCCGATGTTGTCGCGCAGCGCGGTCTGCGCGGCGCCGAGCACAGCGGAGGTGTAGTCCGCCACCTGCAGCACCGCACGGGCAGGATCGACGACCCGCCAGAAGATGATCGTGTCCACGTTCACCGGCACGTTGTCGTGCGTGAGCGTTTGCTCCGCGGTGAAGCTGCTCGTAATCGTGCGCAGGTCGATCGTGAACGGGGTGCGCTCGATCCAGGGAAGCAGCAGGAACACGCCGGGGCCGCGCACGCCGGTGAAGCGGCCGAGGCGGAGCACGACCTTGCGCTCCCACTCACTACACATCCGCAGCGAGGGGACAATGATCAGCAGCACGATCGCAATGATGATGATGAGCGGAGTGAAAGACACAGACGCCTCCTGTGGGCCTTCTTCGAGCAGCGTGCTGGCCTTGGAGACAAACCACACTGCGCCGCACGCGCCGTCGGCTGTCCCATGGTAACAGAGGATGGGCCGGTGCCCCGCAGGCTCATCCCGCGCGAATTCCGGTTTGACCGGGCTCTCTTGCCGACCTATACTCGGAGAGTCGACTCCACTCGGACTGGGGCGGCAGGGGAGTCGGGGTGCCACGAAGCACAACGACGAGTCCAGAGGTCGGTGAGCGCCAGTCTGCCATGGGGCGGGTTGGCGCTCTTGTGTTTCCGCGATCACGTCGCGCTTGGGGGGAATGATGCACTCGAGCCTCATCGGGAAGATCCAGAAGGCCCACCAGTATGCGGAGGAGCCGGAGCGGATCGAGATTGCTGAGTTCAGTGCGAGCTTCCGTGGCGATCACGATTTGCACCGCGTAACCTATCGCGACGGCCACTGGCACTGCTCATGTGAGTTCTACGCCCAGTGGGAGACGTGCAGCCACATCATGGCTACGCAGCGCGTGCTTGGCCCGATCACTCCTCACGAGCACGCGGAGCAAACGCCCATGATCCGTGCCGTAGTCTGAGGTCTATTCGCCAGCCTGCTCAGACCTGGTTGACCGCGCTGTAATGCTCCGCGCCTCCACGTGGGGTGAGAACCGACTTGGGGGCAGAACGGGCTGTGTCACTCCTTGCGGCCTGCGAGTTCCTGACGGTATTGCCGTTCGGCACGCGCACGGAGACGACCGAGCGCGAGGTCGAGCGCAGTATCACGTGGTTCCCCCTGGTGGGAGCGCTCCTCGGGTTAGTGCTCGTCGCGGTCGACTGGTCCAGTCGTCTTGTGGTGGCAACGCCAGTCACCAACGCATTGCTGCTCGCAACGATCGTGGTGTGCACCGGATCGCTGCACCTCGACGGGCTCATCGACTCCGCAAACGGGCTCGTAGCTGGACCGGACCGAGTCGCCCGGCTTGCGGTGATGCACCACTCAGTCGCTTCATCGCCGGGCGCCATCGCCGGGGCGTGGGTCATGTGCGCAACGTACGTCGCGCTCGGCGCAGTGCCGGTCGCCATCCGCCCGGCTGTCTTACTCCTCATGCCCGCTTGTGGCCGCACCGGCATCCTCGTCGCCTATCGCCTCTTTCCATACGCCCGCCAGGAGCTGAGCTTGAGCGCGGCCCTGAAGCGTGGCGCGACCACCTCGCGGGCGCTCGGCGGCGTGGGCGCCGCCGGCGCGCTCTGCCTGCTCGTGGGCGGCGCTGGCGGACTAGCAATGCTCGGCGTCGCACTGCTCACCATGCTCGCCGTCTCGGGTTTGGCGATGGCCCGCCTCGGCGGCATTACCGGCGACGTGTGCGGCGCGACGTGCGTGCTGAGCGAGTTGGCTGTGGTGCTCGTGGCCCCCTATATGCTCGTCCAATGAGCTTCGTCGTGGCCTTCGAGTTTTTGACCTGCCTCCGCTTCCCGCTGCCCAGACGGGACCAGGAAGTACGGGTTGGGAGGTCGCTCCGCTGGTTCCCACTCGTCGGCGCCCTCATCGGCTGCGCCGTCGGACTCATCGATTCGCTGCTCGGGCGAGTCACCACCCCGGAGATCCGCGCCGTGCTCGCCGTCGGGTTGCTCGCGGCGATCACCGGTGGCTTGCATCTCGATGGACTCATGGACAGTTGCGACGGGCTCTTCGTGTTTGCACCCGCCGAGCGGCGACTGCAGATCATGCGCGATAGCCACGTCGGGAGCTTCGCAATCGTCGGTCTCGTAACCGACCTGCTCCTGAAATACAGCGCGCTGCTGGTGGTGCCAGAACCGGTGCGACTCCCCACCTTCGTGGCTATGGGGGCGCTCTCGCGCTGGGCGATGGTGCTGGCAACTGTGCACTACCCTTCGGCCCGCGCTGACGGCCTCGGTCGCGCCTACAAGTCATCGGCCAACGCCCGCGAGCTGGTGATCGCGACGCCCCTCGCCCTCCTCGCCCTCGCGCCCCTGCGGCTGGCAGGACTTGGCCTCATCGCCGTTGCGTTCGCGGCGACCGTTTTCACTGCGCGCCTCGTGATGCGCCGTATTCCTGGCCTCACGGGCGACACATACGGCGCAATCTCGGAAATCGTCGAGATAGCCGTAGCGATCGCCGTGCCGCCCTTGCTGGTTGCCGTGCCTATGTGGGGGCCGTGATATGCTTGGGGCCCGTCACCTCATGCCATCTGAGCGAGGCCATGGACGATCTGCTTTTCGCCTGCGCCGATGAAGAAGGACGCCGCCTGGCAGCGCGCCTGCGCGGTCAGCGACCGCTTTTCCTTTGCGTGATCGCCTCCACCGAGACCGCACTCATCCCGGGCATCTCGGCAGCGGGAGCGACGACCGAGCTCATCCCATTTACCGCTGCCGCCGACGCGGAGGTACTCGCCTACGGCACGGCCCGTTGCGTGCCGGGCGTGCCCTCGAACCCGCTCGGTCCGCCTGGCCCAGCCCTGATCACTCGCGCGGCGCTCGAGCTGGCGTCGATTCCACACCTGGTGGTCGACGCCGGCTGCCGCATTGCGCCGGACGCACCCTCCGTACAGCTCGGCTGCCAGCCCGGTGGTCTGATTACCAACGGGCATGCCGTGCCGAATGCGGCGGCGCTCTTCGCCGCGGGCCATGCACTGGGCCAGAGGCTCGGACGAACTCACCCGTATCTCGTCATAGGCGAGAGCGTCCCCGGGGGAACGACCACCGCGCTCGCCTTGCTCCGCGCGCTGGGCATTGCGGCGGACGGTCGGGTGAGCAGCAGCATGGCGGAGAACGCCCATGCCAGCAAGACCGCGCTCGTCGACCGAGCGATGCAGCATCTTGACCTCGACGCCGTGACGCAAGACCCGCTCGCGGCCGTCGCCACGCTCGGCGACCCAATGCAGGCGACCGTGGCCGGTCTCGCCAGCGGCTGCCTCGACGCCGACACGCCGCTCTTGCTCGCCGGCGGAACGCAGATGATCGCCGTTCTCGCGCTGTTGCGACGGCTCGCCACGCTGCAGCGCGCACCCGATCCGTCGGGTCGCATCGCCGTCGCGACGACTCGTTGGGTCGTCGAGGATCCCCGGGCCGATGCAATCGGCCTGCAACGGGAGGTCGGACCCGATCCACTGCTCGCCACTGCCCTTTCGTTCGCACACGCCCGCCATGCCGGGTTGCGGCGCTACGAAGAGGGGCTCGTCAAAGAGGGAGTGGGTGCGGGCGGGGCGGCGATCGCTGCAGCGCTGTGCGCGGACGTTCGTTGCCGCGAGCTCCTGGCATGCGTCGAGTCGATCGCTGCTCGCCTGGGCATCCCTGAGTGAGCGACCCGCGGCCATCGATGCGCTGTGGCGACGCCGTGCTTCGCTGGGGCCATAAAACCTACGTGATGGGCATCGTCAACGTCACGCCAGACTCGTTCTCAGGTGACGGTCAGCTTGATACGCGCAGAGCGGTCGCCCACGGCCTGGCGCTCGTCGCCAATGGCGCCGACATCCTCGACGTGGGCGGTGAATCGACGCGCCCCGGGGCGGATCCCGTCGACGCCGCCGAGGAGGAGCGGCGAGTGGTGCCGGTGATCACGGAGCTGCACGCGCGGACGACGCGGCCGATCTCAATCGACACATCCCGGGCGGAGGTCGCAGAAGCCGCACTCGACGCGGGAGCCACGATCGTCAACGACGTGTGGGGCTTCCAGCGCGATCCAGCACTCGCGGGCGTCGTGGCACGGCACGGCGCGGGCGCGGTGGCAATGCACAACCGCGCGGCTATTGCTAGCCGCGCGGAAGGACTCGGCGGTTATTTTCGCGAAGTCGCATACGATAATTTGCTGGCCGAAGTCGTCGCGGGGTTGAAGGAGAGCATGGTGATCCTCGAGCACTCCGGGGTTGCGCGAAGCCAAATCGTGGTTGACCCGGGTATCGGCTTCGGCAAGACGCCCGAGCAGAACCTCGAATTACTCGCGCGGCTCGGCGAGCTGCGCACGCTCGGCGCGTCGATCCTGGTCGGTACGTCGCGCAAGTCGGTGATCGGCGTCACCCTTGACCTGCCGCCCCAGGACCGCGTCGAGGGAACCGCCGCCACGGTCGCGCTCGCCATACGCAATGGGGCCGACGTCGTGCGCGTCCACGACCTGCCCGCGATGGCGCGCGTGGCGCGAATGGCCGATGCAGTCGTCCGCGGGTGGCCAATTGCGATCGAACCAGAGGTCGGCCGGTGAGCGTCGAGCCAGCCGTCTACCTTGCGAGCCTGCCGGATATCGAGCGCGGCGCGTCCTCGATTGAGATGGGGCTGCACCGAATCCGGGCGTTGCTCGATGCCCTCGGCCGACCGGATAAATGCTACCCATCGATACTGATCGCGGGCACCAAGGGCAAAGGCTCCACCGCCGCAATGACCGAGCGCAGCTTGCGGGCGGCTGGCTATCGCACCGGGCTCTATACCCAACCGCACCTCCACACCATTCGTGAGCGGGTCCGCGTCGACGGTGCAATGCTCACGCCGGATGAGTTCGCCGCCGCGATGGCACGGGTACGCGGGGCCGTGGAGCGCGTTCCCGGCCCGACCACCGCCTATGACGTGATGACCGCGCTCGCCCTTGATTGGTTCGCGAGCCAGGGGGTCGACGTCGCCGTGCTCGAGGTCGGGCTCGGCGGACGGCTCGACGCCACCAACGCCGTGGCGGCGCAGCTCGCCGTCCTTACGTCGATTAGCCTCGATCACACGCAGATCCTCGGCAGCACCGTGGACGCGATCGCTCGCGAGAAGGCAGACATCGTCAAGGTCGGCCGGCCGTGCGTGAGCGCTCCCCAGCCATTGGAGGCAATGGCGGTGATTCGCTCCGTCGCCGCCCAGCGTGGGGCGCCGCTCGTGGTCGCTGGGACCGACGATGCCGCCCGATGGGACCCAGACCGACCGTGGGACCTGCTCACCCCACGCGGCCGGCTCGTCGACCTCGCGCCAGCACTGCGCGGCGTGTTTCAGCGCACGAACGTGCTCGTCGCCACGACCGTGCTCCAGGAGATCGACCGGGCTGGCTTTTGTCACGTTCCCCTGGATGCAGCGCGCTGGGGCATCGAGGCAGTCGTGTGGCCCGGCAGGTTCGAGGTGTTGGACGGAGTGCCGCCAATCGTGATCGACGGCGCGCATAACGTCGAGTCCGCTCAGTTGCTTCGGGTGTCTCTCGAGGCCGCATTTCCGGGGCGGGGGATCGTGCTCGTCCTGGGAATCATGAGCGATAAGGACCGCGCGGGCATCGTGCAGGCGCTCTTGCCGGCCGCGCATGTGATGGCGACCCGCGCACACAACCCGCGCGCGGTCGATCCTGCGGAGATCGCCGCGCTGGCAATACGCCACGGCGTCCCGGCCACAACGTCGGATTCCGTCGGCGAGGCGCTGGAGCTCGCTCGTACCCGGGCTGGCCCAGATAGCGTCGTCGTCGTGACCGGCTCGCTCTACGTGGTGGGCGAGGCACGGGAAGCCCTTGGCCTGGCAGAGCCCAGCGCCGAGCCGCCGTATAACCCCTGGGCGAGTGTGCGATGACCCGCGTCTACCTCGTGCGTCACGGCTCTACGGAGTGGAACGAGTCGCGCCGCTTCCAGGGTCACCACGACGTACCGCTCAGCGCCCTCGGTCGTGCACAGGCCGCACGTGTCGCCATCCGCCTCAGCGTCGAGCCCATCGACGTGGGCTACAGCAGCGATCTGTTGCGGGCGCACGAGACGGCGCAGATCATCGTGGGCGAGCGACCGATCCCGATCATTACGGATGTGCGGCTGCGCGAGTGTTGCTTCGGGGAATGGGAGGGGCTCCGCCACGATGAGATTGCTGTGCGCGATCCCGAGCTGTGGGAGGCATATCTTGGAAATCCAGCGGAAAATTGTCCGCCTGGCGGCGAGTCGTTGAACGTACTCGCAGAGCGGGTCGCCGCGGGGTTTCGCGCACTCGCCGGCGCGCCGATCACACCAGGCGAGACCGAAGAACCGAGCGGCTGGTTCGCCGCAGGGTCGACGAGCCCACGCGGCGTGCTACTGGCAAGCCACGGCGCGGCACTCGGGGTCCTGCTCCGCGCATTGCTCGGCTTCGATCCAGGGCGCGAGCGTGGACTCCCGATTCGGCCCGCCTCACTCAGCATCGTCGAGCTCGGCCCGCACGGCACGGAGGCGCTCGTTATCGGCGATACGTCGCACCTGGAAGGGCTCGAAGAGACACGGGCTGCTTGGCCGACTCGGGCGTAGCACCAACTGGCGAGGGCCGGATGCCTTGCACCCATTGGACTGCAGTTCCCACCCACCAACCGGCGAGACCAGCTACGACCGCGACAGCGATTGCGAACGGCAGCGCCGCAAGAATGTGGGGGAGGTCCCACGGGCGGGCCGCGACCTCGCTCAAGTAGCCGATGGCGGCCAGTGTCGTCGGCGGTCCCTGCAGCGGTATGTGGGGCAGCCAGGCCAGTGAGGCAGCCTCGGCGAGATAGAAGGTCGGCGCAAACGCGGCGGCTGCGGCAAGCGCCCGTCGCACGTCCGGTGCCCGCGTCGTCCCCGCCCAGAGGAGCATGTCAACCGCCACCGCCGGCACGATGAGCGCCGGTGGGAATGGTAGCTGCGCGAAGCCGAGCCGCACGAGCAATAGGTGAGCGGCCACTGTGTAGGCCGTGTAGATACCTGCGACGAGCGTCGCGCCGCCTCGGCCGAGCGCCATCGACGCGATCAGCAGCGCGGGCGTGCCGACGAGCGCCGCGAGCATCGGATACTTCACGCTGTCACGAAAGATTGCCAGCACCAGCGTGTACCAGTTCAAGCTGAACATCGCGGCCCAGAGGATCACCGTCAGACACGTCGCCATCGCCGCCCGGTGGCCGAGCGTCCGGCCGGCGAAGCGCCGCGCATCGGCGCTCACTACCATGACCGCCCCGACGTTCAGCACGCAGCCACCGGCCAGTGCGAGCAGGTGCGGGAAGCTCCATACGTCGACGTCGCGGCCGAAGGTCCGGTGCCAGAAGTCGTCGACTGGCGCGGCGCCAATGATGATCGCGGCGCCGAATGCAACCAGCGCGAAGCCGAGGGGCAGTGCCCGCCTGAGCCGAATCGTCGGCCCTGGCATTCCCCAACCGAAGCGCAGCGTGCCGAGCAGCGCAGCAGCGCTGGCGGCAAAGGCAAGCCCAGTTCCACCGTAAAGGAGCAGGTGGGGCGGGGTCCAGAACGTCTCCCGTTTCAGCGTGACGTGCCAGGCGGCATCCCACGTGCCCCCGATCATGCCGATCACCGAGGCCGCGAGCAAGACGCCGAGAAGCACCCGCTGCGCCCACGGCCCAGCCTCAGCCCGCGCGGCGCTGCGGTCAATCACGTGTCCATTCCATATGCCCATCGACTGCTCCCAACGCCCAGGTTGGCGCACCACAGGGCATGAGGCACGCCACATCGCTCGTATTATCGCGCCGGCCCGCGGCGTTTCGGGTCGGCAGCATGCCGCGGCTCGCGAGCCGGCAGCACACGTGTCATGCGGCGGAGTGAAGCGGCGTTGGATCCCCCGGGGGTGCCGGCTGCGTGCCCCTCCGGGAAATGCCCCGCGTCGTTCGGGATGACGTGGAACTTGAGCGCTCGAAAAGCGTGCCGGGGGACGATGGCCGTCGGTTCCCTCAGAGCTCCAGGCGCAGCAAGCGGATCTCGAGGAATGCATCGTCTCGGGCCAGGACGCGAAAGTCGAGACCGGACACGCCGAGCAGGCTGCCGAGAAGGCTCGTTTCGGAATCATGGGTTATCGCCAGATCGACGGCCTCGTCAGAGCTGCTGCTGAGCTCGGCACCGCGAATTCCGGCGAGGCTCCGAACGGCGCGCTGCAGCCGCGCGAGCTGGTCGTCCGGCAGGAGGGGGCGCACCCGAAGCCGCGTGATCGTGGCGTCGTCGCCTGGCATTGCGCCGAGGTCAGCCTGGGGCTCGGCTTCGTTCGCCGACGTTGCCTCGGACTCGCTTCCGAAGCTCATGAGCTTGGCCGCGCGCTCGGCCAACGGCGTGCTCGGCCCCCCCCGCTCGATGCTCGGTGGACCAGCAACCACATCCGGCTGCACCCATGGCGACGTCCCGCTGCCACCGGGATCGGCCGATAAACCGATGGTCGGAGCCACGACGGTCAGTGACCCAAATGACGCGGTGTCGGAGTCCTCCTCGATTGGCGACTGGCCGGCGTCGGCGTGGAATGCAGCGAACGGCGGCCGTACTTGAACGTCTCCTGGATGCTCGGCGGCGGCGATCGGAGAAGGTGGTGCTGGCTGATCCTCTGGGCGAGGCTGGGGTACTGCACCGCGGCCAACTTCGTTCTCGAGCGCCGCGAGCTGCTCGACGGTACGTCCCACGATCTGCGTCGTAGCGTCACGGGCACGGGCGAGGATCCCCGCGGTCTCTTCGCGGAGCTCGAGGAGAATTCGCGCAGACTCTTGGCGGTGGAGCTCGCACTCCTGGCGCAGCGCCTGTGCCTCGTCCCGCAAAGTCCTGGCGTCGACTCGCAGCCGGTCGACCTCGCCAGCGACGCGGTCGCGTTCCTCTTCGTTTTCCCGGGTGATCGCGGCCGCGCGGTTCACAACAGCATCCATCTGGGCCTGAAGAACGCTGCCGAACCGCTCGTAATAGGCGAGCCGCTGCTGCGCGTCGGCGAGCGCTCGTCGCAACGCCTCAGGGGTATCGTCGCCCACCGAGTCAGGCTGATCCGGAGATAAATTCATCGCGCCTCCCCGGGGCCGCGGTGCAGCGGCGCCATTTCAAGCCTGGCGCGCCTTGCCTGCGCGTATGATTAGTATCGTCATGAACCACTGCGCAATGCACGCGCAGTCGGTTCATGCTGGTGCGGCCGCGCAGTCATTTTCCGGGAACAGCAGGTGGTATACGGAGGCACGGGCGAGTGAGTCTTGAAGTAGCGGCCATCGTCCTTGCGGCGGGCGAGTCGTCACGAATGGGGCGTCCAAAACCGCTCCTCTCATTGGACGGCGAGACGTTTCTCGGGCACCTGCTCGGCGAGCTGCGCGCATCTCGTGCCAGCCGGATCGTCGTCGTGCTCGGCTTCCACCCCGAGGTGATCACCGAGGCGATGCCAGAGGTCGCACCGATCGCGGTCGTGAACCCGAATTACCCACTCGGCCAGCTTTCCTCCCTGCACGTCGGGCTGCGTCAGATCGGTGAGGAGACGGATGCCGTGATCATGTGTCTCGCCGACCATCCCTTTATCCCCCATACCGTCGTCGACGCGGTCATCGAGGCGCATGAGGCCACCGGGAAGGCTATTGTGGTCCCGACGCACAATGGCCGTCGGGGCCACCCCACGCTCTTCGCCGGCGCCTTAATTCCGGAGCTGCTTGCCGCGCCGCTCGATCAAGGCGCCAGGGTTGTGGTGCGGGCGCACGCCGATGATCTGCTGGAGCTGCCCACGGACGAGCCCGGTGTGCTGGCCGACGTCGACACGCCGCAGCAATACGAGGAGTGGCTGGCACACTGGCGAGCGCGGACGGCAGCCCGGTGAGCGAAGGATGAAGGGATCCATGGAGCCATCCGTC
>JAXDLH010000485.1:0-7845 GCA_034666705.1 Chloroflexota bacterium
AGGAGGCACCGCCGGCAAGGAGATGCCCATCGCGATGATGCTGAACAGCAACGGTCAGGCGATCACCCTTTCTAAAGATTTTTGCGGCGCAATTGGGTTTAAGGACCTCACCACGGTAGGCAGCGGCGTCAATGCGCTCAAGGCGAAGAAAGAGGTTACCTTCGCCATGACGTTCCCTGGCGGGACCCATGACATGTGGCTTCGCTACTGGCTCGCCGCCGCAGGTATCGACCAGTCGACGGTCAAAATCATCACGATTCCACCCCCGCAGATGGTCGCCAATATGAAGGTCGGCAACATGGATGGCTATTGCGTCGGCGAGCCGTGGGGTGGTGTCGCCGTCCAGGAGGGCATCGGATTCACCCAGATCGCTTCGCAGGATATCTGGAAGCAGCATCCCGAAAAGGCGCTCGTGGTCAACAAGGAATTCCTGACCACCCGGCGAGAGGACGTAAAGAATGTGATGCGCGCGGTGCTCGAGGCGTCGACGTGGATCGACGACCTCGGCAATCGACGCAGCGCAGCGCCGACGATCGGGAGTGAAGCCTACGTGAACGCGCCATCGAACGTCATCGATGCCCGTCTGCAAGGCCAATACAGCTTGGGGTGCGCGCTTGGGGACACGACGTACACGGATGACTCCATGATCTTCAGCAACGGCGGTCTGGTGAATTTCCCGCGCAAAGCCCACGGAATCTGGTTCATGGCGCAGTACGTCCGCTTCGGGCTGCTCGCCCAGCCACCCGAGTACCAGGCGATCGCCGATCGCCTCATCCAGCACGACCTGTACACGGAGGTCGCGACAGAGATGAGGCTGCCGATCCCGGACGACGACATGAGCCCATTCACGCTGGATCTCGACAACCTCACGTTCGATCCCAAAGATCCTGCCGCCTCGCTACGCCGCTACCGGCCACTCGCCGCATAACGGGCGGTGGATAAAGGGGGACAAAGATGCTGCGATTCTCTCCTGCCCGCGCCGCGACCGCGAGCGTGACCCCACCGACACGGGCGACCCTCACGTTTCGCCCACTGGTGCCCGGTGAGTCAGCGATCCGCGCCCGGGCTCGCAGCATTGGCGCGGCGCTGCTCTTTCCACTGGCCGGCTTCTTGCTGCTGGCGCTTGTCTGGCAGGTTGCGAGCATGATTGCCGGCAAGGACCTGCCCGGGCCGCTCGCCACGCTCGGGGTGTTCTGGCACCTGCTGAGCAATCCCTTCTACGACAAAGGACCGAACGACAAAGGCATCGGCTTGCAGCTCATCAGCTCGCTCGGCCGAGTGGGCGCCGGCTTTGGGTTGGCCTCACTCCTCGCCGTCCCCGTTGGGTTTCTGATGGGGGCGAGTCCCATCTCGCGGCGCGTGCTCTATCCCGTGGTGCAGGTGCTGCGTCCGGTTTCGCCGCTCGCCTGGTTTCCGATTGGCCTGGCGGCATTTCGGTCGGCGGGCACGGCGACGATTTTCGTCATCTTCATGACGGCCATTTGGCCCACGTTGATCAATACGGCCTTCGGCGTAATGTCCCTACCCGAGGATCACCGCAACGTCGCCCGGGTTTTCCGCTTCTCGCGCACGAAGTACGTTACCAAGGTGCTCCTCCCGTACAGCTTGCCCCACATCATCACGGGGCTTCGGCTCAGTATGGGCGTCGCCTGGATGGTCATCGTAGCGGGCGAGATGCTGGCCGGCGGGATGGGCATCGGGTTCTTCGTCTGGGATAGCTGGAATGCGCTCAGCCTCGAGCGGGTGCTCTCCGCCATCCTCCTGATCGGCATCGTTGGGCTCATCCTGGACCGCGCATTTGACTGGATTAACCAGCGCTTCGCGTACTGAGGTTGATGATGACACCGTTCTTGCAGCTCCAAGAAGTCACCAAGATCTTCGGCACCAGCCGCGGGCCGTACGTCGCGGTCAATGACGTCTCGCTCGACATCCAGCGGGGTGAGATCGTCAGCCTCATCGGGCATTCCGGCTGCGGCAAGTCAACCGTGCTCAATATGATCGCCGGCCTCGAGCGTGCAACTGCCGGCACGGTATGCCTGGAGGGACGGCTCATTACGGAGCCAGGTCCGGACCGTGCGCTCGTATTCCAGAACTACTCGCTGCTGCCGTGGATGAGCGTCTGGGACAACATCTTCGAGGCGGTCGACTCGGTGGTGACGGGGCTGTCAAAGGCAGAGAAGCGGGAACGGGTCGAACATTTTCTCCAGATGGTTGGGCTCTGGCAGCATCGGTTCAAGCGACCTGGCCAGATCTCCGGCGGCATGAAGCAGCGCGTCGCAGTGGCCCGCGCCTTTGCCGTGCACCCGAGCGTGCTGCTGCTAGACGAGCCGTTCGGCTCACTTGATGCGCTGACCCGCGCGTCGCTTCAAGAGGAGCTGGTCAAGATCTGGAGCCTGGACAACAACACCGAGACGGTCGTGATGGTCACGCACGACATTGAAGAAGCCATCCTGCTGTCGGACCGGATCGCCGTCATGACGAATGGACCCTATGCCACGATCGGCGAGGTCGTGCAGGTTCCGCTGGACCGGCCGCGCCATGAGCGCGAGATCGTTGCCAACCCGGTCTACCGCGAGATCCACGACCATCTCTGGTACCTGCTTACCGAGGCGTACGCTGAGGCAGCATAGACGGCGAGCAAGCCCCCACACCGCAACTCGGAGGAACACGTGGTCACGAACAAGCCGCCGGTGCGACCACAGGTGAATGGGGCTCAGCCCGCCGGGTATATCCGTGAGGGCGTCAGATATCCGAAATTTGCCGATAAATTCGCCCGGCTGGACTTCGACACGGAGCCAATGCCCGTTATCGCACTCTATCGGATTCCCGAGCCCGTCGCCCTGGCGGACCTCACGCTCTCGGTCGCTGGGCTCGACTGTGCCGAGCGCGCGATCACGTGGGCACAATGCGCCGACTTGCCGCGCTATCGGATGCGCCAGCCGCTGATCTGTCAGATCTTCAACTGGGCGGAAATCGTGGAGTGGGAGGGCGTGCGGCTCGCCGACCTGCTGAATTTGGCGCAGGTGGAGCTGCACGAGGACGGCTATGTGGCGGTGTGCTCGCGAGATGGAGTGTACTTCGAAGGCCTCTCCATGGCGGAAGCTCGTGACCCGCGGGTATTGCTGGCGACCGGCATGAACGGTTCGCCGCTGCCGATCCAGCATGGCGGTCCGCTCCGCCTGGTGGTGCCGTTCCTTCAGGGATATAAGAGCGTCAAATGGGTGGGGTCAATCCGCGCGTATCGCCACGATCCGGTGGGGATCAAACGACTCCTGGCGCAGAGCAAGGTCGCGCGCCTGGCCGCGCCGTGGCGCGAACGATTCGGTATCGTCCCGCCGGTCGGCAGGAGCGGCGACCCGGACCCAGGGCTCGTCGACGGCGAGCCAGTAGCGCACACCGAGATCGCCCCCGCGCATGCGACTGGCTCGCTCTAGCACCTCAGTCGAAGAGGGCCTCCAGGTCGATTGTCACACCGGGCAGGGCGCTGGGCTGGACGAGGCCGCCAGTGTAGAGCGTCTCGGTATAGCTGCCGTCTGGCTGGCGCACCCAGGCAGTGAGGGTGCGCTCATAGGGGTGAACCAGCCAGATCTCCAGATCGCCGCGTCGCTGGTACTCGATGAGCTTGGTTTCGACGTCGTATTCACCTGTGGATGGCGACCATACTTCGACCACCAACGGTATCGGGCGATCGTAGACCTCGAGCGAACGAAGTGGCAGTTGAGGAAGGACTAATTCGGCAGGTAAGACCGACACGTCGGGGATGTAGTAATTCTCCGGCGAACGGCGCACGTGTGCCGCATTAATTCGAACTCTGAACCATGCTTTATCTAGCTGCAGCATGAGTTGGAAAGCTAACTCGGTGGAAGCCCCATTGTGGGCCGCGGTCATGCCGGGCTTCCGTCGCAAGTCACCGCACACCAACTCCCAATGGCCTTCAGGGTCTTCCAGCGCGAGCTGGCGAAATGTGGCTTCACTCACCGGCATGGTAGGTTGCTCCAGATTATCCGCCCCATTGTATCGCTGGCGGGTCGCCCGGAAGGCGATCAGCGCGCGAGTAGTACGCGCTCAGCGCCAGCCTCGCTTCCAATCACGTGCACGACCAGATGATCGCCGCGTGCCCCGCCGAGGTCACGCTGCCCCGGCGCCGGCAGGCTTACCTGATTCTTGCCGGTGATGGTAGTTTCTCCGATCGGCTTGGTCATCTCGCGCTCCACTACCATTCAAGGAATATAGACGAATGGCGTCAACAATAGTCTTCAAGATAGATCCACTTGAACTGGCGAAAGAGCGGCTCGCAGCGCCGCTTCCAGCGCCCGTCGTTCGTGACGATCGCTTCGCAGCCGGCGAGCAGCCCTGAGGCGACCACGACGGCGTCTGGCAGCGCGAGACCAGCAACGGCTCGAAGGTTGGCAGCCTGCACGGCGACGACCATGTCCAGAGGAAGCTCCATGAGATGCGGGAACCGAGTCAGGAATACGTGCATGAAGGTGAACCGGTCCTGGCCGCTGCGGATTGGGCGCACCAGGAGCTCCACCGCGCTCACGCACGAATAGTAGCCCCGCAGCGGGTCGGCGTCGTCGGCAATGCGGTCGAGCACATGCTCGGCTAACGGATGCGCCCGCTCGAGGGTCGTGTGGAAGGCGATCAGCGCACTGCTGTCGAGCAGCACCCGCTCAGCGCCGGCGAGCGCCGCGTCGAGGTCGGCGGCTGCCACGCGCTACCCTTGCTCCCAGCTGCGGCGTTCCCCATCCAGGTACCGCAACGTATCCTCATGATCCCCGAACACGTCGCCCATCTTTCCGGAGAACGCCTCGACCCAGTCCTCGGGTCGACGCATCAGGAGCAGCATGTCCTTCCCGATGACCTGCACGACCAGATGATCGCCGCGTGTCCAGCCGAGGTCACGCAGCCCCTGCGCCGGCAGACTTACCTGGTTCTTGCCGGTGATCGTGGTTTCTCCTATTGGTCTGGCCATATTCGCTCCCCGTCACCATTCAAGGAATATATGCCATTGTACATGGCATGAGGTCACTTATCCCTTGAAGATCGTCCCCCATCCGCCTGGTGAGCGACCCCCAGCGGGAGCATTGTCCCCGCCGGCGTGCCCTCAGTCGAAGAGGGCTTTCAGGTCGACGGCGACCCCGGGGAGGACGCTCGGCTGGATTCGGCAATATGCCACGTGGCAAACCGGGCAAGAGGCAGGAGATGCTGCGGGGACTAAAGGTCGCTACGCCTCCGGCTGCCACTGTGGCGTCGACCGCCAGGGTCGGGGCGGTGCACGCTGCCGGTGCGCTGCTGAGCGTCGCCGTCGCGGGCACGGCGGTCTGGAGCCCAGCGGTTGGTGTCCCCGCACCCGTCACCGTAAATGGCGCGCTCACAGTGACGCTGCCGCCACCGGGCGCCTGGCCGAGCGCCGTCATGGTATAGGCGCCGGTCGGCTGGGCCGCACCGATCGCCACCAGCGCGGTGATGGTGCAACTCGGGCTGGCGAGCGCGCTCGCGCCGGTGAATTGCAGGGTGACGGTGCTCTGCGGCGCAAACCCGGTCACCGTGAAGATGAGCGTCCCGCCCTGCGCCACGCTCGCCGAGGCTCACTTCGCAAGCGGCTGGACCGGATGCCGTGCCCCAAGCCGCGATCGGTAGGACGGGGGCTTGTCCCCCGCCGTGCTGCGGCGGGGGACAAGCCCCCGTCCTACCGGAATTACCGAACGCCGAAATCTGTACTCCAACCCGGTCCGCTTGTTTAGGCGCCGGGTCGAGAGGGCCGGAGCTTGCTGCGCGCTCATCCGCCCGGAGCGTGGGTGAGGGCGTGCAGAGACGATGGGGAAACGTTTTTGCCCGCGTACACGATGGCATACTAGCGGTACCAAACCACCTTGGTCGCGGCGGCGGCCACATGGGACGCTCGTGGCAGCCCTCCAACCGGGAGACGCGCTCCAGCGCGGCACCTTCGTCATCGTCAGCGAGATCGGGCGCGGCGGGTACGGCGCCGTCTACCGGGCGCACCAGGCGCGCCTCGAGCGCGACGTCGCCATCAAGGTGCTCCACCCGCAGCATGACGATAAAGACGACACCGTGGTTCGCTTCCGCCGCGAGGCGCTGGCGACGGCCAGCCTGTCCCACCCCAACGTACTGCCCGTCTTCGACTTTGACTTCGACCAGGAGCTCGGCCTCTGGTTCCTCGTGATGCAGTACGTGCCCGGCGGCCGGAGCCTCGAGGACGTGCCGACGCCGCTCGAGCCGTTCAAAGCCGCGCAGCTCATCGGCGGGATCGCCGGCGCGCTCGACGCCGCACACCTCCATGGCATCATCCACCGCGACGTCAAGCCCGCCAACGTGCTGCTGGATGGCGAGCGGCCGCTGCTGACCGACTTCGGCATCGCCTACCTCGGCACAGTGACGGCGATCACCGGCATCGGCGTCGCCATCGGCACGCCTGCCTTCATGTCGCCGGAGCAGGCGCTCGGCCGCGAGGTGGTTCCGCAGAGCGACCAGTACGCCCTGGGGGTCATGGCCTACTCGTTGCTGCTGGGCCGCCTGCCATTCGAGGGAGCCGCGCCCGCGCTGCTCTACCAGCACGTTCATGAGCCGGTGCCGCCGCTCGACACGGTCGATCCCCGCTTCCCGGCGCCGCTGGCGGCGGCCGTGCGACGCGCCATGAGTAAGGCGCCGGAGGAGCGGTTTCCCTCGTGCACCGAGTTCGCGAACGCCCTGGCGCTCGCCTCGACCACCGCGCCCGGCCCGGGAGTGGCCGGGTTGCAGAGGCGGGTTGCGCGTGACCGGCCACCCGGCGACCCCTATCGCAATATGGGGATCGCCGCGCGCAGCGCGCCGGCCGTCGCCGAGCCGGACGTTGCGGTCGAGGCGCCCTTAGCACCCCCCGCCCCAGAGCCGCCGTCGAAGCCGATGCCTGCCGCACCGCGGGGCTCGCGGCGCCCCCTGCTCGCCGGCGCGACGCTGGTGGTTCTGGTGATTCTCGTTGCCATAGCCACGCTGCGGGGTACCAACGGCGCGCCCGCCGAGGCCACCCGGACGGGGCGGCCGGGCGAGGTGCTGCTGGCTGACAACTTCGACGCGCCATCCGCTGGATTCTTACCCGCGGCCGCCCCCGCGGGAGCCCCATTTCGCGCCCACTATATCGACGGCGAGTACGAGCTCACCGGCCCGAGCGGCGCATTCGTCGCCCTGCCCGGCACGTATCGCGATAGCGGGGTGGCCTTCGACGTGCGCATCACGGGCGATCCCGTCGGCCGGGCGATCGGCGTAGCATGTCGGGCGAGCGAGCAGGGCTGGTACCAGCTCACGGTGATCCCCGACACGCGTACGTTCGGCCTGGCGAGGCTGGAGCTGAGCGGCGCCTCTACCGTGCTGATTCCGGACCAGGTGTCGCCCGCCATTCAGCGCACGGCCTCGAATCACATCGAGTACGCGTGCGCGGGGACCACGATCGCGGCGAGCGCGAACGGCGTCCTCCTGGCGTCGGTGGAGGATGATTCGCTCGCCGCGGGCTGGTACCAGATCTCGGTACTCGGTCTCGACGAGACCCCGCCCCCCGACGGGATCACCGCCCGCCTGGACAACCTCGCCATTACCCAACGCTGACCGATTTGTCACCCCGAGCCCCAACGCCCTTATCGTCCCGCGGCCCCAACGCCCTTATCGTCCTTGAGCGAAGCGAAGGATCCGTGACCACAATGCTTGGGCTACGGACCCTTCGGCTGCGGCCTCTAAGATGACATGGAGGTCGGCTCCCCTCCCCCACGTTTGGAGGAGGGGTCGGGGGAGACGGCCATCCCCGCGCTGCGTCACGCTCGGATGGGCGTCGCGGGCTCCGGCTTGGCCTCG
>JAXDLH010000486.1:0-4075 GCA_034666705.1 Chloroflexota bacterium
AACAGCATCGGGCCGCCCGTCGCCGTGGGCGTCGGCGTCGAAGGCGTTGGCGTATTGGACGGCGTCGGGGTGAGCGTGGCCGTCGCTATCAGGGTTGGCGTATCGGTCGTGGTCGGTGTGTTCGTAGCCGTAGATGTGGACGTATTAGTGGGAGTCGACGTGTTCGTCGCCATTGGA
This sequence comes from Chloroflexota bacterium, assembly GCA_034666705.1. Classification (GTDB taxonomy): domain Bacteria; phylum Chloroflexota; class UBA6077; order UBA6077; family SHYK01; genus JAXDLH01. Next base: position 178 of record JAXDLH010000486.1, read on the forward strand.
GTCGGCGTTGGTGTGTTCGTCGGCGTAACGGGCTGCGGGGTGGATTCGATGAAGTCGTCAAAGCTGAACGTATCCGTCGCAGGGGCAGCGGTGAGCGAGGCCTCTACCCCGACCACTCCCGCCGTGATGGTGCTGTCCGTGACCATGATCTGCCAGAGGGTGGGCTCCGTGCTTCCCGCGAGCCACGCCTTGGCCCGCAACGTGCTCCCCTGCACATCCAAGCGCACCGTGTAGTCGGTGCTCGCCGCAACCGGCGCCCCGAGCGTCGCCGAGCCAAGGGGTGCGCCGGCGCTATTGATGTTGACGACCAGCGTGTCCTGCCCCACTACCAGCTGCGCCGCGTAGAACCCGGTCCCACTGACTCGGCCTAGTACCGCTATCCTCGAGCCTGCCTGCCCCGCCCGCATCGTGGCCACCACGTCGTAGTCCGTGACGATGGGTGGCCCAATGTATGCGACCACTACGACCGGACTGCTCGTAGTGGTCAGCGCGATGTTGCCTTGCACCCCATTCACACTCCCGGTATTGGAGGCATCCGTGGTGTCGGCGAAGCGCAGCTGCCAGCCCCCTCCCCCTCCCTGGTCTGCGGTGCCCCAGCCAGTCGCGACGCTCCGCGAGAACGTGTCCTGAGGTAGTACGACCGGTGTAGGTGTAATAGTGGGTGTTAGCGTGCTAGTCAGCGTTGGTGTGCTGGCGGTGATGTTCACCGGAATAGTGACCCCGAATCCAACGCCGCTGTGGAACAACCGGAATGCAAAGCTCCGCGTCCCTGATGCGGGTGAAACCGCGACCAGGGACCAACCACAGCCGATACCGGGCGCTGTCGGACTGCAAACCTCTAAGGTGAAATTAGTAGTTAGTTCGACGAACATATAACTATGATCGGAAGACCAGGTGGTCGTACCCGAATTCATGAAAGTGACCGCGAAATTCACTCCCGTGTTGGGTGGTACCGTTATGTTGATAGGCGATTCGACTGCCTGCGAATCATCACCTGGGGTGAGCGTCGGGGTCGGTATCGGCATGTCCGTAGCGACGACATCTGCCGGAAACGCCGCCCTCAATCGACCAAGCGTTTCGTTCGCAGGGTCCACGCGTTGGTCGGCACCAAAACTGACCGAACCAGGGGCAAGCGTCGCAGATTGCACGGTTTGCAACGGCGTGAGGTTGCCTACGAGGATGCAGGCGAAAACTAGCGGGGTTATGAGTCGTGAAGAAGATCGCAACCGCAATTCCAGTCGCCGTCAGGGCCTCATGTACAGGGTACAAGGATCGCAGCGGCGTGGTAGGTTGTCAAGGAAATAGTGCGTTACGATAGCGTAACGTTATGTATGTTAATTCACGGAGAAGGAGAGGGCGCAGCCTCCCGATGGTCGTCACCCCGTCGAGGGAAGCATGCACCCGTGGTCTTTGTGCGCAGCTTTATCTAATGGAACTCCATACCCCTGTGGTAGCGAATTATCGCGCTTGGCCGAACTGACGAGATCCCATCCAGGCCCTGGAAGTGCGCGCGAGCAAGCCGTAGACTGGCGGAAACGCACGTTGCCGCGACGCCACCGAAAGAGCCAGCGGTGTGTCTTCTCGGGAGTTGCGGCGCGGGCTGGCATGCGCCCCCTCGTACCGGTCAGCCGTAGGGGGCATGGACCGGGTGGTAACGGTCGGAGCCGCGGCACCAGATGCCAGCCGAGCGTGGGGTTCGTGCGGGTCGGAAGTCAAGCACGCTTCAGGAGGTTGAGCATGAGCTATCACGGGCACCGCGTCATCGATATGGATAGCCACGTTCGCGAGTACTGGGACCTCGACCGCACCTATCAGGACTACATCGATCCGCAGTACCGTGAGACGTACGCGCAGTTCAGTGCGGCGGTCAAGGCGCGCCAGCGCTGGGTGGGTGACGTGGGCCTTGGGCCGGTCCTCTGGCCGCTGCCACCGGCGCACCCGCTGGGTGCGTACGACGCGTTCGCGGTCGAGCGCGACCTGCGCGCGCCGGCGAACGGCGCACCAGAGCGCAATCCGGCGGGGACCCACCTGGGCCACGTCATCGACCCTGCGTGCAACTGGGACCCGGCGGTTCGGCTGCGCGATATGGACCAGGCCGACGTCGACGTCAGTGTCATGTTCCCCAGCCAATCCGACGGCTTCTGCATGCTGAACGATGTCGGCTTCGAGAGCGCGCTCCACTGGGCGTACCATCGTTACATGAGCGATTATTGCGCTGAGTCGGAAGGCCGCCTCTTCTGGATCGCGGACGTCACCGCACGCGACGTGCCCGAGACGATTCGCATGCTCGAACACTGGACGAAGCAGGACCCATATTTCGCCGGGATCCACGTGCCGCGGGCATTGCCGGACGGCACGATGCTCGACAATCCGGTGCTGCACCCACTGTTCGCCGTGTCGCAGGAGCTCGACATGCCGATCTGGATTCACGGCGGCTCCAACCGTCCGCCCTATACCCCGTGGGTGGCGGCGCCAAACGCGATCTATCACGGTTGGGGCGGCCAGTTCGCCATGGCGGCGCTGATCGGCGGCGGTGTGTTCGACCGCTTCCCGCGTTTGCGCTTCGGCCTATTCGAGAGCGGCTGTGGTTGGATGCCATGGCTCGTCGAAAAGCTCGATGGGAGCTACCATCCCGGCTCCAAGACGACGCCATTCATGAAGCGCACGCCGTCCGAGATCGTCGCCAGTGGTCAGCTCTTCTGCTCCGTGGAAGCCGAGGAGGGATTGATTCCCGAGGCGGTGGATAAGCTCGGCGAGGATGTATGGCTCTTCAGCACCGATTATCCGCACCCGGGCACCTGCTGGCCCGAGGGGGTGCCGCTCATCGTTGGACAGGAGGCGCTCGCCGAGAGCGCGCGCCTCAAACTCTTCGAGACGAACGCGGAGCGCTTCCTCCCGCGCCTCGCAAGATAGCCATCGCCCATCGATCGCACGCGTCTGATTCTCGATGGTGGCCAGGATAGCCGCTTCGTCAGCGGCCGCGACACGAGAAGCCGTGCTGTCGCGCCCCGGGGCACCCAGGTAACGACAGCACGTGCGGCTTGGGCTCGAATTAGCCGAAGGTATCGTGCGTCGGCGTTGCGGGTGCTGATGTACTCTGCACCCGCAGCAAGTCGTAGCTCGCCGATACAGTGACCGAGCCGCCGCCGCAGCGCGTGCCGGTCGCGGAGATCGTGTACTGGCCGGGCTGGTCATTCGGCAGCGTTTGCACGTCGATGCTTACCCTGCCGGACGAATCGGCCTGTACCGCCGTCGACTTGGCGGGACTCGGGCCCGTGATCTGCAGGCTCACCGACGTGCCGGCTGAGAAGCCCGTCGCGCTGAACTGAACTCCCTGGCCGGGTGTAACCCGGGACGGCGACGCCGATGCGGTCGGATTCACGCACGTCGAGGTCGTGGCGGTGGGAGGCGACGTTGGCGGCGCGGTCGGCGCGTTCGTCGCCGTCGGTATCCTCGTGGCAGTAGGCTCCGGCGGAGTTGTCGGGATCGCAGTCGGAGCGGGCACGTCCGTTGGCAGGATCACCGGCAGGGGCACGTCGGTCGGCACCGTGACGGGTGCGGACACATCCGTTGGCGGCGCGACCGACGCCAGCGTGGCGGTCGGCGGTGCCGGCGGGTTGGTCGGCGGCGGCACGTCGGTTGGGGCCACGGCTGGAGCCGCTTCCGTGGCCACCGGAACCGCTTCAGTTGCCGCTGGCCCGATCGCGGGCGCGGAGCCTGCCGGGGCGGCAGTCGGGGGTACGGTGGCCGTCGCTAGCCGAGTCGGCGATGCGACAGTGGGCGCGGTCGCTGGCGTCGGTGGCGTGCCAGTCACGACTGGCGTAACCGTCGCGGTTGGAGGCACCTCCGTCGGCGCCACGATGGCCGTACTAGGTGCGGCGGAACCCGCATCCGCGGT
>JAXDLH010000487.1:0-8099 GCA_034666705.1 Chloroflexota bacterium
ATCTCAGAAACCCACAGTCCCGTCGTGCCGAGTGGTCGATACTCCATCGTTATCCCCAGTGAGTCAGTGTTGTCGTCGCTGGTTCTTCTGGAACTCGAGGACCAAGGGTCCGATTATGAAACTGAACCCCGAACCACACACCGTCCAGTGAACGGGACGGGTAGTTTGCGCCCTGAGTGTACGATGCGAGCCGTGAAGAGGTAGGCCACAATCAACAAGATCGCTACCAATCCGCATCCCAGACGTCATCCGAGGATTCTACGATGAGGCCCACGGAATGATTCTTCGAACGGCGCCGCGGGGAATGGAACAAGCAGCACATCAAACAGCCTACCGACCGGTACACAACTCCGCTTTGGGAAGCGGCCAGCGCCTCTCGCCGGCGGTACGCGCGTATCTCGATCTTGGCGAAGCGCTCAACCACAACGATCTCACATCGGAAGCCGGCGCGGCGATTCGGATGGCCCGCCACGAGATGCTCGCCGAGATGAGTGTCACCGATCGCGCGGAGCTGATCGCCTGGGGCGCGCGTCAGACCTGGGAGATCCTCCATCGCGTGTCAGAGCCAGGACAATCAGGCGTGGCGACGGGAGGGCACCGCGACGATCACGGCGCAAGCCCGGCCGGGTGATGCCAGCACCCGTTATTGTAAATGTGGCGTCACCTCGAGTCTGCCTGGAGCATGGTTTCGATTGCGGCGCACGCGCACCCGGTACCTCTGCCGCGCCGCGCTGGGTACTGGCGCCCCTTGGCCGGCTGACGCGAGTCAGTGACACTTTCTCGCAGATTGAGGGCCGGGACGGGCTCGAACCGGCGACGTCGCGCGTGGTGGTACGGGCAGGCCTCGGGCATGGACGCCGGTATTGAACGCGTGCGCTCTATGCGCCGAGAGGAGAGACTCAGGACTCATGGCTTCATCCACTGTGCCCAATATCTGGCGCCGAACTCCACGAAGGCTTATGCGCCTGGCCCCGATCGCCGCGATGGCACTGGCGATCCTGGCGGCGACCGTCATGCCTGCGCTCGCCGACTTCACCTTCCGCTCGATGCACCTCGTGGGCGCCTCCCCCACGCTCACCTTTGGTCCCCCCTCAGTGCCGGGCGCGCAGGCCGACTACATCTATACCAATCATGGTGATGGCACGGTGCGGCTCATGCGAGGGAACTCAGAGCGTGATGGGCACGAGGATAACCCTGGCGCGCGCCTCGCAGTGCTCTGGAGCTACCGCGAGCACGGCAGCGCCTTTAGTGCCTCCGCCGGCCAGATCGACGACGCGGCATACACGATTACCGGAGCGCGAGCGCTTGGCAGCCATCCCCTCATCCTGCACGTGATTCCGAGCACCTACAAGCTGCACTACGACAATCCGGCGACCGCGCCTTGCTCCACTGGCTCATTCAGCTACGCGGTGCAGGAGGACGCTTCGGTTAACGGGACCTTTGCGCCGCTGATTACGAGTGGCGGCTGCTTCCCGACCTACAGTCTCGATATCTTCGTAGTGCCCGGTGGGCTGGCCGACCGCGCCTTCAATGACGATGGCAATCACGACAGGGGCGGCAATCACAACTAATGCTGCGCAGATCGGCGGACGAGGGCGACTTCACGTTGACCGATGCTGAGTCGGCCGATGTGGAGACCACACGCCCTGGGGTGTGGCGAATTGCCCTCGTCATTGGAATCTGGCTCGCGCTCGTCGTCCCCAGTCATTCCGCCAACGCGCAGGGCTGTGAGCCCACCGATGCGAGCGCTTCGACAACTGACGGAGCAGTAGTGAACGTCGAGCTCTGTCCGACCGACGCCGCGACGGGCGCCACGGATGCAACTCCTGCGACTTCGACCATCCAGTGCGCCGTGCACGGCGATACCACGAGCTCGGTGGCAACGACGCCCCGACGTTCGCCCGCCCCGCCGGCGTCCACCTCGGCTGCGCCACCCAACCCCGGGCCTACCCTGGGCTCGGCGTGGCTTGGCGCTCCATATCCCATTCCGGCGACAGAGGCGGCCGCTGCACCCGGCAGCGCGTGCCCGACTCCTCGCGGCGGCGCATCCCCCGAGGATGCGGCGTAGTTCTCATTCCCAGGCAAGCATGCTGGCAGGGAGGACAGAGGCGTCCTCCTTGCCAGCATGCGATCTCACTGCGGTGAGCCATGGGATTCGTCCCATGAGTGAATGTACGCTGGGTCGTCCAACGCTTCGCACGCCGCGGTCATTCGCGGCGGCCGAAACGTATCGACCATGACGGCGAGCTCGTCGGTCCGGCGCGGCGCCTCCAGGCTTGCTTCGACTGCGCCGGCCGACGGTCCGTGCGCTAATCCCCGAGGGTGCAGGGTGATGCTGCCCGGCTCCACCTTGCGTGCCCCGTACGTGCCGGCGACGTAGTAGATTACCTCGTCCGAGTCGAGATTTTCATGGTAGTAGGGGACCGGCACGGCATTGGGATCCCAGTCGAGGAGCCGGGGCACAAAACTGCAGACGACGAAGCCCGGGCCCTCGAACGTCTGGTGGGCCGTAGGGGGCACGTGCAGGCGGCCGGCGATCGGCTCGAAATCGTGGATGCTGAATGCGAATGGGTAGCAGTATCCATCCCACCCCACGACGTCGAACGGGTCGTGGTCGATTAGCTGCCGGTGCACCTCGTCGCCGATCTTGACGTGAAGCTCGCGCGGCGTCTCAACGCCTGCGTGCTGATCCACCAGCCGCTCCGGCTTGCGGAAGTCGCGCTCCCAGTAGGGCGCATGCTCGAGGAGTTGGCCGTCGGCGTTGCGATAGCGGTGAGGCGTGGCGATCGTGCCTGCCGCCTCGATGACGAGGAGCCGCCCTCGACCGCCCTCGAGGCAAAGCTGCTGGACCGTGCCCCGCGGGATGTAGACATAATCGCCCGCGTGGAACGGGAGCTCACCGAATTGGGTGATAAGCGCTCCCTCGCCCTCGTGCACGAACAGCAGCTCATCACGCGTGCCGTTCTTGTACAGCGCGCCTTGCGGCTCGTCCGGGGCTGCGAGACTGATGACGAGGTCGTCATTGAATAGCAGCGCTCTCCGCCCGGTGACCGGATCGCCATCCGCCGCCAGGCGCCGGGTGCGAAGGTGCCGGTTGCGGTGTGCACTCGGCGTCCACCCCTGCGGGGATGTTGGCCTAAGGAATTCGGTTGTCCGCATCTGTGGCGGGAGCGACCGATGGTAGAGGATCGAGTACGTCCCGCTGAAGCCTTGCGTGCCGAAGACTTCCTCCGCGTAGAGCTTGCCCGCGGGTGAGCGAAACTGCACGTGCCGTTTGGGCGGCACGGCGCCGAGTCGATGATATGAGGGCACGACGCTCTCAGCCTCCCGATTGGCGGCAGGCCTACAGGTTGCCGCGTCTGGCCTGTTCTAACTCGATCGCCTCGAAGAGCGCCTTGAAGTTGCCGACGCCGAAGCCCCGGGCACCGCGCCGCTGGATGATCTCGAAGAATAGCGTGGGGCGATCTTCCATCGGCCGGGTGAAGGTCTGCAAGAGGTATCCATGCTCATCGCGGTCGACGAGAATGCCGAGCTCGCGAATCATGTGGAGATCCTCGCGGATCTCGCCGACCCGGTGGCGCAGGTGTGCGTAGTATGTGTCCGGCACCCGCAGGAAGCGCACCCCTCGCGCCTGCATGGCGCGCACCGTCTCGACGATGTCGCCGGTGAGCAAGGCAATGTGCTGCACGCCGGGTCCATGGTTGTAGTCGAGATACTCCTGAATCTGGCTCCTGCCGCGCCCGGGCGCCGGCTCGTTGATCGGAAACTTCACCCGCGTGCTGCCGTCCTGCACCACCTTGGACATGAGGGCGGTGAACTCGGTGCTGATCTGCTCGTCTGAAAAGTGGACGAGCTGGCTGAAGCCCATGACGTCACGATAGAAGGCAACCCAGCGCTCCATCTGGCCGAGCTCGACGTTGCCGACGACGTGGTCGATCGCCTTCAATCCGCAGGAATCGCCGTGCAGGCCCGTCGTGCGGCGATAGCCCGGGAGGAACGCGCCGCGAAACTCGTGGCGCTCGACGAACGAGTGCAGCGTGTCGCCGTAGGTGGTGATTGCCGAGCGGCGGACCACGCCGTGCTCGCCCTCTAGCGTGATCGGCTCGAGGGCCGGCCCTGCGCCGCGCCGGGTTGCCTCGCGAAAGGCGTGCTCGGCGTCGTCTACCCGCAATGCAATGTCGTGGACGCCGTCGCCGTGGAGCGCGACGTGCTGGACGATCGGGCTCTCCGATCCAAGGCCTGCGGTCACGACGAGCGTGATCGTCCCCTGGCGCAGGACGTAACTGGCGCGGTCGCGCACGCCGGTCTCTTCGCCGGCAAACGCCACGATGTCGAAGCCGAACAGTGTGCGGTAGAACTGCGCCGCCTGATACGCGTTGCCTACCCATAGCTCGACGTGGTCGATGCCATGCAGTGGCATGAAGTCATTAAGGGCGTGTGCAGGATTGCCCGTGGGCCGGACGGCGATCGCCATATCAGCATCCCCCTCCTACCAGTATAGGCACGTAGGCGGAGTGCGGAGTGCGGAGTGCGGAGTGCGGAGTGCGGAGTGCGGAGTGCGGAGTGCGGAGTGCGGAGTGCGGAGTGCGGAGTGCGGAGTGCGGCGTGCGGAGTGCGGCGTGCGGCGTGCGGCGTGCGGCGTGCGGCGTGCGGCGTGCGGCGTGCGGCGGGTGACGGCTGACGGGCCGGGTCGAAGGTACCGGCAGGATGGCCCCGCTGGCAGATGGGTTGGGAGTCGTGTGGCGCCTACCATTGCAGACACCAGCCCTGACTGAGGAAGGAGACTCCGCTGTGGCATGGACACACTACTGGGGCCAGAAAGGCTCCGCCCGACTTCGTGACGGACAGACCATCGCGACGACCGCGGTATTCGTAGACGACGACGCTGACTGCGTGGCAGTCGTCAGCGCGCGTTCGTTGAGCTTCCTCACCTCGCCGTGCGAGACACTCGCCCTCAAACTGCACACGATTGCGCGCGACGCCTTTTCGCCCGACCCACAATGCCTGTCGGTCTTGGTGCCGATCCACCCGCCAGTCGAGTAGGACGTCGGAGTCAAGCACCCGAAAAGTCCACGCGTCCTGCGCTTGCCGAGGATCCGGCGGGCGGGACTTACCCGGGCCCGCACGTGCAGCACACGCGCGAAGGTGCGCTCGCCCCGTGCCCCTAGAGCGGCTAATGACTGAGTGGGCGAAGGATTCGTGGTCCGGATGTTGTGACCACGAATCCTTCGCCTGCGGGCTCAGGATGACATCAGGTTGGTTGCTAGTTCCAGACGGTGATGGCGGCCGTCTCGGGCGTCAGGCCGCGGGTGTTGATTGCCTCGGCCTCCACGTCGCCCATGCGGCGGAACGAGCGCCGATTCATCGGGGCCTTTGTCTTCGGCACCGTGGCGACCTGGTAGAGCACCGCATTCTCGTCGGTGTCGTTGCAGAGCTGATAGTAGTGGCCAGCCTTGATGTGCACCATGTCCCCGGGGCTGAGCGTGACCTCTTCACCGTCGTTGATCCCGCGGATGGTGAGATTACCCTGCCAGCACAGGAATATGTGCTCCGAGCCAGGATGGCAGTGCATCTCGTCGCGCCGATGGGGTGGATATACGTTCAGCGCCACCTGCGCGTTCTTGTTCTCTGTCAGGCCAATTCGCGAGCCGCGCTGCTTGGCAATGGCGTTGTCGGGGACGCTCGCGACCTGCCAGCTTGTGGTGGTCAGCTTCTGACGCTTCGTCAAGTCCTCACGCGGTCCACCCTCGCCTACGGCGTCGTCGACCATACCGTGAAGTCTCGCCTGTACCTCTGCATCGACTGCCATGATTGCCTCCCTCGTCGATCTCACGCGTTCGGCGCGACGGATCAGTTGGCAACAGTATATTCAGCAGCGCTACACAGTGGGCCCGATGATTCACTGACGGCGGTTCATGCCCAGTTCGACGCCCCGGATCGAAGCGTCCAGCAGTTGGATCGTGTGGAGGACTGGTTTCGGATGGCCGGCGCGGGCGAGCGCGGCGCCGAGTTGCAGCAGACAGCCGGGGTTCCCGGTCGCCACTGCGTCCACGCTGAGAGGTGTGATAAGTGCCGCCTTGCGGTCCGCGAGCTCGTCTGCCGTGTGGGGCTGCACCAGGTTGTAGATGCCCGCCGATCCACAGCAGATCGCTCGCTCGGGAATCTCCACGACGTCGAGGCCGGGGATTGCGGCAAGCAGCGCCCGCGGCTGCACGTGGACGCCCTGGGCGTGTTGGAGATGACACGAGTCGTGATAGGCGATGCGCAGCCGGAGTGGGTGGCGCTCGGCGCGTGGCTCGAGCTCGGCGAGAAGCTCCGTCACGTCGACGCACTTCGCGGCGAACCGCCGGGCGCGCTCGGCGTACGCCGGCTCGTCGCGCAGCAGGTGGCCATATTCCTTCACGTTGGAGCCGCAGCCACCTGCATTCGTCACGATTGCGTCGGCGTCGCTATCCTCGAATGCGTCGATCATCTGCTTCGCGAGGGTGACGGCGCGCTGCTCCTCGCCAGCGTGCACGAGCAGCGCGCCGCAGCATGGCTGCGCTGGCGGCGCGACGACGTCGCAGCCCTCCGCCGCCAGCACGCGGGCCGTCGCCGCGTTCACTTCGGAGAGAAACTCTCGCTGGACGCAGCCGAGCACCAGCCCGACCCGGCGCCGGACGGGCCTCGCTGACGGCGTGATCGCCGGCACTTCGTGATGGGTGGCGATCCGAGGCATGAGCGCCTCCATCGCTTGGACCCGCGGGGGGAGCAGTCCGAGCAGGCCTGAAGCACGGACGAGCGCCTGCACGCCCGTGCGCTGGTAGAGTGCGAGCAGCGGGCGCAGGCGGCGCAGGCGCGCGGGATGCGGAAATAGCTCGAATAGCAGCCGCCGATGGAGGCGGTCGCCGAATGAGCGCGGGTGGCGCCGCTCGATCTGCGCGCGGGTCGCCTCGATCAGCTTGCCATAATCCACCCCGGATGGACACGCGGTCATGCACGACATGCAGCCCAGGCACGTGTCGAAGTGGCTTGCCCACGTCGGCGTCATCGCCACCTCGCCGTCGCTGGCCAGCTTCATTAAATGGATGCGGCCGCGCGGGGAGTCCATCTCTTCGTGCCAGAGCAAGTAGGTCGGACAGGCGGTCAGGCAGAAGCCACAGTGCACGCACTGGTCGAGCAGCGCCGGGTCCGGGGCATGGTGGGAGTCGAACGCCGCGGTCATTAGATGCCGCCCACGAATCGCCCGGGATTGAGCGTGCTGTGCGGATCGAGCTGCTGTTTCGTGGCGCGCATCAGCGGCAGCGCATCGCCTGGATCGCCCCAGGCGTCGATCCGCTCCGCCCCAATCGGTTGCTGCGCGATCACGAGCGAGCCCCCCGCGGCCGCGAGGTCCGCGCGCAGCTCCAACAGCAGGGCGGTCAACTTCTCGGGCGCGCCATCGAAGCGGAGCCAGCCGATGCCGGTGGCCTGCATCACGGCGCGCCAGCCGACGCTGGCACCGATAGCGAGGCGATTGATCGTAGCGACGGTCGGAGCGAGGTTGGCAGGAAGGATGCTGAGCTTCGCGATGGCGCTCCCCTCTGGCGAGGACCAGAGCGACTGGCGCGCCAGCCATGCCTCGTTGGCGCCTTCGGCCACGTGCGCGGGTGCGGCGAGCTCCGTGATCATCGCTTCCTGCGCGGCAATCCCCGCCGCGGTGCCTTCGAGCAGCACGTCGAGTTCCGGGGTGGCGTCGCCGGCGAGCCGGGCCTGCAAGGCAGCGTGGGCGAGCGTGGAGTCGTGCAGCGCGTGTAGGAGCCGTTGCGCATCGTCCACGCTCCGCGCGCTGATAGTAAGCGTCCGCGTTTGCTGGGGTAGTGGGTGGAGTCGGAAGATCGCCTGGGTAATTACGCCGAGCGTGCCGAGGGCGCCGGTCGCGAGCTTCGGCAGATCGTAGCCCGCGACGTTCTTCACCACCTTGCCCCCGCTGCGCGCCAGCGTGCCATCCGCCAGTGCAAGGGTGACGCCAATAATCAGGTCGCGCAGCCCGCCATAGCGCAGACGCAGCGCGCCACTCTCGTTCGCCGCCAGGATGCCGCCAATCGTCGCCCGCTCTGGCCAGAGCACATCGACTGCGA
>JAXDLH010000488.1:0-44608 GCA_034666705.1 Chloroflexota bacterium
GGGGCCCGCCACACCCGGGGGTGCGCCGGCCCCCACGTCATTTCGATGACAATGACGACGCGACAGAGGCGAATGCAGAGGTGCGGCCGGACGGTGATAAGAGTTGCGCAAAACATGCGTAACGAGCGGGGATCGCACTTGGCATAAGGGCTGCCGGCAGCATACAGTCGGTCTCCAATGGAACGAACAATGCGCGGCTCCCACCCTGGCAGTGCACGGGCCTCTCGGCTCGATCGGCGCGCCGTGCGCAACGGTCGCGGCGGCGAATCCAATTGGCAGTTGCTTCCGTGGTTGCCGCTCGTCGAAACGCTCGCCAGGCACGCGTGGAACCACCGGCTCTGGTTGCTGAGCGGGGCGGTCGCGGCCGGGATGATGCTAACTCGCGAACGGTGGAGTCTCGCCGTAGCAGTTGGCGCCACCTGGTGCACCTTCGCTGCGCTGTGGGCACTATGGCGCGACGTGCCGGCGCGACCAGCATGGCTCGCGATGGCTATCGGGCTGGCGGCGTTTGCGATCGCAGGTACGACCGACGAGCTTGCCGCACGCCGCGGTGTTGAGGCGGGAGCCATCCGCTTCGTCGATGCCTGCATGTACGTGTTCGCGATCTGCACTGCCCTTGCGCAATTCGCCTGGCCAGAGATGCGTCAATTCTCGCGGCGGGTTACGGTTACGCTCGCCGACCTGGTGACCCTGGTGAGCGCATCCGTGCTCTGGGCGTCGGTTGGTTTTCCGCCGCTTGACGTGATCTGGACCGTAGGGTCACTCGGCACTCTCGTCCAATCCGCAGAGTTCATCCTGCCGCTTCTGGCGATCGGCCTCGTATCCCCGCAGCTGCCACGCCGCCGGCGGCGGACGGTTGGTCTGATTGGCGTTGCATTGGCAAGCGGACTGGCGGCGGACCTCCTTGGCAATTCGCTCCAGGACCGGTCGAGCACCGTGATGCCGGGCGCGATGGTATTTCAGATAGTGGAGTTCATGCTGCTGTTCTGGGCCGCCCTCGATGCCGCCCGCGGCGATCCGGTCGCAGAAGCACCGCCCGCTGAGGAATTGGCGCCTCCTTTTGTCGTTCCGGGCGTGCTGGGACTGGCAGCGCTCGTGTCGGCCGCTGGGCGGATGAGCAGCTTGAACGCTCCGCAGGATCTATTCGTCCTGGCCGTTGGCGGAAGCCTGGTTGCGCGCGAATTTTTTCGAGTGGCTGAGCGCCACCGCTGGCAGGAGCGGACGACGACCTCGCTCGAGCTCGAAGCGCGCTTGTTGGACCTCCATGCCGATGCCCTCTCCGATCTCTCCCCGGAGCGCGCCCTGCGAGATACCTGTCATCTTGCCGCGGAGGTGCTGCGCGCGACAGGTGCCCTGGCATGGACGGCAGAGGATGAATCGCTGCGGCTCCTCGGAGCTGGGCCAGCGCGACGGGAGTCGCTGGCTGGCCGGAAGGTCAGCCTCGCCGAGATCGACTGCCTCGCGGTGCGTGTCTTTCTCACCGGCTCGGCCGAAGTATGTACCGCGTCCGCGCTGACCGAGCATACGGACCGCTTCTTCGCGACGGTGATGGATGCGGCGTCGATGCTCGCCGTCCCGATGATTCGGGAAGGCACCACAATTGGCACGCTCGTGCTGGCCCGGGACGCCCACGCGCCCGCATTCAGCCAATTCGACGAGCGCAAGGCTGCCCTCATCGCGAGCCAGGCCGCCGGCGCGCTGCGCCGACTCGAGTTGTATGGCGAGCTTAAGGGGCAGGTTGCGGAAGACATGCTCGTACATCGCTTCGCCACCCGGGCCGTCGGTGCGCGCAATGCGAGTGACATCGCCCTCTTGTTGCTCGAGCATTTGCAGGAGCACAGCCCCTTCGACCGCGCCTCGGTTTGCCTCACCGACGACGTGGGCCGAGGGCGCCTCATCCCGCTCGCGCATCTGAACCCAGGTGGCAGCAGATGGCCCCGCATCGCCGAGGGCATTGTCAACATCCGTGTGCCGCTCCAGGCTGGGCTGCGGGTTGTAGGATACGTCGACCTCGATCGCGCGAACGGACGGCCATTCACGCCCGACGAGGAACGCGTGGCGTTGCGATTGGTCGAACAGGCGGCAACGGCGATGCAAAGTGTGCGTCTGCAGGAGGAGTCCAGTAAGGCGGCGACGTACCGCGAGCTCGATCGTCTGAAGACCGATCTGCTGAACGCGGTATCACACGACCTGCGTGCCCCACTCGCAAACATCAAGGCCTACGCGAGTACCCTGGTCGACGCAATGGACGCTATGGATGCCGACGAGCAGTTGGTGTACTTGAAGACAATCGAGGAGGAGTCGGACCGGCTCCGCGACCTGCTCGAGCACTTGCTCGACCTGTCCAAGATCGAGGCCGGCGTCCTGCAGGTCGATCTCCAACCGGTGAGCCTCCCGCGGATCATCGATCAAACGTTGCACAGCATCGCGCGAACGAGCCACACGTTCGAGGTCGATGTCTCGCCTGATCTCTTCGTGCTCGCCGATGGGCGGCGACTGCGCCAGGTGCTGCACAATCTCATCGAGAATGCGGTCAAGTACTCGCCGGACGGAGGCCCCATCGTCGTTGGTGCTCGCGTCACTGGCCGGGAAGTTCAGGTTGCCGTGCAGGACCATGGCATTGGTATCGCTGCCCATCAACGCGACCGGGTTTTCCAGCCGTATCAGCGCGCCGACACCGCAAAAACTCGCCGGATCAGCGGCAATGGCTTGGGGCTGGCGATCTGCAAGGGTATCATCGAGGCGCACCATGGGCGCATCTGGGTTGACAGCGAGGCGGGTGTCGGAAGCACCTTCGTTTTCACGCTGCAGTACGCGGCAATTGCAGCCTCAGAAGAGCTGGCCCACGACAGCGCCGCGTATGGAGTCCAGGTCGGCTAACCACGCAGACGCCTGTCCATTCAACGAGAACCTCAGCCTGAGGAGCGGACATGAACGGGAAGCCGAGCAAAAACACATGCATCGTGATCGCCGACGACGATCCAAAAATGATCCGACTGCTTCGTCGCAATCTCGAGCAGGCAGGCTTCCGCGTCGCCGCGGCGACCGATGGTCCGTCCGCGCTCACGCTTGTGGAATCGGAAGACCCGGACCTCATGGTGCTGGACGTAATGATGCCCGGTATGGATGGCTGCGAGGTACTCGCGCGGCTCCGCGAGTTCACCTGGATTCCGGTGATCATCCTGTCCGGCAAGGATGCGGAGAGCGATATCGTGCGCGGTCTGGAAGCCGGTGCCGACGATTATGTACTCAAGCCATTCGCGCCCCGCGAGCTCCTCGCGCGCGTGCAGGCCGCCCTCCGCCGCTCGAATCTCAGCGGCGATGACCGAACTCCGGCGGTGTTGCGGAATGGCGAGCTCACGATCGACTATGCGCAACACCTCGTCACGCTGGGTGAGGAAGAGATCCCGTTGACCCCCACGGAATATCGGCTCGTCGCATGCCTCGGCCAGAACGTCGGCCGGACGCTGACTCAGGAGGACATCCTGCTCCGCGTCTGGGGTAATGGCTATCAAGACGAGGCGCATCTGCTGCGAGTGAACATCGCTCGGCTCCGCGGCAAGCTCCGGGAGAACGGAGCCACGTCGCGGTTCGTGGTAACTCGGCCAGGCGTAGGCTATACGATGCCTCGTGTCGACGAGCCGGTGCGGAGCGCGTAAGCGGGTACCACTCCATGTGATCACGCTGTGATTGGGCGTGCACAGTGCGTAATTGGGCTGTGACGCTTCCGCATGCAGAATATGCGTGCCTGCCGTACGTAGGTGAGCAATTACGAGTTGAGCGTGCGGCAATAAGCGTGTGACGAGCAACGACCGCCGGCGAGCGGTGTTGCAGCCGAGCGAGGCCAGTGGTTACCCTTCTCGAAGCCAATCCTCCCGCCACCCGGGCACGGCACGCATTGTGGCCGTGGACCGGGGGAGCGTTGAAGACAGAGGCGAAGGTGGCCACTGAGGAACTCTCATACCGAATCCGTGCAGCGACTCCCGAGGACGCAGCGAGTCTGCGTGAGATCTCGGGCAAAACCCTAGCGCACCCCGAAGGACGGGCCCGTCGCGAGGGGTACAACGCGGCCGCCCAGCGGGGTGAGCTGCTGGTTCTCGAGCGCTACGAAGGTCGGGTGCGCGATTGGCGCATCAACGCCTTCGCCGAGTGGCACATCCGTGTAGACGACGTACTGACGATCCGAGACATCGGCACGGAGGGCGAGGCCCCGCACTCCGGCATGGTCAAACAACTGGTCAACGAGTTGATCCGCTCTCTGGCACCCGTCGAGGCTGGCCTGAAGGTCCGGAAGGATGCGGGGGAGTGGAACGACATCATTGGCAGTATCGCGGGTTTCGAGCTCGAGGGATCGGAGTACCGACGACCGCACTGGATCAACGTCTGGAAGTGGACGCGTGAGCAGGCCGCGCAGGCGGCTCGGCCCCAGCGTCCGCCGCGATTCCGCCGATGAGCGCGGCTGCACTCCTGATGCAGGCCGACTGACGAGTGGAGGTTCGCATGCGCAGCACCGCCGACAGCGGGCTCAGTGAGTGCATCGATGCATTTCTCGACCACATGGCGAATCAACGTCGCGTGGCGCCGAATACCATCGCGGCATACCACAACGACTTGCGCCAATTCGTGGAGCACCTCGTGGCTGAGGCCGATGACCTCACGCGACTCGCGAGTTTGGATAGTGCGGCGCTCACGGGATACGTCCTGTGCTTGCGAGACAAGGGATACGCCCAGGCTACAGTCGCGCGCAAGATCGCTGCGGTGAAGTCATTCTTCCACTATGCTGTCGAGTCGGGACTCGTCCGCGAGAATCCAGCCGCGGCGCTCGACTCGCCGCGGGTGCGGCGCGCGCAACCGCGGCCGGCCAGCGCTGCTGACGTCCAGGCGCTCCTGGACGCGGGGTGCTCTGGTGCGGGGCCCGACAGCCTGCGCAATCGCGCCATGCTCACGCTGCTCTATCACTCTGGCATGCGAGTCAGCGAGGTGGTGGCACTCGACGTACACGACCTCGATCTTAGTGCGGGAACGGTGCTCTGCCGTGGGCGCGGGGACCGCGCGCGTTCTATTCCATTGCCGGTAGAAGCTCGCGACGCGCTCGATCTGTACCTCGACGAGGGGCGTCCGCTGCTAGGGCGTGACTTGAGCGAGGAGGAGCATGCGTTGTTCCTCAACCACCGCGGGACCCGCCTGACCCGGCAGGGCTTTTGGCTCATCATGAAGGACCGGGCGCGGGAGGCTGGCATCGAGGCGTCGATTACCCCCCACACGCTCCGCCACTCGTTCGCTTACCAGCACCTCGACAGCGGCACCGCCCTACGGGAGCTGAAAGAGCTGCTCGGGCATATGAATATCTCGACCACCCAGATTTACACCACGCCAGACCATGTAACTCCCGCTTCCGCATAGCCTGGCATAGAGCCCGCCTCCCCGACCCTTCATGCTAGAGTACGAGTGACCCGAGCCCGCACTGCGTGGCGCTGCCATCCATTACAGCGGAGCATCGGCGCGGTGGTCCCTTGGTCGCTCGAACCCGAATCACTCGCGTCAGCTGGCCTTCCGGGCCAATTTTGCTTCTCCTCTGCGTCGCATTTTTTCTGGCGGTGGGAGGGGCCCGCGGCGCCCCGGCCGTCGCGCTCAGTCCAAATGAGACGGCACAGGCGGTCCAGAGCGCGGTGCCCGCGCCTCGCGATCTCGTCCAGCTCGCCGAAGCGTACCGCGGCTTGCGTGCGGTACCCCAGATCGTCAACGCCGACCAGCCGTCTTACGAGATCGGTCGCCGCGACAGTTTCTGGATCTCCACGCAGAATCCACCCACGCAGCGCCAATCCTCGGCCACCCTGCAGTTGATCGGACGGCACGCCTACTGGTACGTGCAGGATGGCTTCTCCGCGCCCGACGATGCGCTGCAGCGCAATGCGGCATTCTTCGACGATCAGACCTATCCGCGGGTCCGCCAGCTCGTCGGCAGCGAGCCGTTTCCCGGCATCGACAACGACCCGCGGATCACGATCTTTCTCGGCGACGTGCCTCAGGTGGCGGGCTACGTGACCGCCTCGGACACCGTGCCGACAGCGGTTCATCCCTACTCGAACGAGCGGGACATGGTGTACCTGAACCTGCGGGCGCTCAAGGTTGGGCAGCGGGAACTGGATGGCACGCTTGCCCACGAGTTCACGCACCTCGTCCACGGGAACGTCAACGCCGCCGAAGATACCTGGGTCAAAGAGGGGCTCGCGGAGCTTGTCTCCTCGATCGTCGTGCCTGATCGCCCGGAGCACGGCCTGCCGTCCTCGGCCTTCGCGTCACTCCCAGATTTGCAACTGAGCTCGTGGTCTGATCCCGAGCTTCCAGGTCCACCCGTCGCTGCGCACTATCAGGCTGGATCCTGGTTTCTTCGCTATTTCGTGGATCGCTTCGGAGACGGGGCACTCCAGCCGCTCCTGAGCCGCCCAGCGCACGGACCCGCCAATTTCGACGGTTTTCTCGCCGACCGAGGTCTTGGGCTGAGCTTTGCCGACCTATTCGCCGACTGGACCGTCGCGAATCTCGTGGGGCAGCGCACCGATTCCACCGTCTGGTCGTATCGGTCTTCACAGCCGACGGTGCCACGGACTCGCCCGATTGCGGTGGGGGATACCGTACACGACACCGTGGCGCAGTTCGGGACCGATTATTTCGAGATGCAGCCTGCCCGACCATTTACGCTGGCATTCTCAGGCTCCACCGTGGTGCCCGTCGTGGGCACTGAGCCAATCGGAGGCGACGCGATGTGGTTCGGGGGTCGAGCCGATGGCGCCGTCGCCACGATGACGCGCGACTTCGACTTGACGACCGTAAGCGCGCCGACGCTCACCTACGACGCCTGGTACGACCTCGAGCATCAATACGATTATGCGTACCTGTCGGCCTCGACCGACGGCGGTCATACGTGGACGCTGCTCGGAACACCCGCAATGGAACGCGAGAATCCGAGCGGTAACGGACTGGGCGTTGGCTACACGGGGCACAGCGGTGGTGGGTCTGAGGCTCAATGGATTCACGAGTTCGTAGATCTGAGCCAATTCGATGGCGAGACCGTACGGCTCGCATTCAGCTACATCACCGACGATGCCGTCACGCATGAGGGAATCGTGCTCGACAACGTCCGCTTGGATGCGGTTGGCTACGACGACCATGATCCGACCGCCGGGCCCTGGAGCCTGCAAGGCTGGACGCGTGTCGGTCCGGCGATACTGCAGACGTGGTCAGTACAGGTCGTCGAGTTCGCCGGATCCGACGTCCGCGTGTCGCGAGTACCCGTCTCCGAGTCGGGGGAGGCGACGTGGTCCACAAGTGCAGCCGGTGATCGCAAGGCCGTGGTATTGATTTCCGGAACCGCACCCGTGACGCTCGAGCTCGCTTCCTATCAGCTCTCCTTTCGCTGATCCTCGCCGCCGTTGGGTTCCAGGAATTGCCGTCACACGTAACTCACAGCTTCGTTCTGGAGCCCGGGGTTGGCACCCCCGTCCCGCATCATTCCCTCAATATCATGCCAGTGCGCGCCGCGAAAGCGCGAATCGCACAACGCCTTGACGCGCATGCCTGACAGACAATGGACTTCCAAGTTGCCGTGATCTTCCCTTCGAAGCTGGAAACGAGTACGCTCATATGTGCTTGACACCCTCAAAAAGGCGCCGATATCATCCGTAAGGGTCACCAATTTGTGACGATTCGGAGCCTGGAATCGGGCTCAGAGCCTAAGAGTTTTGGAGGACGAGACGAATCATGGAACTGGTCATCGTCATCCTCGTCGGCCTCATAGCGGTCGGCGTGGGGTTGGGTGCCGGGGTCCTACTTGGTCAGCGCGGCTATGGCGGCCGGGCGGCACAAGCGGAAACCGCGGCAGCGAAGCTCCTCGCTGACGCAGAGGCGAACAAGAAAGAGCTGCTCCTCGAAGCAAAAGAGGAGAGCATGAAGCTGCGAGCCGCAATCGAGAATGAAGCCAGGCAGCAGCGGGGAGAGCTCAAGACGGAGCAGAATCGGCTCCGCCAGAAGGAGGAGAACCTCGACCGTAAGGTTGAGGTTCTCGAGCAGCGCGAGCGCCGAATGGCGACGCGTGAGCAGGAGATCGAAGCGCGGGCAAAAGAGGTCGACGAGCTGCGGGCGAGTGAAGTTCACGAGCTCGAGCTCCTGGCACAGATGACCCGCGACGAAGCGCGCGGCAGCCTGATAACTCGTCTCGAATCCGAGATGCGTGAAGAGGCCGGACGCCGCGCGCGCCACATCGTGGAGGACGCGCGGCGCGACGCGAATGAAGAGGCGCGTCGTCTGGTCACCCTGGCAGTGCAGCGCATCGCAGGCGAGCACGTTGGCGAAACGACCGTGAGCGTCGTGCCAATCCCGAATGAGGAGATGAAGGGGCGGATCATCGGACGCGAGGGGCGGAACATCCGCGCTCTCGAAGCTGCGACCGGTGTCGACCTCATCATCGACGAGACGCCAGATGCGGTCATGATCTCCGGCTTCGACCCCGTGCGCCGAGAGATCGCCCGGCTTTCGCTGAGCCGCCTGGTGCAGGATGGGCGAATTCACCCAGCTCGCATCGAAGAGGTCGTGGCGAAGGCGACCCAGGAGGTCGAAGAGGGGATGCTGCGGGCTGGCGAGGAGGCTGCGCTGGCGGCTGGCGTACACGGCCTGCATGCCGAGATCCTCAAGGTCTTTGGACGCATGAAGTATCGGACCAGCTATGGCCAGAACCAGCTCGCGCACTCGGTCGAGGTGTCGCAGATCGCCCGCATCCTGGCGAATGAGCTCGGGGCGGACCCTGAAGTGGCTGCGCGTGGGGCCCTGCTGCACGATATCGGGAAGGTCATGGGCCACGAGGTGGACGGCCCGCACCACGTCATCGGCGCGGATTTCGTCCGGCGCTTCGGTGAGTCGGGCAAGGTGGCGGACGCCATTGTGGAGCACCACGACAGCGATCCCGAGCTCGTGGGCCTGGAGGCAGTCATCGTCCAGGCAGCCGACGCCATCTCCGGCGCTCGGCCCGGCGCACGCCACGAGAGCGTCGAGAACTACATCAAGCGGCTCGAGTCACTGGAGCAAATCGCGAACTCGTTCATGGGTGTGGAGAAATCGTTCGCGATTCAGGCGGGCCGCGAAGTACGCATCGTGGTCAAGCCCGACGAGATCGACGATCTTGGCTCGATTCGGCTCGCCCGCGACATCGCGAAGAAGATCGAGGAGAACCTGCAGTATCCTGGCCAGGTCAAGGTGACCGTGGTGCGGGAGACGCGGGCCTTCGAGATCGCCCACTAGGCAAGAGGGAGCGCAGTCGTGGAGAGCAGGGCGCCCGGACAGGCGCCCTGCTCTCTGCTTATCCCTCACCTGCACGGCACCCGCCCATCTTACGCGTCGCGGTCGGTGCGGGCAGGGTCGTGGATGTAACGGGCCGAGGAATCCGACCCTATATGATGGCCCCAGCAGCCTAGCACTCAATTCCGGGAGAGAGGGATTTGGACCAATGAACCCCGACGTCGAAGGGATTCTGAAAGGGCTTGGCAGCACCATCCTATGGACACTGGTGTCCGTGGCGATCGCCGCGGTCGTGATCGAGGTGATGAACTGGCGTTATCACCTGATGGATGAGATCTTCAAGGACAACGACACTGGCGCTGCTATCCTGGCGGGGAGCTTTGTGCTCGGTATCTTCTACACCGTGGCGCAGATCGTCACCCACTGAGCCGCCCGGGAACGTATATGGCCCAGATTCAGCCATCCCATCTTACTCGCGCTGGCAATGGCCCGGACGGGCCAGCCATCGACCTCGACCCCATGGCCAGCCAGCAGCTCGAAAGCGTGTTCGCGGCGCTGCCGGTCATCGCCGACGTGTGCCATGCCGATCTTCTCGTTTACATGACCGTCGAAGGAATCACGACGGTTGTGGCCCACGCCCGTCCCAACCCTGTCCCATCCCTCTATCCAGGCTCGCTGGTTGGGTCGGTGCTCCCGTACTCGTCGTCGAACCCCGTGCACCGGGTGCTCGCGCAGCGTCGCGATCACGCCTCGTTGAGCGGTACGCTGGTGTGGGGTGCGCCCACAGTGCAGGATGTGTTCCCGATCAGCGTGCCAGATACCGGGATGGTCGCTGTGGTTGGCGTGCACACGAACCTGCTCGAGCATGAGCGGCTGCAGCGCCGTGACCCGTTGTATCGAGGCATGGTCGCGAAGGTGCGATCGCAGGGCTTCGCCGGCCAGCTCGTAGGCGCATCGTCGATCGGGCGTTTGACCGAGCACGACGGCGTGCTGATCGTCGATACCCAGGGAATCATCCTCTACACGAACTCAATCGCCGAGAACCAGTACCGGCGACTCGGCTACGTCGATACCATCGTCGGTGGCCAGATCTCGTTCCTCGAGACCAACGAATACAGCTGCTTTCGCAGCATTGAGCGCAGCGTGTGTCTCGAACAACGGATCCAGGAGCTCGATCAAGTCTGGATCAAGCGCGCCGTGCCTCTCCTCCCATCGGCGCACGCACCACGCCACTTTCCCATCTGGCGCGGATCCGACCACGTGGATGACCCCGAAGGCGCGGTGCTTTTCATCCAGGACATCACCGATGAAGTGCGGCGCGAGCAGGAGCTCAAGATCAAGTCGGCCATGATCCAGGAGGTCCACCACCGCGTCAAGAATAACCTCCAGACGCTGGCGTTCCTGCTCCGTATGGAAGCGAAACGGGCGACCTCAGAAGATGCACAGAATGCGCTCCGGCAGACGATCGGCCGGGTGCTCAGTATCGCGGTGGTCCACGAGTTCCTCTCACGCGGCGAAATGAGCGACATCAGCATTCGCGACGTCTGCAGCCGGATCATCAGCGAGACGTCGGGCGGGATGATCGACACTGGTACGCAGGTTGAGATCCGGGTGGACGGCGAGAATTTCAGCCTGCCCGCACAGCAGGCTACCTCGTGCGCGCTGGTCATGAATGAGGTGATTCTCAACGCGATCGAGCACGGCTTTGCCGCGCGGGCTTCCGGTTCGATTAACGTCCAATTCTCGGCTACCGATGCGAGTATGGTGATCGACATCTCCGACGATGGCGTCGGTCTTCCAGCCGGCTTCGATCTCGAGCGCAACTCGTCGCTTGGCCTGCAGATCGTGCGGACACTGGTCCAGGACGACCTGCACGGGCGATTCCAGCTCCTCAGCGGTGATGGCGTCACCGCGCGGATCTCCTTCCCCAAAGAGCTCTGTCGCCCCGCCTAGGATCGCATGCGAGCCCAGCGGGCGGGGGCCGCATGCCCGTTGACTCTTTGCGCACGCGACGCTGTTCTCCCGGGTTCTCCGCAGCGTATCGCGTGGCCTGCCTGCTACACTCTGTAATACGAAACGTAAGATTCATCGAAAGGAACGGGTGGGCATGGCGGCAGCCCGGATTCTTATCGCTGAGGACGAGGCAATCCCGCGGATGGGCCTCCGGGAGCTCCTGCAGGATCAGGGGTACGAGGTCGTAGGGGAAGCCGCGGACGGCCACACGGCAGTGGAGCTCGCCCGAAAGCTTCGTCCGGATCTGGTCGTTATGGACGTCAGAATGCCCGAGATGGATGGCATCACTGCCTCGCGAATCCTTAGCGAAGAGCGGCTAGCCCCGGTCGTGCTGATCACTGCCTATCCCGACCATGAGGTAGTGGCGCGGGCCAAGGAGGCTGGCGTCTTCTCCTGGGTACACAAGCCATTCACCGAGAACCAGCTCGTGCCCCAGATTGAGATTGCGCTCGCCCGCTTCGCAGAGTTTCGGGCCTTGATTTTAGAAGCCGGCAATGCGCGGGCCGCCCTGGAGACACGACGCATCGTGGAGCGGGCGAAGACGCTGCTCATGAGCGTCCATGGCCTGAGCGAGGCCGATGCCTATCGCCGCATTCAGCGCATCAGTATGAATAACCGCCGCAGCATGCGCGAGGTTGCGGACGCGATTCTGCTCACCGAGGGCGGTTAGCGCGCTAGCCCTGGGGTACGGGGACGTGTACCCCGAGCAGGGTGGCAAGAAACGCCAGCAGGGTGAGCACCAGCACGAGAAGTGCGCCGGCGAACGCAAACGCCAGCGCGATGCCGCAGCCGAGTTTAAAGCCGTCGCCGACCGTCAGGTTCACGTCTGCGCGCACCGTTCCAGGCCGGTCTGGGACCCGACCATTCTCGATTGGGCTCGCCGGATCGCCACGCCTGGCGAGGTGAGGGGCGGGCTATTCTACGGGTGACTCGTGCCGTGGAGCAACGGCGAGCCGCAGGGCCCACCCTTCGAGCACTCCTCAGATTGAAGTACCGACTACGCATTCCTGAACATAGGCCGCACTGGGCGGCATGGAGCTGCGCTTGCACGGTCCCAGCGCTGACCCAGAGCAACGCCCAGTGCCGACGACTCCAGCCATCGCCCCGGATCAACCAACTGGTCTGCTTGGGACCATCACGCGGTTTCGGACGTTCGAGGCGCTCCGCTACCGCGAATTCCGCTTGCTCTGGATGGGGCAGTTCGGCAGTGCCATGGGCATGTGGATGGACCAGGTCACACGCGGTTGGCTCATCTACGAGTTGACGGGCTCGGCCCTGCAGCTCGGCCTCATCAGCGCGATTCGCTTCTTCCCGCTGCTGTTTCTTTCGCCACTGGCGGGGACAATGGCCGACCGCTATGGACGCAAGACGCAGCTCATTCTCGATCAGATGTCGAATGCAGCCATCAATTTTCTGCTCGGCGTGCTCGTCATCAGCGGACACGTGCAGCCCTGGCACGTCTACGCGACTGGCTTTGTCGCCGCCATTCTCGGGGTCTTTCAGCAGCCGGCGCGGCAAGCTATGGTGCCCGAGGCGGTTGACCGTGCGCATCTGACAAATGCCATTGGCTTGAACTCGATGGTCTTCAATGCCAGCCGGAGCATCGGTCCGGCTGTCTCCGGGGCGATCATCTTCTTCGTCGGCACCGGCGGGTCGTATATCGTCCAGGGATTCATTTATCTCTTCGCGTCGCAGTGGACCTGGCAGCTACGATTGCCGAATCGTCCCCCATCGCGAGCGACCGGCGTGAACGCTCGCTCGACCTCGCTGCTTGCGAGCGCCATCCAGGGCTGGCGGTATATCCTGCACGACCCGATCATTCGCTCGGGGATGATCGTGGCGATGATCCCGGCCTTCATGGGTATGCCATTCACGGCGCTGCTGCCCGTGTTCGCGCGCGACGTACTCGCCGTAGGATCGCAGGGCCAGGGCTTGCTCCTCACCTTCATGGGGATTGGAGCGCTGAGCAGCGCCATCCTCATCGCTACGGTAGGGGATCGACTCCCGAAGGGCAAGCTGATGACCGCGGGCATGACGCTCTACGGTGCGGCGATGATCGTGTTCTCACACTCATTCTGGTTCCCGCTGTCGCTCTCAATGATGTTCATAACCGGCCTGTGCAACGTGACGTCGAACGCGCTCGTCCAGACCGTCGTCCAGGCGCACTCGCCGCCCGAGTTGCGAGGCCGGATCATGGGCGTCTTCCAGCAGAACCAATTGCTCATTAACCTTGGCGCACTGCTCGCCGGTTCGTTCGCCACCTGGTGGGGCGCGCAGGTGGCGGTAGAGATCATGGGGATCGGCCTGGTCACGACGTCCATTGCGGCATTCTTCGCGTTCCCAACGATTCGCACGCTCCGCTGAGAAGTGCTCCTACCCGTTGCTCCGCCGGCGCGGACTGCGGCGATGCGACACCCAGTCGCTCGTGGCGACGAAATACCGTAGTGGCAGCTCGGCCCACTCGCCGGCGTAGCCCACGCCAATGCGCGGTGAGGTTGCGACTTCGGCCTCCGTGACCGGTGCGCCTGCGGTGATACGCAAGGGACTCGCGGTGAGGTCGGCGCGGTTCAAGGTACCGTCGATGCCGAGGGCACGGCAGAGCTTGCCGGGGCCGTCGGTCGGTTGCTCGATCCCTTCGAGCGGCTCGGCCGCCCGAAGCAGCACCGCGGTCGCCACCCCCACTGCCTCCGTAACGGCGTTCAGACACCAGTACATGCCATAAATTCGGTAGACGTACGCATGCCCAGCCTCCTCGTACATCGGCGCCGTACGTGGCGTACGGCCGTGCCAGGAGTGCGCTGCACGATCGGTCTCGCCGAGGTAGGCTTCTACCTCGACCAGTCGCGCGATCCGCCGCGGCTGACCGGGTGGGTCGAAGACAAGGTACCGGCCAAGCAGGTCACGGGCAACCTCGGTCGTCGGACGCTCGTAGAAGGCGCGCGGCAGTGGGGTGAGCGCTGCAGATTCGACGGCGCCGCTGTTCATGCGGTACTCAGTCCAGTGGGTCCCCGGAGCGGAAGTGGCGCGCCAGCTCAACGTAGTGAGAGGCGCTGTGCACGATCCGCTCAAACTCCTGGTCGGTGATCTCGCGCACGATCCGACCGGGGCTGCCAAGCACCAGGGACCGCGGCGGGATCTCTTTCCCCTCGGTCACCAGCGCGTTGGCGCCGATGATACTTCCGGATCCGATTCGGCAGCCCGACAGCAGCACCGCATTCATGCCGATGAGGACCTGTCGCTCGATTGTGCAACCGTGGAATGTGACGCCATGCCCGATCGTGACGTCGTCGCCGACGACCGTGGGCATCTCGTCCTCCACGTGCACCGTACAGTTGTCCTGAATGTTGGACCGGGCGCCGAGGATGATCTCGTTGATGTCCGCGCGCATCACAGCGTTGAACCACACGCTCGACTGCTCGTGGAGGGTGACCTGGCCGATTACCTGCGCGCCTGCGGCGATGAATACGTCGGGTCCGATCCGGGGCACGAAGCCGCGGTAAGCATGGAGGGGCATCGATGCTGACTCCTAAAAATAGTAGCGAGAGACGGCTGCCCAAAGCGGGATGAGCCCCGCCACGAGTACCACGGCGAGGAGGGTCAGTGCCATGAGCGGCCACTGTGAGCTCGGCGCCTCGTCGAATGCGAGCGGATTGAACGGCGCCGCCACGGTCCGTCGCTCGACCACGGAGCGCGATTGCGATGTCGTTGTCGGTGCGGGCCGAGGTACCTGGCTCGTGGGCTGATCGAATACGTCGTCGTACGTCAATAGCTCGCGCGCCAGGTCGCCCGCGGTGGGTGGACGGCGCTGCGGGTCCTTCTCCATGGCGTGGAGCACAGCCCGCTCGAGCGTTGGCGGGATAGATGGGTTGTGGCGTGACGGCGGCAAGGGCTCCGCCGATACATGCTTCGTGGCGATCTCGACGGGGGTTGCGCCGTCGAATGGGAGATGGCCGGTGAGCATCTCGTAGATCACCACGCCGAGAGAGTAGATGTCCGTGGCTGGCGTTGGCGGCTCACCTCGCGCTTGCTCAGGGGCCACATAGTGCACCGTACCTAGCACTGAGCCATCATCTGTCAGGAGATCGTCGCCCTGCGACACCGCAATGCCGAAGTCCACGAGCTTCGCGCCCCCGTCCGGCATGATGAGGATGTTCTGCGGCTTGACGTCGCGGTGCACGATGCCACGCCCGTGCGCGTAGTCGAGCGCCTTGGCGATCTGGACCCCGACGTCCACCGCCTGTTGGGTCCGCAGCGCTCCACGCCGCAGCACCTCTTTGACCGAGGTGCCCTCCACGTACTGCATGATGATGTAATAGCGCCCATCGTCCTGCCCGAAGTCGTATACGTCGACGATGCTCGGGTGGCTGAGCGCGGCGATGCTGCGCGCCTCGCGCTCGAAGCGCACGACGGCGGCCTGGGTGCGAGCTTGCTGCGGATGGAGGACCTTGATGG
This sequence comes from Chloroflexota bacterium, assembly GCA_034666705.1. Taxonomy (GTDB): domain Bacteria; phylum Chloroflexota; class UBA6077; order UBA6077; family SHYK01; genus JAXDLH01. The sequence continues at coordinate 15,757 of JAXDLH010000488.1, forward strand.
CCACGCGGCGACCGAGCGACGTGTCCTCGCCTTCGTACACCGCAGCCATGCCGCCAGTGCCGATAAGCGGGCCGAGTCGGTAGCGCCCGCCGAGGAGTTGCTGCTGCTGCGCCAGGTGGGAGCCTCCTGAAGGAATGACCGCGAGCAGGATCCTATCGGCATTCTAACGCGCCCTGTCTCTGGAACGCGGACGATCGCGCTAATTGTCCACCGGGAGGCGAAAGCGGGAGGGGACGACTGCAATCCGGCGACCAACGGCGCTCGGTCCGCGCGGCTGCTCGGCATCGGCGCGCGCAAGCGCCACGATCTCGCGATTGAGTGCGCTGATCCACGCCTTCATCTCATTCGCCGCCTCTGCCTCAGCGTGTGCTAGCTCCGCGGCCAACTCGCGCTGTTGGAGCAGCAATCGCGATCGACGCAGTTGGCGGGCGATGGAACTGATCGCAGTCGTGAGCTGCGCGTCGGAGAGCGAATCCAGCGCAGCCAGCATCTCCCGGACGCGGCCAATCGGCCCTTCCGACCACGGCTCTTCAGCCAGCTCCAGCAGATCCGGCCGCCAGTCGCTGCGCGCCGTCGAGTTCTGCAGCTCCGCAATGCGGAGGGCGAGCGCGCGGCTGGTCGGGTCGGTAAAGTCGCTCGGGTCCAGCTCCATGCGCGGCAGCCCGCGCTGCGCCGCAGCCACGGCGAGCGCGATCGCGTAGTCCTGCTCACTGGGGCGCGATGGCTCTGGTGGTCGGGGTATCGGAGCGTACTCCCTGGGAGCTGACTTTTGCGCCTCGATGCGGGCGACCGCGACAGGCGCCTGACCCGCTCGCTTGCGCGCCGCCTCACGCTGCTCTCGCACGGTGCGTAGCTCCTGGCGGAGTGGCGTGGAATCGGGCAACCCAAGGTGCTCGGCTGCGAGCTCAACATAATGAGCCTGCTCGATAGGATCGGGGATGTCGAGCAGCAGCTCGGCCAGCTTTTTCCCGGCGTCGCTCTTGCCGCGTGCCGTGCTCAGGTCGTGCTGGGAGGCAAGCTGGCGAAGGGCGTGGTCGATCACCGGACTGGCGTTCGCGATCGTGCTGCGCCACCGTTCCGGATCCTGCAGGATCAGCTCGTCGGGGTCTTTCCCGTCCGGGAGCACGGCGATCGTGATCGTTGCGCGCAAGGTGCTGGCGGCGCGCGGCCGGCCCCGAGCGTCGAGCGTCGGAACCGACGCCGAGAGGGCGGCGCGGGCGACTTCGACGCTGCGGTCCATTGCGTGCTGCCCGGCCGCGTCAGGATCGAGGGCCATCGTGATCTCCGGTGCGAGTCGGGCGAGCTGGCGGAGGTGCCGCTCGGTGATCGCCGTGCCCAGGGTCGCGACGACGTTCTTGAAGCCGGCCTGGTGCGCGATCACCACGTCCACATACCCCTCGACGACCACGGCGCGCTGCTCCTTCTTGATTGCCCCGCCGCCGTGAAAGAGCCCAAAGAGCGTACTGCCCTTATCGAAGAGGTCGGTCTGCGGTCCGTTCAGATACTTGGGCGTCGCGTCGGACATCAGCCCACGGGCGCCGAAGCTCACGATGCGGCCCTCCGCGTCGCGGATCGGAAACATCAGGCGGCCATGGAAGCGGTCCCGCAAGGGCCCATTCTCTGGCTCGTACAGCAAGCCCGCGGCGAGCAGTTCATCGCTCGTATACCCCTGGCTCTTGAGCTGCCGCTGCATCGCATCGTGCGAATCAGGCGCGAGGCCAAGGAGGAACTCCTGAAGGGTGGTGTCGATGATCCCCCGCGTGGCGACGTACTGGCGCGCTGTGGGCGAGCTCAGGAGCAGGCTGTGGTAGTAGACCGCGGCGGCCTCATTCGCCGCGTAGAGGCGTTGGTGGACCTCTTTCTGCTCATCGGACTCGCGCGTGCGCGGCGTGAGCACGATGCCGATGCGGTCGGCCAAACGGCGCAGTGCCTCGGCGAACGTGAGGTTCTCCACCTTCATCAAAAAAGTGAATACGTCGCCGCCTTCGCCGCAGCCGAAGCAGTGCCAGCGACCGGTATCCGGGAAGACGACAAACGATGGCGTCTTCTCGGAATGGAAGGGACAGAGCGCCTTGAAGGTACGTCCGGCTTTTTTTAGCTGGACGTACTGCTGAAGCAGATCGACGATGTCGACCCCGGCGCGAATCTGCTCGACGGGCGAATCTTGCATAGCATGCACATTGTGCAGGCTGGGACCGTGTCATGCGGGCACGTGACCAGGATTTTGTGATGGGAACGCAGGGAGGCGCCCCCGGTTACCGGGGGCGCCTCCCTGTGCGGATCAGCCGCGTCGTCATTTACTTGGTCGAGTAGTTGCCGGCGATCTGGGCTTGGGCGGCAGCCAGCCGCGCCACCGGCACCCGGAATGGCGAGCAGCTCACGTAGTTCAGACCCACAGTGTTGAAGAATGCAATAGATGCAGGGTCCCCACCATGCTCGCCGCACACGCCGATCTCCAGATCCGGCCGCGTCTCGCGGCCGGCCTGGACGGCCATCTTTACGAGTTTGCCGACGCCCGCCGCATCGAACACCTGGAATGGATTCTCGGGGAGGATCTTCTCCTCCAGGTAGCGGCGCAGGAACTTACCTTCGGCGTCGTCGCGTGAATAGCCGAACGTCATCTGGGTCAGGTCGTTCGTGCCGAAGCTGAAGAACTCGGCGGCCCGCGCGATCTCGTCGGCGGTGAGCGCGGCGCGCGGCACCTCAATCATCGTGCCGAACTTATAGTGAACGTCGATGCCCTGCTCGGCCATGACTTGCTTGGCAACCTGTTCGAGCTGCGTCCGCACGCGCTCCAACTCGTTCACGTGGCCGACCAGGGGGATCATGATCTCAGGGCGCGCGTCGATCCCGTCTTTCTTCAGCTCGCACGCAGCCTCGAGGATCGCTCGTACCTGCATCTCGTTGATCCCCGGGAACATGAGCCCGAGGCGACAGCCGCGAAGCCCCAGCATCGGGTTCGCCTCGCGCAGCGCCTCCACCGCCTGGAGCAGCTCCTCTTTCTTGGCGAGCTCATCCGAGCCTGCATGCGTCCTGCGCAGCTCGTTCACCTCGAGCAGGAGCTCCTCGTGGTCCGGGAGGAACTCGTGGAGCGGCGGGTCCAGCAGCCGGATTACGACCGGCAACCCTTCCATCGCGCGGAGGATGCCGCTGAAGTCGTCGCGTTGGATCGGGAGTAGTTGCTCGAGCGCCCCCTCGAATTGCGCCTGTGCAGGCGCGAGCTCGGCTTCGACTTGCGCCAGCCGCCGGTTCATCTCGGATTTGCGGGATTCAGGAACGTCGGCAAGCTCCTCGCGCAGCCGGGTTGCCTCTCGGCTCAGGCGCGACGCCTCGGGCGCGGCGAGGATCATTTGCTGCACGATCGGCAGGCGATCCTGCTCCATGAACATATGCTCGGTGCGGCAGAGGCCGACGCCCTGCGCGCCGAAATCGCGGGCCCGCTGCGCATCCCGCGGGTAATCGGCGTTGGCCCAGATCTGCAAGCGGCGCCGCTCGTCGGCCCACGAGAGAATTTCCGTGAGCTCACGTTGGTCCTCGATCGTCGGCTGAATACTCGCGATCTCGCCGAGAAACACTTCGCCGGTGGCGCCGTCGATCGAGATCCAGTCGCCCTCGCGCACCGTCTGGCCACCTACTCGGAATACACGCTCCTTCAGGTCAACGATCACCGACTCGGCGCCGACCACTGCGGGCTTGCCCATGCCTCGGGCCACGACCGCGGCGTGGCTCGTCTTGCCGCCACGCGAGGTGAGCACGCCTTGTGCCGGAATCATGCCGTGCACGTCGTCCGGTGAGGTCTCGGGTCGAACCAGGATGACTTTCTCGCCTGCGTTACCCAGCTCGTCGGCGCGATCCGCATCGAGCACCGCCTGACCATAGGCGGCGCCAGGGGAGGCCGAGATGCCAATCGTGAGCAGTCGGCCCTCCTGGATTGCGCGTTGTTTGGCGGCGGGATCGAAGCGCGGCAGCAATAGCTGGACGACGTGGTCCGGCTGGATGCGCTGGAGTGCCTCGTCGCGCGTGATCACGCCCTCCTGCACCATGTCGACGGCGACCTTTACGGCCGCCGCGGCGGTGCGTTGCGCGGTGCGCGTCTGCAGCATGAAGAGGCGACCGCGCTCCACGGTGAACTCGACGTCCTGCACGTCACGGTAGTGGGATTCCAGGCGTTGGGTGATCCCCACGAACTGGTTGTAGACCTGGGGCAGCACCTCAGGCATCGAGGAGATCGGCATTGGCGTTCGGATCCCCGCGACCACGTCTTCGCCCTGGGCGTTGATCAGGAAGTCGCCATACAGGGTGCGCTCACCGGTGGCCGGGTTGCGGGTGAAGGCGACACCGGTGCCGGAGTCATTGCCCATGTTGCCGAACACCATCGTCTGCACGTTGACCGCGGTCCCGAGGTTGTGCGGGATCTTGTTTGCGTCGCGATAGACGACGGCGCGGTCGCCCATCCAGGAGCTGAAGACCGCAGAGATTGCCAGGCGCAACTGGTCCATGGGGTCCGTCGGGAAATTGCCACCGGTTTCTCGGCGCACCACCTCTTTGAACTCGGCCACCACCTCTTGCAACGCGTCGACGTCCAGGTCGGTATCCGACTGGGTGCCGTGGCGCTGCTTCGCCTCGGTGAGCTTGGCTTCGAACGCGTCGCCGCTGATGTCCATGACGATGCGGCCGTACATTTGAATGAACCTTCGATACGCGTCCTGCGCGAAGCGCGGATTCTGCGTCAGGTTCGCGAGGCCGACGACGGTGTCGTCGTTGAGCCCGAGGTTGAGCACCGTGTCCATCATGCCAGGCATCGAGAATGCCGCGCCGGAGCGGACCGAGACGAGCAGTGGGTTCGAGGCGTCACCCAGCTTCTTGCCGGTCTTCTGCTCGATGACCTTCAGCGCCGCAAGCGCCTGCTCCCACATGCCGTCGGGAAAGCGCTTGCCGCTGGAATAGAAGGCATTGCACGCCTCGGTCGTGATCGTGAAGCCTGGCGGCACCGGAAGTCCGGCGCGCGTCATCTCTGCGCACCCCGCGCCTTTACCCCCGAGGAGGGAGCGCATCGAGGCCGAGCCCTCATCGAAGAGGTATACCCATTTTTCGGTAGTCGGGGGCGCGCCGATTGCAACTTCCGTAGTCGCCTCTGCAGTCATCTGCTTGCTCCTTTGCAAATGCAGAACGGTCTGTATTGAACCCACGCTCGGCTGTGTCTTTCACACCCCTGCCGCCATTGGCAGGGACGCCGAGACTCACTCAGGGGCTAATCCGCTCGTCCAGCCAGTTGACGAGGTCCGCAATCGCGATTCGCTCCTGCGTCATGTCATCACGGTCGCGGACGGTCACCGTGCCGTCCTCGAGCGACTGGAAGTCCGGGGTGATGCAGTAGGGCGTGCCTATCTCGTCCTGGCGCCGATACCTCCGGCCTATGGATGCAGTTTCATCATACGCTGTCATGAACCGGGTCCGGAGCGTTCCACGGATCTGTTGTGCGACTGTTAACAATTCTGGCTTGCGCTGCAGGGGCAGCACTGCCGCTTTGTACGGCGCAATGAACGGGTGGAACCGCAACACGACGCGCGTCTCGTCGCCGTCAGGCTCTTCGTCGTACGCATCGATGAGGAACGTGAGCGCGGTGCGGCTGAGGCCCGCGGCTGGCTCGATGACCTCACACAACACGTGCGTCTTCGTTGCCTCGTCGTAGTAGCGCAGCTCTTCGCCGCTGAACTTCTCGTGCTCGCCGAGGTCGAAGGAGCCGCGATCCGCGATGCCCTCCAACTCGCCCCAGTCGAACGGAAAGAGATACTCGACGTCGTACACGTCGCGCGCGTAGTGGGCGCGCTCCTCCAGCGTGTGTTGCCGCAGCCGCAGGTTGCTGCTGCGGATGCCGAAGCGCTCGTACCATCCCTTGCGCTCCTTCACCCAGAACTGGAGCCATTCCGCCGCCGTGCCCGGCATGACGAAGAACTCCATCTCCATCTGCTCGAACTCCCGCGTCCGGAAGACGAAGTTGCCCGGCGTGATCTCGTTGCGGAAGGATTTGCCGATCTGGGCCATGCCGAACGGGGGCTTGAGGCGCATCGCCGAGAGCACCTGCTTGAAGTTGATGAAGATCCCCTGCGCCGTTTCAGGTCGCAGATAGGCGACGGCGCTCTCCTCTTCTACCGGGCCAACAAACGTCTTGAACATCAGGTTGAACTTACGCGGCTCGCTTACTTCGCCCTTGTCCTCCGGGCAGCGCCCATCGGCGAGGTGGTCCGCCCGCCAGCGGCGATGACAGACTTTGCACTCGACGAGCGGGTCGGTGAAGTTGGAGACGTGGCCCGACGCTTCCCAGACTTTGGGATTGAGGATGATCGAGGAGTCGAGCGGCACGATGTCGTCGCGCTCCTGCACCATGGCCCGCGTCCACGCCGCCTTGACGTTGTCCTTCAGGAGCACGCCAAGCGGTCCGTAGTCCCACGCGTTGGCGAAGCCACCGTAGATCTCGCTCGATGGGAAGACAAAGCCTCGCCGCTTGCTGAGCGAGACGATCTTGTTCATGTCGGTGACAGTGAATGTACTCTGGCGCATTACCTCTCCGCAGACTGGGTGTCGCGTGAGCTCGTCGGGGATTCTGCCATGCCCGAAAGGATGCCTTCAACTTCGCTCGGTGGACGCTCTGTGCGGCCGTTCTTTATGATCGGCCGGTTACCCCGATGCGCGGTGGAGCTTCAGGTGCATCCCGACTACGTGCGGATTGGGTCGCTGGTCATCGTCCGCACCGCCAATGGTGATGAAGAACGCTACGTCATCGTGGCGGCGCGCGATGCGAATCCGCGTGAGGGCCGCGTCTCGAGTGAGTCGCCGATCGGCCGGGCGCTGCTCGGTCGCCGGATCGGTGAGCGCGTGGTGATCCCGGCACCCGGTGGCAGCTTCAATGTGACGATCGAGCGCGTCGAGATTCCAACGACCGAGGCGAATGGTTGACCGAGACGTACGAGCCGGACGATCAGATCCGCGCGCGGCTGGCGAGCCTCGACGCGATCCGTGAGTTGGGGGTCGATCCGTTCCCCACGCGTTACGCGCGTACCCATTATTCCAGAGAGGTCGTCGCACGCGCCGATGAGCTCGAGGGGCAGACGGTTCGCGTGGCAGGTCGCATCGTCGGCGCGATCCGGCGGATGGGCAAGGCCGGCTTCGCGCACCTTCTCGACGGTGGTGGCCGTATCCAGGTGCATTTCGGTCGTGAGACGCTCGGCGAGGACGGCTGGGTTCTGTATGGGCACCTGCACGCGGGCGACTTCATCGGCGTCGAGGGCCCAGTCTTTCGCACGCGCACCGGCGAGGTCACCATTGAGGCGAAGCAGCTCACGTTCCTCGCCAAGGCGATCCGCCCGCTACCCGAGAAGTGGCACGGCCTCACGGACGTCGAGAAGCGCCACCGCCAGCGCTACCTGGACCTGATCGTGAACGACGAGGTGCGCCAGACAATTATTACGCGCAGCCGCGTCGTGCAAGCGATCCGCCGCTTCCTCGACGAGCGCGAGTTCATCGAAGTGGAAACGCCCGTCCTGCAAGAGGTGGCTGCGGGGGCGACGGCGCGACCGTTTGTGACGCGCTCGAACGCCCTCGACCAGGAGATGTTTCTGCGCATCGCGCTTGAGTTGTATTTGAAGCGGTGCATCGTCGGGGGTCTCGAGCGCGTCTACGAGATCGGCCGGACGTTTCGCAATGAGGGGCTGGACCACAAGCACAACCCTGAGTTCACCATGATGGAGCTGTACCAGGCGTATGCGGACTACGAGGACATGATGGAGCTGGTCGAGCAGATGGTGGCGACTGTGGCGCGGGAGGTACTCGGCACGACCCAGCTCACCTGGCAGGATCAGCCGATCGACGTCGCGCCACCCTGGCCGCGTCGGACGCTGCGCGAGTTGATCCTCGAGCACACCGGCGTTGACTACGAGGCACACGTGGACGATGCCGACCTGCGCCGGGCTGCCGAGGCGACCGGGATGAAGGTCGAGCGGCAATGGGACCGCGCGAAGATCATCGACGAACTGATGACGGAGTTCGTCGAGCCAAAGCTGATCGCACCCATCTTTGTCATGGACCATCCAGTCGAGACGACGCCCCTGGCCAAGCGCCGGCACGACCGGCCGAATGCCGTCTATCGTTTCGAGCCCTATATCGGCGGCATGGAGCTTGGGAACGCGTACAGCGAGCTGAATGATCCCGTGGACCAGCGCCGGCGCTTCGAGGAACAAGCCGCGTTGCGCGCCGCCGGTGATGAGGAGGCGCAGCCGCTGGATGAAGACTTTCTCCAGGCGATCGAGCATGGGATGCCGCCGACCGGCGGGCTCGGAATAGGGATCGACCGCCTGGTAATGATCCTGGCCAATCAGCCGTCGATGCGGGAAGTTATCCTGTTCCCGCAACTTCGTTCCAGGAGCGACTGAACGTGCTGAGCCTGCAGTACATCCGTGAGCATGAGGCCGAGCTGCGCCAAGCGATGGCAAATCGCCACACCGAGACGCCGTTGGATCGGATTCTCGAGCTCGATAGTCTGCGCCGCGAGCTGCTGCAGGAGCGCGAGGCGCTGCAAGCCCAGCGGAATCAGCTCAGCTCGCAGATCGGCAAGGCGGATCCCGCTACCCGGCAATCGCTCATCGACCAGACCCGCGGCATGTCGGCGCGCATCTCAGAGCTGGAGCCACAGGTCAAGGAGATCGAGGGCGAGCTGGACGCCTTGCTGCTGCAAATGCCCAACGTGCCTGATCCGTCAGTCGTGGTAGGCGCCAATGAGAGCGACAACCTCGAGGTGCGCCGCTGGGGCACGAAGCGGCAGTTCGATTTCACGCCCAAGCCGCACTGGGAGCTGGGTGAAGCCCTCGGCATCGTCGACTTCGAGCGTGGTGCGAACCTCGCAGGCTCGCGCTTCGAGGCGCTCATTGGCGACGGGGCGACGCTCTCCCGCGCACTCGCCAACCTGATGCTCGAAATCCATCTCGGCGAGCACGGCTACACCGAAGTCTCGCCTCCTTATCTCGTCAAACCGGAGGTCATGGTCGGCACCGGCCAACTGCCAAAGTTTGGCGACGACGCGTACCAGATCGAGAGCGACGAACTGTACTTGATTCCAACGGCCGAAGTCCCGGTGACCAACCTGCACCGCGGCGAAATCTTGCCTCCGGACGTGCTGCCGATCAAATACGTCGCGTACAGCGCGTGCTTCCGGCGCGAGGCCGGCGCGGCCGGGAGGGATACGCGGGGGCTCATCCGCCGCCATCAGTTCCACAAGGTGGAGATGGTGAAGTTCGCTGAGCCAGAGCAGGCATTGGATGAGCTCGAGTCGATGGTCCGCGACGCGGAGTCGATCCTGCAAGCGCTGGAGCTGCCGTACCGCGTGATGTTGCTGTGTACGGGCGACATGGGGTTTACGTCCCGCAAGACCTACGACCTCGAGGTTTGGATGCCGGGGCTCGATCGCTACGTCGAGATCTCCTCCTGCTCCACCTGCGGCGACTTTCAGGCGCGGCGGGCTGACATCAAGTTCCGGCGGACTGCCGGCGCCCACGCCGAGCTCGTCCATACCCTGAACGGATCGGGGTTGGCCGTCGGCCGAACGATCGCCGCCCTGCTGGAAAATTATCAGCATGAGAATGGATCGGTCGAAATTCCGGAGGCGCTGCACGGCGCTTTCGGGGGCCGGACCGAACTGGCGGCGCCGCGCTTCCATTGACGACAGGCCCGCGTGATGACCGGTCCGCATGATGACCGGCCTCTATGGCGACTGACTGGTGGCGACTGGCTTGATGACTGGATAACCGGCTGGCCGGCTAACGGGCGCGGGAGGATGGTGAGCGCGCATGCGGCAGCTTTCGTACGTCGCCGAGGACGGCGAGATCTGGCTCGACGATCTCGATAGCGATCGGCGCTGGCCAGTTGGCTGGACGGCGCCAGGCCCCGGCGAGCAGATCGTCTGTAACTGGCCGACGTGGGAGCAGAACGGCAGTCGACTCGCGTACTTCGAGTATGCCGTGGCCCGCGACGAGATTCGGCGCACCGCGGTGGTCGTCGCCGAGGCGGAGAGCTCCGAACGGGTCTCATTGCGGCTCGAGGCGGGACGAGCGCCGATCTACATGTGCTGGTCCCCGAATGGATCGCGGTTGGCGGTTCTCGTCCAGGACGGGACCGACCTTGAGCTGCTGGTGCTGGACCCCACGGGCAATGCGCCGCCGATCGCTGCGGCCCAGGGCGCGCCGCTCTACTTCGCCTGGTTGCCCGATTCGAGCGGCCTTATTGCCAACGTCGGCGTGCAAACGCTCAATGCGCCGCGCCCCCGCTTATTGTGGGTCACGCTCGACGGCGACCAGCCACAACAACGACTGCTCGAGGCGCAGCCGGCTGCTGGCTTTCGCGCTCCTTCGTGGTCAACGGCGCTCCATGGCGCAGTGGTCGCGGTGGAGCGGCCGGTCGGCGTGGAGATCGCGGTCCAGACCAGTCCGGACGCTGAAGCCGAGACGATCGCCGAGACCGGCAACGCGCCGGCATTCCTCTGGAATAGCGAGGGGGACAAGCTCGCCTTTGCCTCCGGAGGGCGCCAGGGGAACGCACTCGCCAGCGGGATTCGTCTCTACCGTCCGGCTGACGGCTCTATTCAGCAGCTTACGGACGAGCCCCTCATCGCGTTTTTCTGGTGCCCTGATGGCAAGCGCATCGTGTGGCTGTCCGGCGAGTCCGACAGCCGTGCCGTGCGGCTGCGGATCGCGGATACGGAGGGCGGGCCGGCGAGCGAGCTCGGGTGGCTGCGTCCCAGCCGCGATCTCTTTTTGCTGCTCGGCCACTTTGACCAGTATGCCCAGTCGGCAACGCTCTTCTCCCCCGCCGGCGATGAGATCGTGCTGGCGGCATCCAGGGCAAAGGAGCTCGAGAACGGCTCCGTGCCGACTGTGCGGCAGATCCTCATCCGTCCGCTGTCCGACGGCCGGAAAGAGACGAGCCCGAGCCGGGGCCGGCTCGCCTTCTGGCGGCCGAGCGGCCCCGGCCCTTGGCAAAGCAAGGACGGATAACCGCGGTCTCCTCGGGTACGACGCCGCCATGAATCAATGCCTGGTCCCGAGCGGCGATCCTTCCCTGGCGCGTCAGCACCCGTCCCAATAGCATGTCTCACGGGCACTGGTACAATCCGGTGAGGTAACGAGAGGAGCCGTATGGAGCTGTTCTGGCTTGGCCAATCGTGTTTTCGGATCCGAGGGCGCGACGCCACAGTCCTCACGGACCCGTTTGACAAGGCGTCGGGGTACGCACTCGGTCGGGTCGCCGCTGACGTGGTCACCGTCTCCAATGCGCACCCTAACCACAGTACGACCGAAGGTGTCGATGGGACGCCAAGGGTGATCGATGGCCCCGGGGAGTACGAGGTCCACGGGGTGTACATCACCGGGATGCGGACGTCGCCGCCCCACGCGCCTGACGGCATGACGCGCAACACGGCCTACCGCATCACTGTGGATGACATGACGATCTGCCATCTGGGTGACCTCGCGGCGTTGCTCAACACCGAGCAGATCGAGATGATGAAAGACATTGACGTGTTGCTCGTGCCCGTTGGAGGGCACTGCACCATCGGTGCGAGCCAGGCGGTCGAGGTGATCAGTCAGGTCGAGCCAAAGCTCGTTGTGCCGATGCACTATGGCACCGAGCAGTCCACGGCCGAGTTGGATCCGCTCGACCGCTTCCTGCACGAGATGGGCATCGCGCAGGCGGAACCGCAAGCGAAACTGAACATAACTCGCAGCTCTCTGCCGGGGGAGCCAACCGTCGCCGTACTGAGCTATCGGCGGTAGCATCGCCATGGTAGAAGGACTGACCGAGCTGCAGGCGCAGGTGCTCGTGACGCTTGTTGAGGGCTATGCCGCGCGAGAGGGCGTAAAGGAACGGCTCCGGGCGCTGAATGAGTGGGAGATTGCGCGGCGCTCCGGCTACACGGAAGCGAGCTTCGCTGAGTTTCAAGAACATCCGGCTCGCTTCGCCCAGCTACAGGCGTTGAGCGTCCTGCAGCGCCTCGGTCTCGTCACGGTCTGGGACCACGGCGGGTTCTATGATGCCTATGTGCCCACCCCGACCGGAGCCACGTCGGTACAGTCCCTCAACCCAGAGGTTGCCCCGGAGGCCGATCCCGAGGTCGGGCCGCTGGTGGCTATGGACACGATCGTTGAGCGGCTGGACGAGATCATCCGCCTGCTGCGCGCGCTGAACGACAAAGCTGGAGGGGCCTGAGCAATGGCGACCTATATGGATGTCCTGGCCGAAGACAAAGAACGAATGCGACGCGGCCTGGAGGGACTTATCCAGGAGCAGGAACAGCGGGTTGGCGAGCTCACCAATGAGCTGCATTCCCTCATGCAACGGCTGGACCAGCTCATCCTCCGGACTTTGATCTATCGCAACACTTATGGCGCCGGCGGAACCGAGACGATGGCCGCGGAGACTGACACTGAGGAAGCAAGCAAGCCGGTCACCGAGGTTACGCGCCAGCTCGAGCGTGAGCGCGCGATGCTCAAGACGTACCGTGATGCGCTCGCCCAGATCACCAGCGGCGCGCCGCTCGAGGATCTCGGCAAGGGAAGCCGCAGGGAGGTGGCTGGCGCTGGGGGCGGCAGCTGACCATTACGGGTGAGTGGCAGCGAAGCAACTGACGCGGAGCTCCTCTCAGAATCGCGGTTTGACATGATTTGGCCCGAGATGTAATCTCGGGGGCACCAAAAGCGAAGTGCCGGCGCGCGAAGCGGAGAGAGACGTGCAGTTGGTTCATCCATCAGAGAAGCCGACAACGCCGCGCGTCGTCGCCACGTTGGCATAGCGTGAGCCGGTGGGTGAAGGCAAAGTACCTGCTTATCGTCGCACTTTTCGTGGTTGTCAGCTGCGCCCGCAGCGAGCCCGCGGTGGATCAGGCAGGAAGCCGGAGCAATGAGGCGGCACCACGTGCCGATCGCACGCTGGTGCTCATCGCGCACGGCCAACCCGAGACGCTCGCCGACAAGGTGCCGTTGAAGACGACCGGCCTGCGGCTCACGACAACCCCGCGGGTGTTCAACGCCGGCCTCGCCTTGATCGACGCCGGCGATGCCGCGCATCCGTACCTCGTCGACGCCCTGCCGCAGCTCGGGACAAACGATTGGCAGGTCTTCCCCGACGGCCGCATGGAAACCCGCTATCACCTGCGGGCGAATCTCACCTGGCACGACGGCGCACCTCTCACGGCGGACGATTTCGCCTTCGCCTACCGGATATACAGCCAACCCCAGTTCGGCCACGCCGCGTTGCCGCCGCTGAAACAGATCGACGACGTCGTGGCGATTGACGAGCGTACCCTGGTTATCCGCTGGAACGAGCCGTTCGCGAATGCGGCGCGTATCGATTCTGAGGATTTTCCGCCGCTCCCGCGGCACCTGCTCGACGCAGCATTCCGCGCCGATGCGCCTGAGGCGTTCGTGCACGAGCCGTTCTGGTCCACGGCCTACATCGCGGCCGGTCCGTACATGCTCGAGCGGTGGGAGCCAGGCGCCTTCATCGAGGCGCGTGCGTTTCCTGGCCACGCACTCGGCGCGCCAAAGATCGGCCGGTTGCGCATTCAGATCTCCGGCGACCCGAACAGCGCGATGGCGACGCTGCTCGCCGGTGATGCGCACATGGCCGTGGATGGGGCGCTGGGCTTCCAGCAAGGTGCAGTATTGCGTCGCCAGTGGGTCGCCGACGGCCGCGGCGTCATCATCTCCATTCCGGATGGATGGAGGCGAGTCGACGTGCAGCTTCGTCCCGACTACGTGGGTCCGCGCGCGCTGCTCGACGTGAATGTCCGCCGGGCCTTCGCCCACGCCGTCGATCGACAAGGACTTATCGATTCGCTCTACGAAGGGGAAGCACTGCTGGCCGACTCGTTCATTCCGCCTCAAGTGGACTTCTACCCGGGCGTGGATCAGGCCCTCGCCAAGTACCCGTTCGATCGGCGCCGCACCGACCAGCTCATGACTGACGCCGGATATCGCCGTGGCGCCGATGGCGTCTTCACCGGAACGGCCGGGCGTTTCGCCGTGGAGCTCAAGACCAATGCCGATAGCGAAAGCCTCTCCGAGATGAGCGTGCTGGCGGCTGGCTGGCGGCAGGCCGGGTTCGACGTCCAGGAGGTTCCGGTTCCACCGGAGCTCGCAAGGTCGGGTGAGGTTCGCGGCTCCTTCCCCGGGCTCTACGTCGGAGGAGGCTTCGTGGGAGAGGATGCCCTCTCGGGTTTCACTTCGACGCGCATCGGCATGCCGGAGAATCGCTGGGTCGGCGGTAACCGCAGCGGCTGGGCGAGCTCGGGTACGACCGCGCGTTCGACGTCTTCAATGGCAGCCTGGACCGAGACGAGCGGAATCGGCAGATGACCGCGCAGGCTCGCCTCGTGTCGGAGGAGCTGCCCACGATCTCGCTCTACTTCCAGCCGCGCCTCATCGCCCACGTCGCCGCGTTGAGCGGCCCGCAGCCGCTCTCGCCGAACAGTGAGGTGAGCTGGAACATCCACGAATGGGAGTGGCGAGGGTAACGCGATGGCTCGATTCGCCGACATACACCACCTCTTCTACCCCGTGCGTGACCTCGCCCGCGCCGAGGCGTTCTACCGGGATGGCCTTGGCCTCACGCCCGCCGGGCGCGACCTCTGGCCAGGTGAGCCGCCGACGAGCACGCTAGGCAGCGCGGATGGCTACATAGTGCTCGCCGAAGTCTCCGAGGTGGCGTCGGACCCGCCGGGCGTCTACACGCACCTCCGGATGGACCCGCCGGCCTGGCGAGCCGCCCAGGAGCGCTGTCGAGCGATGGGCTATTGGCTGGAGGACGCGCTTCCCGGCGAGCTGCGGCCGCAAGGCGAGCTGAAATCGCACGTGCGCGATCCCGATGGCCACGTGCTGGAGATGCGCGCGTTCGAGCCGCAGGCGTTCGAGATAGCGCCGGCGGGCCGCGGCAAAATGGACGTTGGGCAGGTCGATGCCTTCGCCATCGGATCGGTCACGAGATTTCCGGACGGTCACTTTTACGTTATCCGGCTGCCGGCTGGCTTCCTCGTCCTCTCTGAGGTGTGCACTCACCAGCATTTCACGCTCTCCTACCAGCGTCAGCACCACCGCTTCCTGTGCCCAGTGCACAGTTGTCGCTACGCGCGCACCGGCCGCCTGCTCCGCTGCTACGGCGGTGCGGTGGGCATTCCGCCGCTGCTGGCGTATCCGGTGGAGATCGCGGACGACCGAGTTGTCGTGGATACGGATTGCCTGGTCGAACGGACGGACGAGGCCGCCGACGAGCCGATGGTGCGACTCGACGCGTCAGGTGCCTGGAGGGCGGTCTCCACCGGGGGAATGGACGCATCCTCGACCGGCGCGAGTCGCGTCGGGGGCACGGACAGCACCGCGTCCTCCTTCATGGGTCCATCGCGCGCCGACCGGCGCGCGATTCCCGTGAGCGACCTCGCCCTCGCCGAGGAGTTCTATCAAGACGTGCTGGGCCCAATGCTCGGCGGCTACTACGTGATCAGTCGCTATCCCTGGACCACGATGGACCTGCGGCGTGGTCGGCAGCTCGCCCGGCTGCTCGCGCGACGCGACGGTGAAGACCTGGTCGGCCGGACACTGCACTACACGCGTGTGGTGGTCGGGCGAACTCACTTGATTCTGTACCTTACGGATGACGACGTGCAGGAGCCCCCAGCCGACCTGCACCGGGGGATACCGCGCGTTGCCATTGCGGTAACTGACGAGCAGATCGAGGATGCGATGCACCGTTTCGAGACGCGAGGAATCCCGTTCGAAGGACCGATTGCGCAACCCGAGGCTTGTCCAGCAGCGCGATCGGTCTATCTCAAGGACCCGTGTGGAAACTTTCTGGAGCTGTGCGTCCCTCGGTCGACCGCGGGTGCGAATCGATGATGCCTCGTGGTTCTCATCTGGCATTGATTGCCCTGACGATCCTCGTAGTTGCCTGTAGCACCAGCCCGACGCGCCCTCCAGCCAGCAACGAGCCGGGGACGCCAGCGCTGACGGCGCCGGACCGCGAGCTGGTGATCATCTTCCGTGGTGAGCCCCGCACCCTTGCCGCCAAGGAGATTGCACCCGTCTCGGGCTTCACGCTGGTCAGCGCGCGCCGCCTGTTCAATGCGGGCCTTGCCCTGGTAGATGCGCAAGAGGTGCCTCGCCCCTACCTGGCGGAGTCGCTGCCAGAACTGAATACCGCGAGCTGGGAGCTGCTGCCTGACGGAGGGATGGAGACGCGGTATCGGCTGCGCGCTGGCCTGACGTGGCACGACGGCGCGCCTTTGACGGCGGATGACTTCGTATTCGGGTTCAAGGTGTACTCGGCGCCAAGCTCCAACCAGGCTGGACTGCCGCCGATCAATCAGATCGAGGCCGTACAGGCACCCGACGAGCGCACCGTCGTGATTCGTTGGCGTGCGCTCTATGCTGGCGCCGCGGGCATCGACGCGAACGGTTTTCAGCCGCTGCCCCGCCACATTCTCGAGCCGCTCTATACCGACGACGCCGACGTCTTCGCCCGTCAGCCGTTCTGGACTACGGATTACCTCGGCGCCGGGCCCTACCGGCTGCAAAGCTGGCAACCGGGCGCATTCCTCGAGGCTACCGCCTTCGCCGACCATGCCCTCGGCAAGCCGCGAGTCAGCCGCGTCAAAGCGCTGTTCGTCGAAGACCCGAATGCGGCGCTCACCACGATGCTGGCCGGCGACGCACACGCGGCGATCGGCGATGCCGTCGGCTATCAGCGCGGCCTCATTCTGCGCCAGCGCTGGGCAGCGAGCGGGGGCGGGACGGTGCTGACGCTGCCCAGCATCTGGCGGCAGATCGATCTCCAGCAGCGGCCAGACTACGTGCGGCCGCGGGCGCTGCTCGACCTCCGCGTGCGGCGTGCCCTCGCCTATGCGCTGGACCGGCAGGAGCTCAACGAGACGATTTTCCAGGACGGAGTCATTCTCACCGACACGATGTTCTCGCGAGACATCGGCTCCTTCGCGGCGCTCGACGCTGCCGCGACGAAATACGCCTACGATCCGGTCCGCGCGGAGCAGCTCATGGGTGAGGCGGGCTTCCGCCGGGGACCGGGCGGCACGTTTGCTGACGCGACCGGGTCGGTCGGCTTCGAGCTGCGTTCCAATGGCGATGCGGAGAGCATCACCGAGATGGAGGGCATCGCCGGCCTCTGGCGGCGCGCCGGATTCGAGGTCGAGGAGCTGCCCGTGCCGCCGGCGCAGGCTCGCACTGGCGAGGCGCGCGGGGCGTTCCCCACCGCCTACGTCGGCGGCCGGTTCGTGGGTGAGTCGGAGCTTTCCAGTTTCACCACGAGCCAGATCTCGACGCCCGAGAACCGCTGGGTCGGACGGAATCGCTCTGGCTGGTCGACAGACGCGTACGATCGCCTTTTCGACGAATTCAGCCGCACCCTGGATCGCACGCAACGGACCCAGCAGATCGCCACAATGGTGCGCATGCTCACCGACCAACTGCCCACGATCTCGCTCTACTTCTCACCCTCGACGTCAGCTTTCGTGGCCGACCTCGTCGGCCCCGCGGTAGCGGCACCTGGGAGCGACGTGACCTGGAATGTGCACGAGTGGTCATGGCGGTGATAGACGCGCCGGTTTGCCGAAAGATCGCTTGCATTCTCCAGAAGCCGGCGTACAATGGCCGCCGGGCGCTGTGGGCATCACGCCCGGAGGCGAGAGCGTGGAGATCAAGTACGGGCTGATCAGCGCCGACTCACACGTCGTGATCGATCGGGATGCCTACACTCGGCGCATGTCCGCGGACCGGTGGGGTGACCGCATCCCGCAGGTCGTGGAGACGACGCACAATGGGGCGCGGGTGGACGCCTGGCGCGTAGACGGTAAGCTGTTCAGTGTAGGCCGCGGCGTCGTCAACTGCCCTGCCGCGATGGACGACCCGGCCGCGCACCGCTATCCGCAACGGTGGGAGGAGGTCCCGCGTCGCGCATTCGACCCGCTCGAACGCATGGAGGCGCTGGATGCCGACGGGGTTGACGCGGAGGTCCTCTTCGCCAACGATCCTGCTCGGTCCGCCTTCTACCAGTTCAAGGATGCGGCGTTCGAGCTCGCCTGTGTTCAGGCCTACAACGACGCCCTCGCGGAGTGGCGGCAGGCGAGCGAGCGGTACATCCCGCTCGGCGTGATTCCATACCTCGGAGACGTCGCAGCGACCGTCGCCGAGGTCGAGCGGGTTGCCGAGCTCGGTCATCGGGGGATCGAGATCCAGGCCGATCCGAGCTCGGCGGTCAAGGGCGTGCCGCACATCAACGATCCATACTGGTACCCGCTATGGGACGCGTGCCAGGAGCTGGAGCTGCCAATCCATCTGCACGAGTCCGGCGGTCTGGCCGGGAGCATGAATTTTCCTCGTTGGAGCGGATACAGCGCGCCAGCGTACCACACGACGATGACCGTGCCGACGTGCTCCTTCCCCGCCCAGTTCTTTCCGAATCTAATCTTCTCGGGACTCGCCGACCGCTTTCCGCGCCTCAAGTGGGTTTCCGCCGAAACGGGGATCGGCTGGGTGCCCTACGTCCTGGAGGGATGTGACTACGAGTGGGAGCGCCGCCACCTGTGGACGGAGGGTCTGTTGACTCGGCCGAGCGACGTGTTTCGGCGGCAGATCTACGTCAACTTTTTCTTCGAGGTCGCCAACGTCCCGCTGCGGCACTGGATCGGGATCGACAACATCATGTGGGAGTCGGACTACCCGCACACGGCCTCGAACTTTCCCCATTCACGCGAATACGTCGAGCGCGCGCTCCACAATGTGCCAGCCGACGAGCGCACGAAAATGCTGTTTGAGAACGCGATGCGGGTATACAAGCTGTGAGAGCCGTGTGGAGGAGGATTCCATGATTACTGCCCAGGACCTGAGCGGTGTAATGGCGATGATGCCGGCGTTCGCCACTGAGGACGCCGCGGATATCCGCGCGAAATCCACGATCGACGTCGACAATCTGCAGAGCGGCGTGGACCGCATCATCCGCGACGGCATCAATGTCATCGCGACGACCGGCAGCTATGGCGAGTTCCACACGCTGCTGTGGGACGAATTCGCGATGTTGACCCGGGCGACCATCGAGATCACGAATCGGCGCGTGCCGCTGTTCATCGGGTGCACCGCACTGAACAGCCGCGAAGTCGTGCAGAAGATGCAGTTGGTGCAAGATGCCGGTGGAGAGGGCGTCCTCATCGGCGTGCCGTTTTACTTCCCCTCGACCGTCGACAACGTCGTCCAGTTCTACCGCGACGTCGCCGAGATGTTCCCCAGTCTGGCGATCATGATCTATCATAACCCCCCGCTGCATAACGTCACGATCCCCGTCGACGCGTTCCGGCGCATCATGGAGAGTCCTAATGTGGTGGCCATGAAGGATAGCCACCGCGACGCGCTGCAGTTCATGAAGCTCATGGAGATCACCCAGGGCCGACTGCGCGTGTTCGTGAATCAGGGGCAGTACTACCCCTTCGCGACCCTGGGGGCGGCGGGCTGCTGGTCCATCGAGGCGTGGAACGGTCCGTGGCCATTGCTGCGGCTGCGCAACGCAATTGAAGCGGGCGATATCGAGACGGCGAAGCACATTATTTTCGAGCTGACCACGAACGCCATCGGCGATCCGCACAATCTGAGCTGGCGCGAGACGGCAATGAAACTCGCCGCAGGATATGCCGGCTATTGCAATCCTGGTCCACTGCGTCCGCCCTTCGTCAACATTCCTGATGCGGTCGTGGAGGGGGCGAAGCGCCGCGCCGCGTACTGGAACGAGCTGAGCGCCAAATATCGTCCGCAAGTGGAGACACTCGCGGCCGTCTAACTGCCAGGATCGCTAGAATCCAACCGCCGCGGGGGCGTCGCGAAGGACTGAGCGTCACAGGGGGCGAGCACGACCAATGGAGCTCCGATACGGCTTCATCAGTATGGACGACCACGTCCAGGAGCATCCGCGTGTCTGGCTCGATCGAGTGGCCTCATCCTGGGTCGCACGTGTGCCGCACCTCGAGCGCCAGTCGGATGGCACCGACCGGTGGTTCCTGGACGGTGAGCCGCTGTCCCTTGCCAGCGCCGCGTCCGCGGCGGCGCTGATGGCGGACCGCACCCGTGAGCCATTGCGGTGGGACGACGTCCCGCCTGCCGCGTACGTGCCTGCCGCGCGACTCCAGGCGATGGATGTGGATGGCGTAGATGTCTCTGTGCTCTACCCCACGGTGCCTGGGATGGCCGGCGAGGTATTCGCGGCGCTGCGCGACTCGGCGCTCGAGCGTGTCTGTGTCGAGGCATACAACGATTGGTTGGTCGATGAGTGGGCGGCCGCCAGCGAGCGCTTCGTGCCCCAGTGCATCGTGCCGCTATCGAGCATCGATGCTGCGGTGGCGGAGGCGCGGCGGGCTGTCAGCAGAGGTCATCGCGGCGTGCTCCTCCCCGCGATCCCCATGGATCTGCACGAGCTTCCCCACCTCAACGATGCGGCGTGGGACCCATTCTGGGCGACCTGTGAAGAGCTGCAGGTCCCGATCTGCTTCCATGCCGGCACGGCCAGCCGAATCGAGTTGGCGCCCCATGCGAGCTATACCCCGGCGTTGGCGGCCGCCCTGCGCGCCTTGACCCGCCCGGTCAGCACTGTCTTCGTGCTCATCAACTTCTTGCTCTCCCGCATTCTGCTGCGGCATCCGGGACTGCGCGCCGTGTTCGCGGAGAGCGGTATTGGCTGGGCGGCATACACGCTCGAGTATGCGGACCACCAGTTCGAGAAGGACCGGCTCTTCACGGAGTACGAGCTGAAGCCATCTGAGATCTTCCAACGCCAGTGCTATCTCACCGCATCGTACGAGGATGCGAGCCTCGACACGCGGGCCTTCATCGGGATCGAGAACATTACGTGGGCCACAAATTTTCCACTGGCGACCTCGACGTGGCCGAACACGCATACGACGGTGGCGCGCTGGGCGTCGCGGGTTACTGCCGACGAGCAGCGCAGTCTGCTATGGGCCAATGCTGCGAAGCTGTATCGCATCGACGCATCGCGGGCGGAGGCAGATCCGGCATTGCAGCAAATGGCGGCGAGCCGGCCGCTTGACTGATCAAATGGCTCATACCGGCAATGGGTCCTTCAAGTTGAGCGGCCGGCTCGCGGCGCTACCAGCGCCCCGCGCTGGCGTGGAATGCCGCGAGTCGGATGGGGATATCCGTTAGCGACCCAGATCGCGGAAGGGAAACGTCGATGACTGTGGCACGCGGTCGCAATCTATACCTGCTCGTGGCTCTGCTGCTCGGCGCCTGCGCGGCGCCCACATCGCCAGCGCGGCCTGCTGGCGGAGTGACGGAGGCGCCGAGCTCATCCGCTCCGCCTCAGACCCTCGTTTTCATCTCCCGCAACGAAGTGGACAACATGGCCGCGCTCAGCGGTGTCGGGACCGGTACGGGCACGCTCCGGCGCTTCTTCAATGCCACCCTCACGGCATTTGACGACCGCGGTCTGCCGCAACCATTCCTCGCCGAGGCGCTGCCCCAGCTCAATACCGAGAGCTGGAAGGTGCAGCCCGATGGCCGCATGGAGACGACCTACAGGCTGCGGCCGAACCTCACCTGGCACGATGGCGTGGCGTTGACGGCCGATGATTTCGTGTTCGCCTACCGGGTCTACATGAACCCGGATCTGCAGAAGGGCAGTCCGAAGAACCCGCCCCAGAGCCTCATCGAGCAGCTCCGCGCTACCGATGACCGGACGCTCGTCATCGATTGGAGCCGTTCCTTCGCCGACGCGGGTGTGTTGGGGGAGGAGTTCCGCCCGTTGCCGCGCCACATCCTGGAGCCGGTGCTGCAGCAAGCAGATCCCTCGGCGTTCGACAACAATTCCTACTGGACGACAGCGTTCGTGGGCCTCGGCCCATTCCGCGTCGATCGCTGGGACCCAGGCGCTGTCATCGAGGGGGTCGCGTTCGACGGCTACGTATTTGGCCGACCGAAGCTCGACCGGGTGCGAGTGCTCTTTAACAGCGATCCGAACGCCGTCGTCGCAAATCTGCTCGCCGGCAGCGCGCACCTTGTGGCTGATACCACGCTCCGGTTCCAGTCGGCAGTCGTGCTCAAGCGGGAGTGGGAGGCGCGCGGCGGCGGCGGCACGGTGTACTTCACGCCGTTCCAGGTCCGGTATGCGCAGATCCAGCAGCGGCCCGATCTGGCGAACCCACGCGCCGTACTCGACGTACGGGCCCGGAGGGCGCTCGCCTTTGCTACCGACCGCCAGGGGCTCGTCGATGGCCTGTTCGAGGGACAGGGAATCGTCGCCGATACGCTCGTCCCGCGGAATGCGGACCACTATGCGGCGGTCGATCAGGCAATTGCGAAATATCCATACGATCCGCGCCGCGCCGAGCAGTTGCTGAATGAGCTTGGCTTCACCAGAGGCGCGGATGGATTCTTTGCCAGCCCAACCGATGGGCAGTTCACCCCCGAATGGCGGGCGACGGGCGGCGGCGATAGTGAGACGCAGCTAGCAATCCTCGTCGACGGTTTGCGACGCGCGGGCATCGACGCCCGCTCCTACATCTTTCCGCAGATTCAGGACGACGACCGTGAGGCGCGCGCCAGTTTCCCCGGCCTCTCGAATACCAGTACGACCGGCGTGCCGGAGCGCTGGTATCGGGGTCAGACCACCAGTGAGATCCCATCCGCTGCCAATTTCTGGAACGGCACGAACCGCGGGGGCTGGTCAAACGACGCGTACAGCCAGATCTACCGTACGTTCTCGAGCACCCTGGACCGGAGCGAGTTGAATCGACAGGTCGTTGAAATGACGCGCGTATTGAGCGAGCAAGTCGGAGTCATTCCGCTCTATTACAACCTGGACGTAGCCGCGCAGAGTGCCAGCTTGCAGGCGCCTCGTCTCGTGGCGCCGGATGCCTCGATCGGCTGGAACATCCAGGAGTGGCAGCTACGCTGATCCTTGAATCGCGACGTAAGGCGTGAGGTTTGCCGCTGACTTCGAATGCGCGAGCATCTCATCGTCTCTGTAGCGGCGACTCGAAATCGGCGACTCGAATTCTTGACGCGAGACGCTTGTGGAAGTACGATCATAGTAGCCCTTGCGCAGGGAGCAACGACGAGGACACGACCGATGAGGAGATTTCCGATCATGCGGTACCGAGTCCTGCTCGGAGTCTGGCAGGTGGACAGATAGGGCCCCATGGGGAATAGCCGTGGGGCCTCGTAGACCCGGGCGCACCCGTGAAGTCCGCTTCGAAGCGGTGGCGCGCAGCGCTGCCGGTAGCATCGATTGAGACCAGTCGGCGCAGGGTTTCCGTCCGGCTAACCAATACAAGCGCTGCACGAGCCAATCTGGCTCCAGAGGGCCTCCCCATAGTCGGGAGGCCCTCTGTCATGACCTAGAGGTGGGGGCAATTTTTCCAAGCCTCGCGCCCTCGTTATAATGGGCGGGCAAACTCCGTAGTCGACTCCTGTCGAGCGTCTTTGTCTTTCGGGGTTGCCCCACGATCACTCCACGCATCAGGGGAGTATCGCGACCTTCGCTGGAAAGGAGACGGAGTGCCCGACTCGCGCCGCTACGTCGTGATTGGCAACGGCATCGCCGGGACCACCGCCGCCGAGACACTTCGGAAGAACGATCCAGACTGTACGATCACGCTCTTCACGGGTGAGCCATATCCGCTTTACAACCGCGTCGCCCTTCCGCCAGCGCTCAAACTGAAAACGCCAATTCCCAAGGTCTTCATGAAGACGGTCGAGTTCCATGCGGATCGCGACATCGCGTTCCATCCGGAAACTCGCGTCACCGCCGTGGATCTGGACCGCCGCGTTGTCACAACGAACCGCGGCCATGAGGTGGCCTACGATAGCCTCCTTGTGGCCACGGGCGGGAAGCCAAACGAGCTGACGGTCCCCGGCAGTGATGCCGATGGGGTGTGCTACTTTCAAACGCTCGACGATACGAAGCGGCTGCTCGACGAGATCGCCGAGGCCCGCTCGGCCGTGTCAATTGGGGGCAGCTACATCGCCTACGAGCTGGCCGAGGCGTTCCACGAGCGCGGACTCCATGTAACCTGGCTGATCCGCGGGCCGCATTTCTTGCACCGGATTCTGGACGAGAATGGCGGGCTGCTCGTGGATACGATTGCTCGCAAGCACGGTGTGGAGATGATCTACGAGGACTCGGCCGACCACCTCGAGACGAAGGATGGCCGGGTTGCCGGTGTAGTTACCAAGGCTGGGCGTCGCGCCGAGGCGGACATGGTGGGTTGCGGCCTGGGTTTGCGGTTGAGTCACGATTTTCTGCCACGCGAACGAGTACGGATCGAGTACGGCGTCATCACCAACGAATATCTCGAGACCAATGCCGAAGGCGTCTACGCGGCGGGGGACATCGCCGAGTTCTACGACGCCGACGTGAATACGCACTACACGATGGGCACCTGGGCCAGCGCGACGAACCACGGCAAGGCCGCAGCGTTCAACATGGCTGGCGACCGCCGCCAGGTGAACGACGTTCGAACCTATACGACGACGTTGTTCGACTCGCGTATGACCGTGATCGGCGCAACCCCTGAGATTCCGATTCAACTTGAGAGCGTCTCGCACGCAGACTTCAAGGCCCCCGAGCCGAAGTCGTGGGCATACAAGCGGTTGTTCTTCTTCGACAAGCGGTTGGTCGGCGCGGTACTCATCGGCGATATGCGCAGCAAGGTCGAGCTGGTCAACGTCATCCGGTCCAAGAGGCAGGTCTGGGATGATCGCGCTGCGCTGCTAGACCTCTAACGTTCAACCGCTCCATCCAGCGATGAGGGATAGCGATGAGCGAGCGCGAAGTACTTGTCGAACGCCAGGGTGCCATCGGCGTCGTGACCCTGAATCGCCCATCCGCGCTGAACGCGTTGAGCAATGCGCTCCTCGAGCAGCTCGTCGCGTTGCTCGAGGAGTTGGCAGGGGACGGGACGGTACGGGTTGCCGTCGTGACCGGCGGCCCAAGCGTGTTCGCTGCGGGCGCTGACCTGAAGCAGTTCGCCGCCTCAGACGCGGCCGCAACGCTCGGTTCCCCGCGCCCGGGGTTCTGGGATCGGCTGCGCAAGATCCCAATCCCCCTCGTGGCGGCGGTCAGTGGCTTCGCCCTCGGCGGCGGCTGCGAGCTCGCAATGGCGTGCGACTTAATTGTCGCTTCGGAGACGGCGCGGTTCGGCCAGCCCGAGATCAACGTTGGTCTCATCCCTGGTGCGGGCGGCACGCAGCGGCTGACGCGCGCCGTAGGCAAGGCGAAGGCGATGGAAATGGTGCTGACCGGTCGCGTGCTCACGGCCTACGACGCCGAACGGTACGGATTGGTCAATCGCGTGGTACCCGTTGAGGTGCTGGGCGAGGAGGCGTTGGCGCTGGCCAGAGAGATCGCGATGAAGCCGCCGTTGACTGCCCGACTCGCTAAAGAGGCGGTGCTCCAGGCGTTCGAGACCACCCTCGAGGCGGGGCTGGCCTACGAGCGCCGCGCGTTTGCGGTGCTCTTCGGGACGGAGGACGCGCACGAGGGGATGAACGCATTCCTGGAAAAGCGGGAGCCAACCTACCATGGCCGCTGACGAACCACTGCTGCTCATCGAGCGTTCGAACCGGGTTGCGGTGCTCACGCTCAACCGCCCTGCCGTGCTGAATGCCTTTACCGACGCGTTGGTCGTGCAATTGACCCAGGCGCTCCGCGACGCCGAGCGCGACGCCGACGTTGGCGCCGTCGTCATTACCGGCGCCGGTCGGGCTTTCTGCGCGGGCCAGGATCTCGGCGCGAGACGCGAGATCTTCGCGCGCGGCGAGGTACCGCATCTTGGCGCGGGGCTGCGTGAACGGTACAAACCGATGATTCTGCGGATTCGCACGATGGAGAAGCCGGTGATCGCCGCGCTCAATGGGGTGGCGGCCGGTGCGGGGTGCGGCCTGGCGCTCGCCTGCGATCTGCGCACGGCGGCTCCATCCGCTTCGCTCGTGCTTTCGTTTGCCCGCGTGGGTCTTGCGCTCGACTCGGGCAGCTCGTTCTTCCTGCCGCGCATCGTGGGTCTCGGGCGGGCGTTGGAGCTCGCGTTCACCGGCGATCCGGTTGATGCTGCCACGGCAGAGCGAATCGGGCTGGTGAACCGCGTGTATCCGCCAGAAGAGCTGATGCCCCGCACCATGGAGCTGGCCGAGAAGCTGGCCAATGGCGCCACCCGGGCCCTCGGGCTGATTAAGCGCGACATAAATCGCGCGCTTTCGATCGACGCGGAAGCGGCCCTCGAGTATGAGTCGTACCAGCAAGAAGTTGCAGGCCGCAGCGAGGACTATCACGAGGGAGTGATGGCGTTCCTCGAAAAGCGCACCCCGACGTATACCGGCAAATAGGAGGCACAGATTGACCCGACTCGGAGTAGTCGGCAGCGGCACGATGGGCGGCGGCATCGCCCAGACGGGCGCCCAACAGGGACTGGACGTGGTGCTCTGGGACGTGCGCCAGGACCTCCTCGATGCCGGTATTGCACGCATTCGCGCCTCGCTCAGCCGCAGCGTAGAGCGCGGCCGGCTCAGCCAGGCAGATGCTGACGCGACGCTGGCGCGTATTACGACGTCGACTAGCTTCGCGTCGTTCGCCGACGTCGATTGTGTGATCGAGGCGGTGCTCGAGGAGATCAAAGTCAAGCACGACGTGTTCCGCCAGCTCGACGAGGTCACGGGTCCCGAAACAATACTCGCGAGCAATACGTCGTCGCTCAGCGTGACGGAGATTGCGTCGGCCACCCGGCATCCCGAGCGCGTGGTCGGCATGCACTTCTTCAACCCCGTGCCCGCGATGGCGCTCGTCGAGATCGTTCAGGGGACGCGTACGTCCGAGGAGACGATGGTGCGGGCGGTCGCGATCGGACGTGAGCTCGGCAAGACGCCCGCGCGTGCCCAGGATACGCCCGGGTTCATCGTAAATCGCGTCGTGCGGCCGTTTTACAACGAAGCGCTGCGGGTGCTCGACGATGGCATCGCCTCGCACCAGGAGATCGACCGCATCATGAAGGCGGCAGGATTTCGGATGGGGCCGTTCGAGCTGATGGACCTCATCGGCAACGATGTGAACTATGCCGTGACGCGCTCGCTCTTCGATCAGTTCTACGCCGAGCCGCGTTTCCGGCCGTCGTACCGCCAGCAGCGCCTGGTACAGAGCGGTGACCTCGGCCAGAAGACGAAACGCGGATGGTATACGTATGACTGAGCCCAGCGGCTCCCTGGGGGGCGAGCGGATCGTCGTGGTCGGGGACTCGCCTCTGGTAACAGAGCTGGCGAAGGCGCTCGAGGGCGCAGGTGGCGAGGTCCGTCCATTCATCGTGCGGCACGCGGATCTGGCGGCACGGCCGGCGCGGCCCGTGGCGGGGCTTGGCGAAGCGTTGCGCGAGGCGACGCTGGGAATCGACATAACGACCGGTCCCGCAATTGAGAAGCGTGCGGTCGTGCGGCAGATCGACGAGATGCTTCCGGACCGAGCATACCTGCTGGCATTCGCATTGCCAGTCTCCGCAACCGAGATCGCGTCTTGGTGCAGGCAGCCGGAGCGGGTCTGTGGTTTTGGGTTTATCCCGCCCTTTGGCGCGACCAAGCTCGTCGAGCTGGCGGGCGCCACGCAGACGGGCGATGCGGCACGCGAAGTCGCGGAGCGAGTGTTTGGCGCGCTCGACCGCGAGACGGCGCGCGTGGGTGACGGTGTGGGGCTCGTGGCCGCCCGGGTGCTGACGTCGATCATCAACGAGGCAGCCTACGCATTGATGACCGGCATCGCGAGTGCTCAGGATATCGACGCGGCCGTCCGGCTCGGGGTGAATTACCCGCACGGCCCGCTCGAGTGGGCCGACCTGATCGGCATCGATCTGGTGTTCGCTATCATCAAGGGTATGCACGACGAAACGGGCGACGACCGTTATCGTCCAGCGCCGGTCCTCAGGCAGATGGTATTGGCGGGGCACACCGGGCGCATGGCCGGACGGGGGTTCTTTGACTACAGCTAACAACGAATTACACGATGCGGTGATCGTAGCGGCGGTGCGCACGCCGGTCGGGAGGTATGCTGGCGCGTTGAAGGACGTGCGCGCCGACGACCTCGCCGCGCTCGTGATCAAGGAGATCGTGGAGCGCACCGGCATCGACCCTGAGTGCATTGACGACGTCATCTTCGGCTGCACGAACCAGGCCGGTGAAGACAACCGCGACGTGGCGCGAATGGCGCTCCTGATCGCCGGGTTGCCGGAAACGATTCCTGGCCAGACGGTGAACCGTCTGTGCGCCTCGGGCTTGCAGGCGGTCAACACGGCGGCGACGAACGTCCGCGTTGGTGCTGGCGACGTCTACATCGCCGGTGGCGTCGAGAGCATGACGCGGGCGCCGTTCGTCATGCTCAAGCCAAGTGGCGCGTTTCCACGCGGCAAGGTGGAGATGGAGGACACGACGGTCGGTTGGCGCTTCGTGAACCCGCGGCTGGCGGAGCGCTACGATCCGATCAGCAACGGCGAGACCGCCGAGAACGTGGCGGAGCGTTACGAGATCGGCCGCGAGCGGCAGGACCAGTTCGCGCTCTCGAGCCATCGCAAGGCCGTCGCGGCGATCCAGGAGGGGCGCTTCAAGGCCGAGATCGTCCCCGTGCTGGTCCCGCAGCCCAGGGGGGCGCCTCCAAAGGAGTTCGCAACCGACGAGCATCCGCGCGCCGACACGACGATGGAGGCGCTGGCGAAGCTGCCGGCGGCGTTCAGCAAGAACGGCTGCGTGACGGCCGGCAACGCCAGCGGCATCGT
>JAXDLH010000489.1:0-3037 GCA_034666705.1 Chloroflexota bacterium
CGTCATAGACCCAGAGCCCCGTGGGCGATTGCCGGATATCGCCGAGCTCGCAGCTCACGACCACGATGCCCAGGTCAGGCTGGAAGCCCTGGGCGCGCTGCTCACCCGGCGCCAGCTCCGGCGGCGCCTCGTTCCGGCCGCCGAAGCGCCGCTCATTCTTGGCGCGTGTCTCGTCGGTGAGCTCGGCGCCCGCCGCGCGGAGCTGCTTGCGCAACGCAGCAGGCCCGCTGCCATACCGCGAGCGCCCGGCCCACGGGACGAGCTCGAAGGTCGAGAAGTGGCCGTAGCCGTTGTGCACGATCGTGGCCGCGTGGCCCTCCTCGAAGTCAATGAACGCCGAGTAGTAGCCGGGCACCTTCCGGCCCGGGAACCACTGGCCGGTGGTGGCGCGCACGCTCCGCACGCGGCCGCCGCCGATCATCCGGACCGTGTCGACCTGGTGCGGACCCTGGCGGTAGGGCACGCCGCCGCCAGTCGCAAGGTCGACCTCCTGCGGCATGCGCGGCCGAAACATCCAGTCGCTGTACGACCAGACGTTGATGGCGCACACCTTGCCCAGTTCACCGGAGCGGACGACATCGCGCATCGCCTGGTAGGCCGCCATCATGCTAGCGGTGTGGCCGCAGAGCAGGTTGACTTTGTTCTTCTCGGCCGCCTCTACCATGCGCTGCGCTTCGTCGAGATTGAGCGCCATCGGCTTCTCAACCACGATGTGCTTGCCGTGGTTGGCCGCCATGATCGTGTGCTCGGCGTGATACTGGTTCGGCGTCGAGACCCAGATCACCGCCACGTCCGGGTCCTGGCAGAGCTGCTCGACGCTGTTGTACGCGCGCCCGCCGTATCGGTCCTGGAAAGCGCTCAGCGCCTCCGGCCGCACGTCCGCCGCTGCTACCAGCTCGATATGCGGCGCGTTCTCCATCGCCTTCACGACCGCGACGGCGCCCGCGCCCAGGCCGGCCACGCCGACCTTCAAGGTCTTCTGGCCACGCTCGGCCACCACGCTCTGCGTCATGCTGCTCCTCCCCTTGCTTGGCCCGCTTCCCTGTGACTGGACCGGCGCCGTCCCCAAAGACCGGAACGGCCCTCTCCCCCGCAGACCCGAATGGTCCTCTCCCCCGATTTGGGGGAGGGGAGATGTGCCAACGTGACTCCCCCTTCCCGCGCCGGGTCCTTCGACAGGCTCAGGACGAGCGGGGGGAGAGGGTTAGGTCCCGCGCCCCAGGGTTAGGTCACCCCGGGACAAGCCCCCGCGCTGCGACACGAAGGCTGCCCCCCGGCTCTTGCTACCGCGCGCCTGCCTTCTCCTGCGCCTCGGCGAAGAGCCGTCGAATCTCGGGCGTCAGCGGGCTGTATTTGTGCGCCGGTCCGGTCCCGGTGGCGCTGTGGTCGAATTCGGTCTGCAGGCGGACGCACTGGTTGGCGACCGGGTCCCGGAATGTGTTCATCGGGTCCTCGCCGCGCTGCACCTTCTCGATGTTGTCAGAGAGGAGCTTGCGGAAGAGGATCACGCCGGTGTCGGAAAGCCCGAGCCGTTCTTTCTCACGCTTGGCAATCGCGCCCTGCGTCACCCACGCGATGATGTCCTGTCCCGGGGCGGTGTCCAGGTACTCCCAACGGGGAGCGCCCTGCTCGTGGTGCATCGGAACCGGTACATCGAACAGCTCCGGGTGCCGCTGGGTTGGGACCGGGATGCCCGGCGTATTGACCGTATAGAAGTAGTGCTGGGTGTGCTCGTCGTCGATCGGCACGCGGAACTGGAAATCCACGGCGTCGAGCGCGCCGACCACGAGGATGTTCGGGAAGAGGATCGGGTGGCCGCGCCGCCACTCCTCGCTGTCCTCCGACAGTCCTTCCGTCACGCGCCGCTTGATGATTCCGTGCTCGAATACGTCGAAGCCCACCTTCTCGTGCCCGACCCGGCCGCGAATCCGGTCGGGCATCCCCTGCCGCTCATAGGCGTAATTCGTCAATGCGCCGTGCAGCCACTCCGTATGGACCGGATCGAGTGAGTTCTCCTGGATCTGCAGCCAGTTGCACGGGATTACGGTGCTGCCAACATCGCGGAGCGAGCCCTCGCGGATCAGCGGCTCCCACCGGGGGAGCAGCGGTGCGGGATCTGGCCCAAGATACGCCCAGATCATGCCGCCGAGCTCCTGGACCGGATAGGCATTGAGCCGCACCTTGTCGCGGAAGCGGCTGCCCGGGTCGGCGGCCTGCTCGTAGGGCTGCTCGGTGCACGCACCGGACTCGTCATAGAGCCAGCCGTGGTACGGGCAGCGGATACCCGCTGCCTCGGGGATGCCGTAGTAGAGGTCGACGCGGCGATGGGCACACTGGGGCTCGACGAGCCCGAGGGTGCCCGAGCGGTCGCGGTACAGCACCAGGTCCTCGCAGAGCAGGCGCACCCGCTTCGTGGGGTTGCGGTCCAGCTCCGAAGTGACGGCGATCGGGTGCCAGTAGCGGCGCATCAGTTCACCGCAGGGCGTGCCCGGACCTACGCGCGTAAGGATTTCGTTCTCTTCCTCGGTGATCATGCGCTCTGCCCTTCCTCTCAGGCCGTCGCCGCAGCGAGCGGCATTGTGCAATGTGTAATTGACGGGCGCATTCTCGTCAAGGAGTGCCCCGTTCGTTCAGAGACCGCGGCAACGAAGGGCAGGCGTCGCACGTCGTGCGTTGCGCTCTGACTCGCGATTTGCCATGGCGCACCGTCTATTCGAGCGCCATTTTTGTTGGTACACTCGGCGCAACGCGCACCCTGGCCCGGGGCTCATGGCTGGGGTCGAATCCGCTATTTCAGGTCCGTGGAGGGAGAGGCAATACATGCTCACGAAAGAACAGAATCAGCGCTTTACCGAGGTTGGCCCAGGCACCGAGATGGGCGAACTGCTCCGCCGGTACTGGCAGCCCTTTGCCACGGTGAAGCAACTGCATGACCACCCCACCCGGGCGGTCACCCTGCTGGGCGAGCATCTGGTGGCCTTCCGCGACCGGAGCGGCAAGTACGGGCTGATGCAGGAGTACTGCCCGCACCGCAACG
>JAXDLH010000490.1:0-6447 GCA_034666705.1 Chloroflexota bacterium
AGGGCCCGATCTTCGCTTACGGCAGGATGGTCGTGAGCCCCCAGCACCGCGATGCGGCAGACCGGGGCGCCCGTCGGTGCCCGGACGTCGCCTCTTATCCTCGGTACGCCTCGAGGCCGGTCACGTCGGCGCCCACGACCAGCGTGTGCATCTCGTGGGTGCCCTCGTAGGTGTAGACAGCCTCGAGGTTCACCATGTGGCGGAAGATCGGGTACGCCAGGCTGATGCCATTGCCGCCTAGCACGCTGCGTAGGCTGCGTGCGACGTCCAATGCCATCGCGCAGTTGGCACGCTTTGCCAGGCTCACCTGTGCCGGGCGCAGCCGTCCTACATCTTTCAGGTGCGCGAGCTGATACGCAAGGAGCTGCCCCTTCGTGATCGCATCCAGCGCATCCACGAGCCGCTCCTGCACGAGTTGGAACCCGCCGATCGGGCGGCCCCACTGCTCCCGGAGCGTGCTGTACTCCAGCGCGCACTCGTAGCACGCCATCGCCGCGCCCAGCGTGCCAAACGTCAAGGCGAAGCGCGCCTCGTTCAGGCACGAGAGCGGGCCGCGCAGCCCGGTAACGCCGGGAAGAATCGCGTCGGCTGGCACGCGGCAATCCTGGAGCACGAGCTCCGAGGTAACCGACGCCCGCAGCGAGAGCTTCTGGTGGATGTCGTTGGCGCAGAAGCCGTTGCGATCGGTCTCGATCAGGAACCCACGAATCACGTCGTCGTCGCCGTCGCGCATCTTTGCCCAGATGAGCGCGAGATCGGCGATGCCGCCGTTGGAGATCCACATCTTCGTGCCGTTCAGCACCCAGGAGCCGTCGCCGTCCCGCACCGCGCGGGTGGTCATGCCGCTCGGGTCGCTCCCATGATCGTGCTCCGTGAGCCCGAAGCAGCCGATCATCCTGGCCTGCGCCATCGCCGGCAGGTACTTCGCGCGCTGCTCGTCCGAGCCGTAGCGGGAGATCGGCCACATGCAGAGGCTGCTTTGCACCGAAGCGAACGAGCGCAGCGCTGAGTCGCCCCGCTCCAGCTCCTGGAACACCAGCCCATAGCTGAGGTAGTCGATGCCCGAGCCAACTTCGGGCAGCGTCGCGCCCAGCAAGCCGAGCTCAGCGTAGCGTGGGATCAACTCCCGCGGGAACCGCGCCTCCTCGAAGCAATCCGGGATCAGTGGCAGCGCCTCCTTCTCCACGAAGTCGCGCACCACCTGCTGGATCATCTGCTGCTCCGGCGTCAGCTCCCAATCGAGGTAGTTCAACATCGGCATCAAACGACACCCCTCGCTCGTAATTCGGCGGTTGCCGCGGCATCGTAACCAAGATCGCGAAGGACCTCGTCGGTATGCTCGCCGAGGGCGGGTGGGGCGCGGCGGATCGTGGCAGGTGTGGCCGAGAAATGGTACGCCGGGCCGGTGACTTCGATCGGGCCCAACGTGCCGTGCTCGACGGTCTGGCGTAGCCCTTGCGCGCGCGTCTGGGGATCATCGAGCACCTGGCCCACGTCGAAGATTGGGCCCGCGGGGATACCAGCCTCCGCCATCCGCCGCAGCACCTCGGTCGTCGATAGCGCACCTACGCACGGCTCCAGGATCGCGGCGAGCTCCGTGCGATTGCGCACGCGGTCGGCGTTGGCGCGGAAGCGTGGATCGTCGACGTACGTGTCGAGCGCCATGACCGCGCAGAAGCGGCGCCAGAGGCCATCGTGGCTGCACGCGAGGTTCACGGCGCCGTCCGCGGTGGCGTACATGCCGTACGGCACCATATTTGGGTGGTCGTTACCAAGCCGGCGCGCCACCTGCCCGGTGGCGAGGTAGGAGGCGGCGAGGTTCGAGAGCAGCGCGACTTGCCCCGCCAGCAGCGACGTATCAACCATCTGCCCCTCGCCGGTGCGATCGCGATGATGCAGAGCGGCGACGACCGCGTACGCGGCGAGCAGGCCCGCGGTGATGTCGGCGATGCCGACGCCGATCTTCGTGGGGCCGCCCTCCGGTTCGCCGGTCACACTCATCAGCCCACCCATCCCTTGCAGCACGAGATCGTAGGCGGGCTCGTCGCGCCGAGGGCCGCTGAGGCCGAAGCCGGAGATCGCCGCATAGATCACGTTCGGCCGCAGGCGGCGCAGCTCCTCGTAGTCGAATCCGAGCTGCGCCAGCCAGCCGGGCCGAAAGTTCTCGATCACTATGTCCGCGCGCCGGACCAGCTTGCGGAGAATCTCCTGGCCTTCCGGCGTGCGGATGTCGAGCGTGATGCCGCGCTTATTGCGATTCGAGCTGAGGAAGTAGGCGCTCTCGGTGCCGAGAAACGGCGGGCCCCAGCCCCGCGATTCGTCGCCGCGGCCGGGAGGCTCGACCTTGATCACGTCGGCCCCGAGATCGCCGAGCATCATGGTACAAGTGGGGCCGGCGAGCGCGTGCGAGAGATCGAGCACTACGACGTCGTCGAAAATCGCTGCCAGCCGCATCAGATCGGCATTAGATAGAAGCCGCCTCGCTCACGTCGACCGTCGCAAGCTCCAGATCGTAGCCGCCATCGCCAAGGGCATCGCCGGCTTTGCGCATCGTTTCAATGAGCTGCAGCGCTTTGGCGACCCCGGTGGAGATGAGCTCCGGAGTTTCCAGCAGTGGCCCACCCCCGCGCTCCCACTCGGTTTCGAGCCAATCCTCCATCGCTTCTCGCACGTTTGCCAGCGCTTCGTCACGCGTGTGGCCCCGACCGACACAGCCGGGCATCGCAGGCACCGATGCGGAGACCCATTCGCTATCGGGTACGAGGATGGTCGTGTACCGCACCGATTCGTTCCCTATGGTGCTACCGAGCTACCGAGGGATTATAGGATCGGCACGCGGCGGTTCGGGATACAGTGAAACGGATGAAGGCACAAGGGAGACACCGTGACGTCCGCAGGGCCCCCTTGCTCTACTGATGGACGATGAGCGGGGTGCCGACGTCGGCCCAGTCGAAGACGACCTTCGCGTTTGCATCACTCATGCTGACGCAGCCATCGGAACCGGGGCGACCGAATACCGGCCGCCAATAGGCGCCGTGGATCGTGTAGTCGCCGAAGAAGGGCATGACCCAGTGCACGTCCGGGATGTCGTACCGGCTGCCATCGGGGTTCACCCCACGGAAGCGCGCCTGTGCCACCTTGTATTGCACCTTGTAGATACCGGGCGGCGTCGGCGCTGCCGCTACGCCGGTCGCGACTGGGATCGTCCGCACTGCGACGTCGTTCTCATAGAGCGTCATCGTCTGTGCGCTTAGCGACACCTCCATACGCTTCACGGCGCCCGTCGTAAACGTCACGGTCTGCGACTCGGTCAAATACGCCCCCGACGTGCCGCGCACGGCATCCGGCCCGCCCTTCACTATCATCGTGACGGTGGTATCGGCAGGGAAGCTCGTCTCTGGGAGGAAGTGCACGCGGTCCGGCGCGATCCATTCGAACCGTCCCGGTACCGCCGGCTCAAAGCTGATCGCGGCCTCGGCCGCGGCGCTGTTCGCGACCTCTTCGCTGAAGCGGATCGTCGGATCGCCAGTCACCGAGACGTCAGCCGCGTTGTCGTCCGGCCAGAATGCGACGAGCTGCAGCGGCGCCGTCCCGGCCAATTCAAACGTGCGGGCGCTGGCGAGCCAACCGCCACTCGGCGCCTCGACGTCTTCAATGGTTAGTGTTTGACTCTGGCCCTGCGTGAGGCGGACGGGCAACTCCAGATTGGTCGTGGCGTTGCCGGTCCAGCTTGCTTCCTTGTCGCCGAGACGATAGTGCACCGCTGCCACCGGGGTATCCCACGTGAGCTGTGCCGGCGCACCCGGAGGCAGCGTGACCCGGTCGCCGCTGGTGCCATTCACCGATACGAGCCGCACCGTGTCCGGGACTCTTACGGCGACCGCCATGTCCGGCGCGACCACACCGTCGACTCCCCGCAAATCAGTGAGATAAACCGAGAACTCAGCGCCCGGCTTCGGGTCTTTGAAGACGAGCGAGAGCAGATGCGGGTCCTCCTGCGCGATGCGCGACTCAACCGACATCGTCGTGGCATCGACCTGAGCCTGAGCCAGCGGCTCGGAGAAACGCAGCGCCAGCGGCTGACCACGGGTCAGCAGCAACGGGCCGCCGGAATCGACCAACGACGGCGTGCGCACCGTGTCGAAGACGCGCTCGACATGGAGCTTGCCGGTGGACGAGGCCCACGGCAGCGGGGTCGCGGCGTCAGGCTCGGCGCTCGCCACCAGGCGATAGCGTGCATCCGGCTCCAACCCACCGGCCAGCCGCGCGCCATTCCCAGTGAGGGGCAGCTCGATCAGCCCGGCCGGCGCGTCGATGCGCTCAATAGTCGCGCGCTCGAGCCGCGCGTTGATCGCCGTTACTTCGAGGGGAGTATCGAGCCGCACACCCTGGGCTCGCTCAGCCAAATTCGTGTTTAAGGCCGGCGGTCGCGCGCTGCACGCGCTCACGGCCAACGCCACGATGCCTACCAGGACGATGACGACCCCAAGCCAGACGCCAGGCCGACCCCGCCGCATATCAGTTCCTCCGTCGCATTCGACCCTTGCACGTAGAGAACTCGGCGCGCGCACATTGGATTCCCGAGGAAAGCACCGAGTTATGTAGACAAACGCTCGCTAAGGATCGTAGCGCACTCCCGCACCACGAGGGGTGGATCCGGGTAAACGTTTGGGATACGGCCTATTACGAACCTGTTGTTGAAATAAACGGCAGTGTATGGTCCAAGTTCAACCGCAAGGCTAAAGTCAGCAGGTTGCGAGGCGAGAATCGGTGGTCGCGTCATGCTGGCATTGGCTGCGCTTCCTCGCGCGGCAGGGTGAAGCGGCGGGCTGCGGGGATTGCGGCAATGCTCAACGCGACCAGCAGCGTGGCGAGTCCGCCCGTGAACGCTGAGGCAGGTACTCCCCACAAGGCCGCGACCGCGCCGGACTCGAACTGGCCAAGCGGCGGGCCGCCGTTGATGAACACCGAGTTCACCGCCGAGACGCGGCCCCGGAGCCGGTCCGGGGTCACGAGCTGGTTGATCGAGCCACGCAGCACCGAGCTCACCGTGTCGCCGACACCCATTCCGACCAGCAGAATCAACGCCACCCAGTACACGGGGCTGAGCGCGAATCCCATCGCGCAGACCGAGTAGAAGACGACGCCTGTGAGTACCCACCGGCCGGCACGCTGCGGCTGGCCGATCGTGCTCATTACGAACGCACCGCCCAATGCGCCGATCGAGCTGGCCGCATACAGCAATCCCAATCCCTCAGGACCAACGTGAAAGATGTCCTTCGCGTACACAGGGAGCAGGGCGCGCGGGCTGCCGAAGAAGTTCGCGCTGAAGTCCAGCACCATGAGCAGCAGGATGATCCGCTGGCTGCGTACGAAGGCAATGCCCTCCGCGAGTGCCGCAAACGAGACTCCGCGGCGGCCGCTTGCTGCCTGCCGGCCCCGGATCAGCGCCAGTGAGCTGAGCATCAGCACCCACGAGGTTGCATCCACGGTGTAGCACCAGACCACGCCCGCGAACCCCAGCACGACGCCGGCCAGCGATGGGCCGAGAATGTACGCGACCTGGCGCATCGAGGTGGTGAAGGCGATGGCGCTGGTCAGGTCAGCGCGCGGCACGAGGTTTGGTACGTAGGAGGCGCGCGTCGGGTTCTCGAGACCGGCGAAGACCGCCAGCAGCGCCGACGCGACGTAGAGCATGAACGGCTCGATCAGTTCGGCTGCCGTGAGCGCCACGAGCGATGCAGACACGCAAAACTGGGCCAGCTGCATCGCCATCATCAGACGGCGGCGATCCACCGCATCTGCGAGCATGCCACCGAGCAGCGTGAGCGCAATCTGCGGGATGCCGCGGGCGAGGCCGAGCAGGCCGATCTGGAGCGGCGACCCCGTCAG
Source organism: Chloroflexota bacterium (assembly GCA_034666705.1). Lineage (GTDB taxonomy): Bacteria > Chloroflexota > UBA6077 > UBA6077 > SHYK01 > JAXDLH01. The sequence continues at coordinate 5,893 of JAXDLH010000490.1, forward strand.
CTCATAGATCTGCCACGCCATGGCGACGTTGGTGAACTGCGTTCCCACCAGCGAGATCGCCTGACCGATGACGAATACGCGGAAGTCGCGATGGCGCAGCGCGGGCGGCCGCGGGCCTCGCCCCCTCATCATGGAAATAGCCCTCGCCTCCCCACGGCCAGGCTGACCGTCCGATCAGGTGCCAGTGTACGCCAGGGCGGGAATGGGGAGGAGCCCCGCTCATCGTAAAGCCGACCGCCTCGGCACACCGCGGTCGCCAGTGAGCTGAGCCGGCGCGGTGACGCCAGGACACCGGTTACGACCGCGAATGGCGCGAAGTAAGTAGAATGCAGCCGTGGCCGGTCCGAGCACAGCCAGCAAGGAGGCGCACGATGAGCCCACCCGACAGTTCTGCAGTCGTCACCAGAGTCCCGACGACCGCTCATGCCCTTAAGTTCTGCGATACGCTCGAGATCGATCAAGGCGCGCATCGCCTGTACGCCAGCAATAACTGGGCGAGCGGCGTGGATGTCTTCGACATCTCCAGTCCGACTGCCAAGTATCTGAAGACGATCC
>JAXDLH010000491.1:0-2969 GCA_034666705.1 Chloroflexota bacterium
GGCTTCGTCACGCGGGGAGCGGTGATTGGATGACTGAGTTTGGGCCCGGCGATCCTGGACGGGTAATAATCCTGCTTGACCAGCCACTCCTCCTCGAGGTGGTGCGCCTCACGCTCAACCATGGGGTCTACGTCACGCGCGAGGCGCCCGACGCGCCCACTGCCACGTCACTCCTCGAGACCTGGGATCCCCACTTGGCGGTTGTGGATATGGACATTGGCGGCGACCAGATCATCCGCCATGCCCGTGCCCGGCGCACCCCAGCCATGCCGGTGCTCGCGCTCACCCGCCGGGGCGACCTGAAGACGAAGCTCGCCGCCTTCGAACAGGGCGTCGACGACATCATGACGGTGCCCTTCGCCCCGGAGGAGCTGCTGGCGCGGGTGCTGGCCCTCACCCGGCGCAGCTATGGCATTACGCCCCACCTCAGTCCCGTGATCCAGGTCGGAGAACTGGCGATCGATATCCTGAACCGCGAGGTGCGCATTGGCACCTCGCTGGTGCACCTCACCGGGCTCGAGCAGAGCCTGCTCTATCTTTTGGCCGCCAATGCCGGGCGGGTGGTGACGCGGGATGAGATTCTCGACGCGCTCTGGGGCAGCGATTACATCGCGGAGAGCAACATCGTCGATCGGCACGTGCGCAACCTGCGCGCCAAACTGCAAAATGATTGGCGGCGGCCCCGGTTCATCGCGACGGCACCGGGGCGGGGCTATCGTTTTATCCCCGTGTATTCGGGCGATGCGCCGGGGTCTGATGGACCGGTTCAGGATTGAGGCTCTGTCGCCCCTTCACTCTCTCCTTCGAGCACGGTGGCCCAGCGTTGCAGGAGATCCGCGGCGGTCGTTCGCGGCCCGGGCATGTTCGGCGGCTTGACGTGGCCGCCCGCGATGTCTTTGAGCTCAGACCGTAAGCCGTGGAAGTCCATGGTTGCGGTCTGCGCTGCCTGCTCCTGGAGAAACAGGAGCATCTGCCGGTGCTCCCGCAGCTTTTCCCAGCGCCCCCGATTGAGAATTGCGGTGCCGAGCTCGACCTGGGTGTCTTGTAGCTGGCCGGCGAGAAACTCGTGTGGCGTCATGCCAGTCCTCCGTGCGCTGTGTCTCTCTGAGAATCGCAAATGGCTGGATTCGACGAGCTAATGCTGCGTCACGTTGGTGACGAGCGCGAGTCGGGTCCTCAAGCGGATCGTTTCCGGATCTGTTCGATACTGGGGCGCTTCACGTTCCAGACCAGCCGAGCTGCGGCGAGCCCGCGAATCACGTACCCGGAGATGTCCGGCTCCCATGGGTGCAGCCCGTGAAAGGCCGATGAGGGAAACGCGTGGTGGTTGTTGTGCCAGCCTTCGCCCAGGCCCAGGATCCCTACGACCCAGTTATTCGTGCTCATATCCCCGGTGCGGAACGGACGGCTGCCATACCGGTGGCAGACGGAGTTGACGGCGAACGTGACGTGTTGTACCGCAAACTGGCGCAACAGACCACCCCAGATGAACCCTTCCCAGCCGCCGATTAAGAATGGAATGATGTAGCCGACGGCAACCCAGATGGCGAACGTGGTGCTCACGAACACGGCAACGCGATCCCGCAGGATCAAAGGCGCGTATTTCGAGGCGTCGGCGCCTGGGAACTGAAATAGCCATCCGTAGTGGGCGTAGCCGAAGCCCTCGTTGGGCGAATGTGGATCCTGGGGCAGATCCGTGTAGGCGTGGTGCTGGAGGTGGTTGGCTACCCATGGCACGACTGGTCCCTCGACCGCCATCGAGCCCAGCACCAGCATAAGCCCTCTGAGCAGTGGGGAGGTCTCGAGGCTGCGATGCGCCGCGAGGCGGTGGTAGCCAACGGTCACCCCGAGGCCGGTGAGGAGGAAGCCGACGGCGAACAGCGCCACGTCGACCGCGCGCACCTGCCCGCGCGCTACGGTGATAAGCGCCAGGATGACGCCGGCTGCCGGCGCGAAAAGCACAAGGGCAACCGCAAGAAACCGAATCGTTCGCACCAGGCGACCGTCTGTCGCCGTTTCCGCAGTCATCATGGCTGCACCATCATTTCTCCAAAGGAAGGATGCGGTCGCTTGGCTGGGAGCCATTGCGCGCATCGCCGTTGACACTCGCTGGGTAGCAGGGTTTTGCGTGTGGAGTTGGCAGGCACCGCCAGATCAGGGCTACCCCACGATACCGTACACGCGCCAGCGTCAGGAGTCATGAGGATTTCGTCATGTACTGGTAAGACAACGCCCCCGCCTTCGACATTGAAGGCGGGGGCGCCGCGAATCATATCGGACGATCTCGACTGCTCCGCGAGAAGCGAGGATTAGTAGCGATTCCGGTTGTAGCCGCCGCCAGAGGCAGTCCCACGCTGCGTCTCGAAGCAATCGGAGCAGTAGACTGGCCGATCCTCACGAGGCTGGAAGGGAACACGCGCCTCTTTGCCGCAGCTCGAGCAGGTCGCGGAGAACATCTGGCGCTCCTGGCGCTCATAGCCACCGCCGCCGGTGCTGTAACCGCCGCCGCTGTAGCCGCCGGCGCCGCCGCTATTCTTCCGTGCCGCCCGGCACTCGGGGCAACGACCGGGCTCGTTCATCAGGCCGCGACCGGCGTAAAACTCCTGCTCACCTACGGTGAACGTGAAGGGTTGGCCACAGTCGCGACAGGTTAGGGTCTTATCGGTGTACAAACGCTGACTCCTTGGGTCAGTAAAGTTGGCACGAGTCGGTCAGCGCACATACAGAGGGGGGAGCGGAGGGTGCTAAGCTGCGCAATACCCAGCCGGGAGGCGGGCCGAAATCAAAAGCCACGCGCCTACTATAGCACAAGCGCGACCCTGCCGTTTGAACCGCCAAACCGAACCGCGGAATGGATGGCGGACGCACGCTCTGCCCCTTCGGCGTGCGCCGGGGCGCACGCTCACTCGAACCACCATTGCGGGCCGGCGCCAGGGCTGAGACGCAGTCATGCAGCGGCTCGTCGACCA
>JAXDLH010000492.1:0-5027 GCA_034666705.1 Chloroflexota bacterium
ACGAAAGCCGTTGCCACCAGGGTACCGACACGATCACGGACGACAGCATGAGCGAGCAGCGCGAACGCCGCGACCGAGAGGGTGCTCATCACCAACGGCACGAGGCGAAGCAGGTCGACCAGCGCGATCCCCATGGCGTCTGCAGCGAAGCTCCCCACGTAAAAGGCAAGCGGTGGATACGCGAACGGAATCGCCATGCCGTTGTAGACCACGACGTCCGGAAGCACATAGTGCGACGCGCGTACGGCCTCGAGCATCGCCAGGAACAGCCCCCCATCGTACAGGGGAAAGTCGCTCGTCAGCACGAAGGCCGCCCGTGTCGCGAACGCTCCCACAAGAACGAGGACCAGCGCCGCACCGTAGACGCGGGTCGTCGCTAGCGCCTCGTGCGGCGGAGGGATACGCCCGGACGATGCCTGTGCCGACTCGATGTGCGCGATAGTCGCTGGCAGCGACTCAGGTGGCGCGGCGGAAGGGATCATGCCCTGTACAAGTTTGGCGGTCTCCGCATGAGCCATTCGTCTCTAGCCCTGCGGCGAGCGCAGAGCGAAAATGCTGGCGCCGGGACCATCGTACACCAGCCTGAATCGTGGGTCCGCGCGGAGATGCGAGCGAAGGGGATCACAACACTCGCCCTCCTCGCGCTTCGCCACGTACACGTCGTCGAACGGCGTGTCCAGCGCAAGCAGGCAGTCTCCATCGCTCACGACGCAGGACTGCGCGGCGAAGTGCGCCGCGATGCGGTGGAGGAAGATCCGGTCCGGCAGCCACTCGTAGCCTTGCGGTGTCGTGACGCTCTCCCGCTGCGCGAGCACCGGGAACCACTCGACCGTGCGATCGGCGGACCAGTAGTCGCCAGTAATGACGACAAAGCGGGCATCCGGCGGCATGGATGCTGCGATCGATCGCATCGCGTTCCGCTCGCCGTGCGATAGCACCATCGTATAGAGCGGCGAGGCGAACGACGCTCTCACCAGGAGCAAGAAGATGAATCCGGCGACCGCGATCGGCAGTATGGAAACGAGTCGTCGGGTCGCCGGGCGCAATTGCGGGACCACATCGATCGTGACAGTCTCACCGGCATTTGACGGATGACGAGTCCGCCTCGGGACCAGAGCAAAGCTGGCACCGAGGACGAGCGCGAGCGGCGCCGTAATCGTCCAGCCGATGGCGCGACCATCGAGCAGCCACGTGAGCCCCATCCAGCCAAGCACCGCGAGCCGGCGGTCGCCCGTCGCGGCAAGAAACACGCTCGCGCCGAACGCGACGAAGGTGAGCGCCAGAAACAGCAGTGGCCCTATTCCGCTCTCGTTCACGTCGAGGGTCGCAAGCGAGGTTCCGGTCTGCGAGGCGGCATGTAGCGGCTCCAGCCCGTGCCTCGCGATCACCGTGGCCCACCATGGGGCCGAGCAGGCCAACACGCCGATCACCGCGACGGTCGAGTGCAGGAATGCGCGCCGGCTTCGCCCGAACGTGAGAAGGCACACGAACGTACCGATCGCCAGATACCACGCCACTTCGAGATGGCTCACCATCGTGAGCCCGGCCCAAAGGACGTAGCGGATGAGGGCGCCCCGCGACCCCGTCGTGTAAAGCAGATACGCCTCGCGCAGGGCGAGCAGGGCGAAGACGTAGGCGAACGAGCGGGTTAGACCGCCGCCCATGATGAGCACAATGAACCCAGTGGGGAGGACCGCGAAAATGGCAGTGGCGACCAGGGTGGCAACCTTGCTGTGGAGCATCGTCTGCGCCAGAAGCGCGAACGCCAGCACAGAAAGCGTGCTCATCGCGAGCGGCAGCAGCCGAATCAGGTCGAGCGGCATGATACCGGTCAGGTCGGCAGCCAGCCGGGCGGCGTAGAAGGCGAGTGGCGGGTAGGCGAACGGGATGTCGACGCCGTTGTAGGCCACCACGTCCGGCAACCCGTAGCGGGTGGCGCCGAGCGTCTCAATCATGACCAGGAAGAGCCCGCCATCGTTCAGCGGAAAGTCGATTCCCAGGAGCAGAATGCCGCGCGCGATAAATCCAGCGAGCATGAGGAGCGCGATGGCACCGACGTATAGCGTCCGGGGGCGCGCGGGCCACCGCCCCGAAGCGCGGGGGACCATCCCATCCTTCGCCGCGTGCGGGGGGCTCGAAGTGAGCGAGGGCGACGAGATAACGCCTCCGAGCACGCCACACAACGGGCGCTACCGGGCAATTATCGGCATATACCGGGGCGGAGCCAAGCCTAAATGTCTGATGCGATGCTGCTCCTCGGCGCGGACGGAGAGCGGATCATCCCCTTCGTCGTGAGCTCACGTCGTAGAACAGGATGTTCAGCATCAACACGACCCCGCCCCCGGCGGCGGCCAGGAAGAAGAGGATCGCGAATCCTGGATAGCCAAAGAGGCGGAAGTCCGTATCGACCCGCATCAGCATCGACGCCCCGACGATGAGCGCAGCCAGAATCAAGCCGACCGTGATGCGATTGGCGATCTTCTGGAGACCCTCCATGAGGCGCAGCTCGTCGAATGCGTCCACCGTGATCTTCAGATCGTTGTTGGCCACGTGATCGAAGATCTTGTTCGCCCGGCCGGGGAACCGCTCTACAAAATCCTTCATCTCGATGAGGCTGCTGAACATCGCGCCGGGAGACATGCTCTTGATCACCCGCTCACGAAGGATCTCCGCGGCGTGCCGGCGAATAGCATCATTTGGGTCGAACTCTGGATCAAGGGTCCGCCCGACGAGATCGAGATTGAGCAGCGCCTTCCCGAGCATTGTCAAGTCCGATGGCACCCGCACCCCGCAGTCGCTGGAGATCTTGGCGATCTCCATGACGTTGGTGCCCACCTGAATCTCGCCCGCCGTCAGCCCCTGGTTGCGCCCGACGAAGTCGGTGACGCGCCTTCGGAACTCCGTTTCGTCGAAGTCTTCCGTCTGCTCGCCAATGGCCATCGCGAGCTCGGCGGCCTGCTCGCTGCGGCCGTCGCCGATCGCAAGCAGCAGCCGCAGCAGTTTGTCCTGCAGCGCGGGGTTGAGGTGCGCCACCATACCAAGATCGATGAGAGCGAGCCGTCCATCATCCGTGATGTACACGTTGCCGGGATGCGGGTCGGCATGAAAGAAGCCGTCGACGAGAGTCTGCTTCAAGTAAGCGCGAAAGAGCTCGTCTGCCAGGGCCGACCCATGCAGTTCCAGGCGCACGACGGGGCTGAGCGTAGTGACCTTCACGCCGTGCACGTACTCCATCGTCAGCACGCGCGACGTCGAATAGTCGTCGATCGGCGCGGGCACGACGATGTGTTCGAACTCGGCGAGGTTGGTCCGCAACGTGGTGAGGTTCTGCGCTTCCTGCCGGTAATCCAGCTCACGCATGAGGCTCTTGCGAAACTCCTGCAACATACTGGAGAGCTGGAAGCGGCGCCCCATTAGCGTATGGGCGTCGAGAAGCTCAGCCACCTCGGAGAGTGCGTCGAGATCGTCCACGATCTGCGCGCGGATGTGGGGCCGCTGCACCTTAACTGCAATATGCCGCCCGTCGCGCAGCGTCGCTCGGTGCACCTGACCGAGCGATGCGGCCGCCATCGGCGCACGCTCAAAGCTGCCGAACGCTTTGGAGATACGGACGCCTAACTCGGAGGTGACAATCTCCTCGACATCCTCGTATGGAAACGGGGCGACGTTGTCCTGCAAGCGAGCGAGCGCCCGGGTGTACGGCAATGGAAGAATGTCAGAGCGGGTTGAGAGGAGTTGGCCAAGCTTGATGAACGTCGGGCCCATCCGCTCCAGGTCGTCGGCGAGTTGCGCGGCTTGCGGTGCGCCAATCTCCGCCGCGACGGCGTTTTCCTCCGCGAGTGCATCCTCCAGACCAGCGCTCTTGACGAGATCCGAGCGCCCGTATTTCATGAGCAGCCGGGCGATCTCTCTATAGCGCGCGAGATGCTGTGGCTTTAGTGAAATACCCATGCGATGCAGTTCCTCTCAACGGCCTACATAGGACATAGCACAGCGACTCGTTATGTCCCAAACCTGTCGCCGTATTAACCCTGCTGCAACCGTGCGAAACCTTGCCAGCCTCTTCACGGTTCGACATTGAAAGAGTGAGGGGCGCACAAGCCCGCCCCACCGCGGAGGGAGCATGCAGGCGAGCAATACTCGGATGACCGCTGTTGGCGTATTCGATGACCGTCACCACGCCGAGGAGGCAATCGAAGATCTGAAACGTCATGGCTTCCGCGACGATCAGATCGGCTTCGCGTTCCACGGCGACCAACGAAACATGGGCAGGGAACATCACGACGAAGGCTCGGCCGCGGGCGAGGGCGCGGTGGGCGGTCTCCTCGCCGGCGCCGGCATCGGCGGGCTGATCGCCGCCGCGGCCTCCGTTTTTATTCCGGGCGTCGGCCCCATACTTGCCGGTGGCATTCTGGCGAGCGCGCTAGCCGGCGCGGCCGTCGGTGCGGTGGCCGGCGGCATTCTCGGAGCGCTGGTTGGGATGGGCGTCCCCGAGGAGGAAGCCCGCTACTACGAGGGCGAGTTCCACTCAGGCCGGCCCGTCGTTACCGTTGGCGCCGGCGACCGCTACGCTGAAGCGATGGACATCATGCGCCGCCACGGCGGGCACGACTATGAGAGTCGCAACATGGCGGGGACGGCTGCGGGCATGAGCGGATCACGTATGAGCAGCCCGGCACCCAGCATGATGGGCTCGAGCATCGCCCCCTCGTCGACGCCGATCCATCCATGGAACGAGGTGTCGGGCTCGATGCAGCAGCGGTGGCAAGGGCGCGTTGGCTCTACCGGCGGTCGCTGGGAGGACCATGAGCCATGGTACCGCTACGGACACGACATGGCCCATGAGCCACGCTACCGCAACATGCAGTGGAGCGAGGCCGAGCCGCAACTGCGCAGCGGCCTCCAGGAGTGGGTAATCCTTTATGGATACACCATGAGTGACGGCGACTGGGATCGGTGGCGTGACAGTGTGCATGAGGGCTGGGACGAGGGCCGCACCCACGTGCAGGCCGCATAGCGCGCTCCTT
>JAXDLH010000493.1:0-2545 GCA_034666705.1 Chloroflexota bacterium
CCGGCTCGTCGATCTGCAGCACGTCGCAGCCCGCAGCTTGCATCTCCAGCAGCTCGGCGTTGATCGCTGCCGCCACGTCCATCGCCAGGGCGGCCTCGTCCCCGTAGAACTCGTCGTAGGTGCTATCCACGACGGTTACCGGCCCCGGGACCGCCATCTTCACTGGTCGCTCGGTATTTGCCTTGGCGAAGCGCGTGTCCTCGACGGTGATCGAGGCGCGGCGACGAACGGGGCCCACGATGCGCGGGACGAGCGACTCGTTTCCCGCTCGCCGCCTGATCTCCTTCATGCGCCGGTTCACGACGTCCACTCCGTCCAGGCCGGACAGCGCATGGTGGATGAAGTTCGTGCGGCGCTGCTCGCCGTCGGTGAGGAGGTCAAGACCCACCAGCTCTTGTTCGTGCAGGACCAGCAGCGTGGCGTCATCCTGGGCTTCGCCCAGCGCCTCACCCGCGAGCAGGAGGGTCACCTGATCGCGTGAGGGATCGGCGAGCCACCCCGGTCGGGGGAAGCTTCCAATGGTGGTAGTTGCAATTGGCGGTAGCTGCACTCGTCTCTCCCGTGCGCCGGATGCGGCGATTGTAGTCCGTTCGGCCCAATGTCGATTGACGGTATCCCCCCGGGATGGTAGGCTCGGCGTACCTCTGCGCAGGAGTTCACCGATGGCCCTCTCAGCGCCAAGCGACGACCGCGAGGATTGGTTCGACGCCGACTTCGTCGACGATTGGCTCCGCCGCCAGGAGGCGCGCGGAGACGAGCGACATCATCAATTCTCCATGCTGCGCTCACTATTCTTGAAGGAGCCGAACGAGCGATTCAGCTACCTGGACATCGGCGCCGGCGACGGCGCCCTTGACGAGTCCATCCTCGGGCGCTACCACGGGGCCCAGGCGACCCTGCTGGACGGCTCCCCGGTGATGGTAGAGCGCGCCCAGCAGCGGCTGAAGCCGTTCGGCGGGCAGGTCCGCGTGGTGCAGGGCGACCTCTCCACGGCAGCCTGGACCGAGGCTGCTGGAGGCCCCTTCGACGTCGTCGTGTCGACGATTGCGCTGCACAACCTCGAGGACCCGCGACGGCTGCGCGCGCTCTACGGCGAGGTGTGCGGACTGGTCGCCCCTGGCGGCATGTTCATGAACCTCGACTACATGCGCGCGCCGAGCCGCTCGGTGTGGCCGATTTACCAGGGCGCAAGCAAAGATCCCGAGGGGAGCTGGAAGATGGGCGTGCGCAGTATGCGCGAGTACGCCGGCTCGGTGGACGAGCACCTGGGTTGGCTGAGCGAGGCGGGCTTCGCGCCCGTGGATTGCTTCTGGCGCGAGTTCCGCCTGGCCATCGTGGCTGGATTGAAATCAGGATCGTGACGTCGAAGACCAGATCTCTGGAGGGATGGCTGTGGTTGGAGTAGCTGAGCAACCGACGGGCGTGCGCTCGTATCGGGGCCTGCGCGAGTGGCTTGGACGCGTCGAATCGCTCGGCGAGCTCCGGGTCGTGAAGGGCGCCTCGTGGCAGGAAGATATCGGCCGCATCGCCGAGATGCTGGTTCATACGGACGATGCACCCGCGGCGCTTCTCGACGAGATCCCCGGCTACCCGAAGGGGTTTCGGGTCCTCGTCAACGCGGTGAGCGAGCGCCGGCGCATTGCGCTGACCCTTGGGCTCGACCCGAACATCAGCACGGAGGGGCTGATGGATTGGTTCGAGAACCGGATGAACTCGATGACGCCGCTCCCCGTACGGGAGGTGACCGACGGCCCGATCCTGGAGAACGTCGACGAAGGCGACGACATCGACGTGCTGAAGTTCCCGACGCCGCACTGGCACGAAGAGGACGGCGGCCGCTACATCGGCACCGGCTGCGTGGACATCACGCGTGACCCCGACAGCGACTGGGTGAACTGCGGCACGTATCGCGTGATGGTGCAGAATGCGAAGCAGGTCGGCCTCTACATCTCACCGGGCAAGCACGGCCGCATTCACCGCGACAAGTATTTCGCGCGCGGCGAGGCGATGCCGGTGCTCGTGGTAGCTGGCGGCGACCCGATGTTCTTCCTCGCTGCGGGCATGGAGGTTGGCGTCGGGATCAACGAGCTCGAGTGGATCGGTGGGCTGCGGGGTGAGCCGGTCGAGGTCATTCGCGGCAAGCACACTGGCCTGCCAATCCCGGCACACGCCGAGATCGTGATCGAAGGCTTCGCCCACCCCAACAGTACCCTGCTCGAGGGGCCATTCGGCGAGTGGACCGGCTACTATGCCAGCGGCTCGCGCCAGGAGCCGGTCATCGATATCAAGGCGGTCTATTATCGCAATGACCCGATTATCCTCGGCTGCCCGCCGGAGAAGCCGCCGTACGAGGCGCATAAGTATCGGGTGTATCTCAGCTCCGCGCTGCTGCGCCGCGAGATCCGCCAGGCTGGCGTGCCCGACGTGAGCGCGGTGTGGTGCCACGGCGTCGGTGGCACGCGGCTCCTGAATGTGGTCTCGATCAAGCAGCGCTATCCGGGCCATGCGCGGCAGGCGCTGCACGTGGCCGCGATGGCGCGCGCCG
>JAXDLH010000494.1:0-6783 GCA_034666705.1 Chloroflexota bacterium
CCGTCTATCGACGGCAAGGCGATGGCTTGCAGCTCGCCGTCACGCTCACCGGCGACGCCGCGTTGACCTCGCCAATGCTCCCAGGCTTCTCCTGCCCTCTGTCCCGCCTCTGGTCACCCGCCTGATATCGGGGCATCCGCGACCATACCGGAATCACCTGGAGGAACCTTAGGAGGAAGCCTGAGATGGAAGCGATGCGCCGGATAGGATCGTGGCCGGTGGTGCGCCAGCTCCGCGAGGGCGATCCGCTCGGGCTCGGCAAGGCTGCCCAATCGCAGCGCTCGGCGGAGCTCGCGCCGCGCACCGAGCGGGCCGACCGCGTCGTGGGGTCGATCTGCCCATTTTGCGCGGTCGGGTGCGGCCAGCTTGTCTACGTCGAGGATGGCGCCGTCACCCAGATCGAGGGTGATCCAGCGAGTCCGATCTCGCGCGGGCGGCTCTGTCCAAAAGGGTCGGCCACCAAGGACCTCGTGACGAGCCCACTGCGTGAGTACAAGGTGAAATACCGCCCGGCCTTCGGCACGGCGTGGGAAGAGCTCTCGCTCGACCGAGCGATGGACATGATCGCCGACCGGGTCATCGCCACCCGCAACGAGACCTGGGAGGCGAGCGAGAATACCGAGGAGGGGCCTGTCACACTCAATCGGACGCTCGGGCTGGGCAGCCTCGGCGGCGCGACCCTCGACAACGAGGAGAACTACCTGATCAAGAAGCTCTTCACCGGGCTTGGCATCGTCTCGGTGGAGAACCAGGCACGCATCTGACACAGCTCCACGGTCCCCGGTCTGGGGACCTCATTCGGCCGCGGTGGGGCCACCACCTTTCTGCAAGACCTGGCGAATGCGGACTGCATCCTCATCATGGGCTCGAACATGGCGGAAAACCACCCCGTGGGGTACCAGTGGGTGATGGAGGCTCGGGAGCGGGGCGCCCAGGTCATCCACGTCGACCCGCGCTTCACCCGCACGAGCGCCACCGCCACGAAGTGGGTGCAGGTCCGGGCCGGGGCCGACATCGCCTTCCTGGGCGGGATCATCAACTACATCCTCGAGCACGGCCGCGAGTTTCGCGACTACGTCGTCAACTACACGAATGCGCCCGTGATCATCAACGAGGAGTTCCAGGACACGGAGGAGCTGGCCGGCTTCTTCTCTGGCTGGGACGCCGCTGAGGGCCGGTACGACAATGGGAGCTGGCAGTACGAGGGGATGGACGTTCTGGGCTCGGCTGGGAAGCGCTCGCGCGGCGCCAACGTCGGGCACGCCGCCAGCCAGGGCGGGCACGGCAACGAGCTCGAGCTCAGCGAGCCACCGGCGCAGGATCCGACGCTCGAGCACCCGCGCTGCGTCTTCCAGATCCTGAAACGGCACTTCCAGCGCTATACGCCCGAGCTGGTCGCCGAGCTCTGCGGTTGTACCGCGGCGGACCTCATCGCCGTGGCGGAGGCGCTGTGCGCCAACTCCGGTCGTGAGCGCACCTCGGCGTTCGTCTACTCGGTGGGTTGGACCCAGCACACCGTCGGCGTGCAGAACGTGCGTGCCGCCGCGATCATCCAGCTCCTGCTGGGCAATGTCGGGCGCCCCGGCGGCGGGGTCATGGCGCTCCGGGGCCACGCCTCGATCCAGGGCTCGACCGACATTCCGACGCTCTACGACATCCTGCCCGGGTACATCCCGATGCCGGATGCCTATGCCCACGACAACCTCAAGGAGTACGTCGAGCGCAACTCCTCCCCGAGTGGTTGGTGGGGGAACATGAACACCTACGTCGTCAGCCTCCTGAAGGCGTACTGGGGCTCGGCGGCAAATCCGGCGAACGACTTTTGCTTCGATTACCTGCCCCGGATCACCGGCGACCACTCGGAGTACCAGGCCGCCCTCTCCATGCTGGATGGGGAGATGCACGGGTACTTCCTGCTCGGCGAGAACCCCGGCGTTGGGTCCGCCAACGCGCGATTGCACCGTCTCGCGCTCGCTAACCTCCAGTGGCTGGTCGTCCGCGACCTCGTGGAGATCGAGAGCGCCTCTTTCTGGTACGACGCGCCGGAGTTCGAGACCGGTGAGCTCATCGCCGACCAGATTCGGACTGAGGTCTTCCTCCTGCCGGCGGCGTCGATCGTCGAAAAAGAAGGCTCCTTCACGAATACGCAGCGCCTGTTGCAGTGGCACCACAAGGCGGTCGAGCCGCAAGGCGACTGTCGCTCCGACCTCTGGTTCATCTACCATCTTGGCCGGATCATCCGCCAGAAGCTGGCCGGCTCGCAAGACCCGAAAGACCGGCCGCTCCTCGACCTGCAATGGGACTACCCGACCGAGGGGGCGCTGGATGAGCCGAGTGCCGAGGCCGTGCTGCGCGAGATCAACGGCTGGGATGCGGAGGGCAAGGCACTCACCGCGTATACCCAGCTCAAGGCCGACGGCTCGACGACCTGCGGCTGCTGGATCTACTGCGGCAGCTTCGCCGATGAGGAGAACCAGACGGCACGCCGGAAGCCTGGCAGCGAGCAGAGCTGGGTGGCGCCCGAATGGGGCTGGGCGTGGCCGGCGAACCGACGCATTATCTACAACCGCGCCTCCGCCGACCCGAGCGGCGTGCCCTGGTCAGAGCGGAAGCGCTACGTCTGGTGGGACGAAGCGAGCGGCCGGTGGACCGGTTACGACAACCCCGACTTCGAGGCCGACAAGCGCCCCGATTACGTGCCGCCTGAGGGAGCACGGGCGCAGGCCGCGATCGCCGGCAATCACCCGTTTATCCTCCAGGCGGACGGGCGCGGTTGGTTGTTCGCCCCGAGCGGACTGGTCGACGGCCCGCTGCCGGCGCACTACGAGCCGCACGAATCGCCCTTCCGGAACCCGCTCTATGCGCCGCGGGCGAACCCCGCACGGCAGCAGTTTCCCCGTCCCGCGAACCCGTACCACCCGAGCAACGGCGACGTCGGCGCCGACGCGTATCCGTACGTGATGACGACCTACCGGCTGACCGAGCATCACACGGCTGGTGGCATGAGCCGGACCGCTCCGCTTCTTGCGGAGCTGCAGCCGGAGATGTTCTGCGAGGTCAGCCCGGAGCTGGCGGCCGAGCGGAATCTCGAGCACGGCGGCTGGGCGACGATCATCACGGCGCGCACGGCGATCGAGGCGCGGGTGCTCGTCACCGACCGCATCAAGCCGCTCGCGGTGCAAGGCCGCACGCTGCACCAGGTCGGCCTCCCCTACCATTGGGGGAGCAAAGGTCTCGTCACCGGCGACTCGGCGAACGATATCTTCCCGATCGCGCTCGATCCGAACGTGCACATTCAGGAAGTGAAGGCGGCGACCTGCGACATCCGCCCCGGTCGCCGGCCGCGCGGCAAGGCGCTGCGCGAGCTCGTCGACCGGTACCCGCGTTCACAGGAGGCAGATGGGACATGACCCAGACCTCACGAGTGGGTCCGTGGCGGCGTAGGCAACCATTGCGTCCGGTAGGGAAGGGGCTTGCCCCCTTCCGCCCGGGTAGGCTAGCGCCAGACAAGGCGGCGGGGGACGAGCCCCTGCCCTACCGGAACGGCGAAAAATGCCTCGGCGCTCGATATGACAACTGACCTACCGGGGAGCAAGCCGGCGGCGTGGCCTGAGAGCTATGGGGCTGAGGCGAAGCCGCGGGTTGGCTTCTTTACCGACACGACCCTCTGCATCGGCTGCAAGGCGTGCGAGGTGGCGTGCAAAGAGTGGAACCTCGTCCCCGAGGATGGCTTCGTCTGGACTGGCCATTCCTACGACAACACCGGCGCGCTGAGCGCGAATAGCTGGCGCCACGTGGCGTTCATCGAGCAGCAGAAGCCCCTGCGCGTGGACAGAGACACGCTCGGCGTGGGCGGCGAGGATCCCGCGGGGCTCCGCTGGCTCATGTCGTCCGACGTCTGCAAGCACTGCACGCACGCCGCCTGCCTCGACGTGTGCCCGACCGGCGCGCTCTTTCGCACGGAGTTTGGCACTGTCGTCGTGCAACAGGACGTCTGCAACGGCTGCGGGTACTGTGTGCCGGCCTGTCCGTTCGGCGTCATCGACCGCCGGATGATCGAGGATGCCCCCGGCGACGGCGCGGCGCAGAAGTGCACGCTCTGCTACGACCGCACAAAGGGCGGCCTGGAGCCCGCCTGTGCCAAGGCCTGCCCGACTAACTCGATCCAGTTCGGCGAGCTGGGCGATCTGCGAGCGCACGCCCGCCAGCGGCTCGCGACCGTCCAGGCCAGTGGCTTCGCCGACGCGCAACTGTACGGTGCCGATCCTACTGATGGGGTCGGAGGCTTCGGCGCCTTCTTTCTCCTGCTCGACGACCCCGAGGTCTACGGCCTCCCGCCGGACCCGGTCGTAACGACGCGCGATCTGCCCGCGATCTGGGGCTCCGCCCTGGCGGCGGCGGGCGCGTTGGCCATCACCATCGGTCTCGCCTTCGCGAAGCAGCGCCGATGAGCCGCGAGCCCTCCCCTGCTTTCCAGCCGCAGTCGCAATCTGCCCGGCGAACCGCGCAGACCGCGCCCGCGAGCGGCGAGTCCGCGCCGGGGTTTCGCTCGTACTACGGCCAGCCGATCATCAAGGAGCCGATCTGGAAGCCGGAAGTACCCGTGTACTTCTTCTGCGGCGGGCTCGCCGGCGCCTCGGCCAGCCTCGCCCTCGCCGCTCGGCTCGCGGGCAACGCGCGGCTCGCACGGCATGCGACCTTCG
Source organism: Chloroflexota bacterium (assembly GCA_034666705.1). Lineage (GTDB taxonomy): Bacteria > Chloroflexota > UBA6077 > UBA6077 > SHYK01 > JAXDLH01. The sequence continues at coordinate 4,704 of JAXDLH010000494.1, forward strand.
CCGGAATGGCGGGCATCGGCGTGAGCCCGATTTTGCTGATCCTCGATCTGGGCAAGCCCGCGCGCTTCTACCACATGCTCCGCGTGGTCAAGCTCACCTCCCCGATGAGCGTCGGCACCTGGATCCTCAGCGGCACTGGCGCGGCACTGACGCTCGCGGCCGGCTGCGAGGCGCTCGGGATTCTGCCTAGCGTCAAACTCGCGGCCCAGGCCGTGGCGGGGCTGCTCGGCCTGCCGCTCTCGACCTACACCGCTGCGCTCCTCGCCGACACCGCGGTGCCGATCTGGCATGACGCGCGGCGCGAGCTGCCGTTCGTCTTCGCGGGCAGCGCCGCGGCGAGCGCTGGCGCCGTCGCCATGCTCACGACCAGTCCGGAGGAGGCGGGGCCGGCGCGACGGATGGCCGTCGCCGGCGCCGTCCTCGAGCTCGCGGCGGTGCGCGCGATGGAGCGTCGCCTGGGCGAACTCGTCGGGGAGCCGTATCGGCAGGGGGTGGCCGGCCGCTTCTCGCGAGTGGCTCGGGCCTGCACGGCCGCAGGCGCAACGGTCGTCGCCGTCGCCGGCCGGAAGCGCGCCGGCGCCATCGTGGGCGGTGTGCTCCTCCTGGGCGGCTCGTTCCTGGAGCGCTGGGCCGTCTTCAAAGCGGGGCAGCAGTCAGCGCGGGATCCAAAGTACACCGTCATTCCGCAGCGAGCCCGCGCGCAGCGTGACGGCACCAGCGTCACGACCCTGCCCGCCATTACTTGAGCACGCGACATCGACGAATCCTGAATAGCTCCTGCTCGTGCCAATTCGCCGAAAGGTGACGGTCAACCATCCATTCGCCACAATCCAACCGTTCGTGGAGCGCCCCCAACCGTTCTTGGTTTGCCAACCGTTCGTGGTGAGGCTCTCGAACCATGAACCCGGTGGAATCAACCTTGCACTCGCCATGTCCGCCCTTCGAGAGCCTCAGGGCGAACGGTTGCAACGTGCGGCTCGTTCTCACCGCCTCCATTCGTGGTTGCCAACCGTTCGTGGTGCGCCCCAACCGTTCGTGGTGAGGCACTCGAACCATGAACCCGGTGGAACCAACTTTGCACTCGCCGGGTCCGCCCTTCGAGCGCCTCAGGGCGAACGGTTGCAATTAGCGGCGAGGCCCGGGCAAGTCAGTATCCCGTGAAGCCTGCCTCATTGGGGTAGGGGTCCAGGTTCAGTTGCAATTAGCGGCGAGGCCCGGGCGAGTCGGTATCCCCTGGTGCTTGCTGTGTCGGCGCGCAGCTCGCTACGGTTGCAACTTGCGGCGAGGCCCGGGCGAATCGGCATGCTGATCCAGTGACCGCAATGGTGGCAGCGCGTTGGCGTTGCAATTTGCGGCGAGGCCAGGCGAAGGCCAGGTCCGGGCGAATCGGTATCAGCGCTGCTGGAGCACCTCGCTGCGGCCGTCGACCACGCGGTCGATGCGGATGAGCACCCCGACGCCCACGTTGTCCGGGTCCTTCTCGACCTCTTTGGCGACGCTGCGCGCGCGGATCTCGTCGCGAAGCTGGCCGGTCTGATACGCCTCGGCCACGCCGAAGAAGCGCCGCATCGAGACGCCCTTGCTCGAATTGCGGTAGAGGATCGCCACCCGCGGGTTCCGCTTCAAGTTCTCCACGCTCGCCCCGTGGCTGCGCTCCAGGTAGGCGAGGTGATCCTTGTCGAAGACCATGACGCTCCCCTTCAGCGCCAGGTCCGGCTGCCCATCGTCGTCGGCAGTCGCCATGACGCACGGCGTGCCCTCGGCGAAGGCGTTGTCGACGTCCGCCGCGAAGACTGTCAGGTCGATCGTTTGCGTTACTGCCGTCATCCGCAACTCCAGTACCAATGTCCCGGGATTCTAATCCAAACGGCCCGATGTTACTTTTTCACATATTTGTAACGGCGAGGGGGAGTTGCGCGTTACGCACGTAGTTACGCACGTAAAAGGGCGCTCGGTCCGTGGATACGGGGCATGGGATGCACGACGATCTCGTAGGCAGCGTGATCAGCCACTATCGCATCGTGGAGCGCATCGGCAAGGGTGGCATGGCCACCGTGTACAAAGCGTACCATCCGGCGCT
>JAXDLH010000495.1:0-8184 GCA_034666705.1 Chloroflexota bacterium
GCGACCCACGGGGCGCGGCGGTCGGCAAGCCGTTCAGCAGCTTTCCCTACGATCCGACCCGCGCCGCCGCGGAGCTCGAAGAGGCCGGCTGGCGGCGCGGCGCGGACGGCCGCATGCTGAACACGGCCGGCCAGGCAGTCCAGATCCCCATCCGGAGCACGGCTGCGTTCGTCACCGAGATGGCGATCGCTGCCGCGCGCTGGCGGGAGCTGGGGCTCGAAGTCCAGGAGGAGACGTCGCCGCCCGGCGAGAATGCGGAGGGCCGCGCCAAGTATCCGGGCTTCGTGTCCATCGCCCGCGGCACCGGGGACGGGGTGCTCACGAACTTCGACTCGCGCAACATCCCGAAGGCGAGCAATCGCTACACGGGTCAGAACGTCGGCGGGTATGCGAACCCCGCGATGGATCGGCTGATCGACACGCTCTCCACGACGATCGACCAGCAGGAGCAGGCACGAATCCTGGCCTCAGTGGCGAATATCTTCGCCACGGACCTGCCCGCGCTCCCTATCTACTTCCGGATCGAGATGGTGGCCCAACTCCGGAGCGTCCGCGCACTGGAGACGAGTTACGCCGCCGCCGACAGCGGTACGATCGCCCACAACGCGTACCTGTGGGATCGCGACTGAGCGGCGCTCCCGAGCCATACCGTTCACCTAAACCACCTTCGGGGTGCGGGTGATTGGGTACTGCCACCCTGAAGGGCGGGCCTCTGATTCGTTCCCAGGCCCGCCCTTCAGGGCGGCGTCCGCTGTCAAAGCCCGAGTGAACGGTATGGCGTTCAGGACTAAGCACGGGGAGAGTGACGTGGGAGAACCGCCGAGCGGGCAGGCACCGAGCGCAGCCGAGCGTGGGCTCGCCATCCGGCGGCTCGACCACTTTACCGTGCCCGTCCGCGACTTCCACGTGAGCTGCAAGTTCTACACCGAGGTACTGGGCGGGATCATCACCGGCGAGCCGGATTGGGAGCCGTTCCTGGCTGGCCGCAGCGCCGGCTCCCATATGAGCATCAAGCTGTTCCAGGAAGCCGGCCGCCTGGTGCTGTACTGGCAACCCTGGGGCCATCCGGAGCCGGACCAGGTCCATCCTCACCGCGCGTTCACGGTTGCCAATGCGGAGCAGCTCGCCGAGCTCCTGCGACGACTTCAGCAGGCCGAGGTCCCCTGGATACTGGTGACTCCAGTGGCGGCGCGGCCGGGCGAGCCCGTGCGCATCTCGGCCTACTTTCGCGATCCGGACATGAATCAACTTGAGGTGGTCTGCCCGGCGTACCCCTTTGGCGCGGAGGTGCGGGTCGGGACCTTCGATCCGGCTGCGCTGTGCTATCCGTGGAGTGAATGGCGGCGCCTCGTGCCCGATGGCGGCGCACCGAACCGCCCCCGCCTGAAGAGAGAGGGCACGTGAGCCAGCGCTCGCCAGGCGCGCCCCCAACCCCGGGCCTGCTCCAGGGCGTCGATCGGCTCACCATCCCGGTGCGCAACCTCGCCAAGGCCGAGCTGTTCTACACGCAGGTGCTGGGCGCCGAGGTGGTGGAGCGCGACGGCACCGAGCTCGGCGCCGAGGAGCAGCCATGCGTCCACGCCCAGCTCTGCCCCGGGGTGGAGCTGGCGCTCGTCAAGCAAGCGTTCGGCTGGCAGCCGATCGACACTTCCAACCCGCACGTGGCGTTCGAGATCCCGGGTGCCGACGTGGACCGGTGGGTGGCGCACCTGGCCGCCTGGGGCGTGCCGTCGGCGCTGGTCTTTCGCGAGGACTACGTCGTGGAGATCGGCGTGCCAACCCGCGTGGAGCTACACTTCCTCGATCCGGACGGCACGCAATTCGAGCTGCTGGCGTACGACTATCCGATGGACGACCGCGCGGCGCGGGGCCACTACAATCCGTGGGACCTCTACTACGGGCCGCTCGCCTGGCCGCCCCCCCGGACCTGATTCCTCCTAGCCGGTCAGTTCCATGCACATTGCCTTTGGACTGCCGCCCTGAAGGGCGGGCCCCACCGCGGGCTCCGATGGCCCGCCCTTCAGGGCGGCATCCCCGCGCCCTTCCGTCCGGACTGCAGAAGCTACGATCATGCGAACTGACCGACGAGTAAGCCGCCCGGCTTGACACCATCTGCGGCTGTGGTACTGTGCGGCTAGCAGCGATCGTCACCCCCCTGCCACCAGCGGCAGGGCGTTCGAGCGTCGGGTCGGAGGGTTACCATGCAGGTGTGGCTTCGCCAGAGCATGCCGTACCACTGCAGCGAGGATGGGCCAATGCCCTTCCCGGTCCCGGGCTGGATGTGGGACCGCAAACTGGGCGAGCAGCTCTACGCGGACCGGTTGCGCTTCATCCGCCGCGTCGACGAGTCGGGCATCGACGGTCTGATCTTCACCGAGCATCACTACGGGCCGAATGGCGGGCTCACCCCCTCGCCCACGGTGATGCTCGCCGCCGCCACCGGCATCACCGAGCGCGTGAAGCTGATCACCATGGGCATCTCGCTCGCGCTGTACCCGCATCCAGTGCGGGTCGCGGAGGAGCTGGCGATGGTGGACAACCTGTCGCGCGGCCGGCTCGTGGTCGGGTTCATGAGCAGCGGGGCGCAGAACCTCTACTCCTATAGCGTGGCTGCGCGCGAGGAGATCGGCCGCAAAGCCGAGGCGTACGACCTGATCATCAAGGCGTGGACGGAGGAGAACCCGTTCCCCTGGCGCGGCGAATACTTTAACTACGACTGCGTCTCCATCCTGCCGCGCCCGCTGCAGGAGCCGCACCCGCCGATCTGGAGCCCGGTCAGCGCCGTCGAGAGCTTCGAGTGGTGCGCCCGCAACCACATCAGCGCGATCACCTCTGGCTCGACCGAGAACGCGGCCGCCGGCCTGAAATACTACGCCGACTACGCCCAGGAACAATGCGGCTGGGCTCCGACCTCCGCCAACCTCGGTATCGCCCGCGAGATCTACCTCGCCCCCTCCAAAGCCAGATTTGAGGAGATGGTCGAGGAGGTGTTCGCCCGCACCGCGGAGGACGCCTACCCGCACATGGCGAAGAACCCGAATCTGGAGGAGCTCGACCGCGAGCGCTATGCCCATCGCAGCTATACCTACCGCACGTCCGGGGCCGCCGGGCGCATCCGGGGCGGCCGCACCACCTCGGCGATCGATACCGGGACCTTCATCGCCGGCGACGTCGACGCGGTGATCGAGCAGATCATCGCGCAGCAGCGCCAGACTGGCGCCGGAGTGCTGGTGGTGCGTCCAGAAATGGGGTCCCTTACATTAGATGAGGTGGCCGACGAGATGGACCTGTTCGCGAAGGAAGTGCTACCAGCAATCAAGGATTTGTAAATCATGAGTCGATTGCCAGCCGTAGAGCGCGAGGCACTGAGCTCCGACGGACAGGCGGTCTGGGACCGCATCGCCGCCGTGCGCGGGGCGGTGCGCGGCCCCTTCGGCGTGCTGATCAAGGTGCCGCCGCTGGCCGACCGGGTCGCGGCGCTCGAGGATTACTTCCGCTTCGATGGCTCGCTCTCCGAGGCCGAGCGCGAGCTGGTCACCCTGGCAGCCGTGCGCGAGATTGGTGCCCGCTATGCGTGGTCACGCCACGAGCACCGCGCCCGCGAGGCGCACGTGGCGCCGGAGGTGATCGAGGCGCTGCGCACGAAGGGTACGCTCGAGGCGCTGGCGCCGCGCGACCGGATCTTCGTCGAGGTGGCGCGGTCGCTCAGCCACACGCATCGGATCCCCGACGAGCTGTTCAAACAGGCGCAGGACGAGCTGGGCACGGAGACGCTGGTCGAGGCGGTAACCCTCACCGGCCACTACCACATGATCGGGCTGCTCCTGAACGGCTTCGACGTACCCCCGCCAGACGACACCCCCACATTCTGATACGCGCGCATTCCACCAATTCCACGTGCCGGGGAGCGCACCAATGCTGATGCCAGAACAGAACGACCTGATCACCCTCACCGGGCCCGAGGCGCCCATGGGCCAGCTCATGCGCCGCTACTGGGTACCGGCGCTGCTGAGCGAGGAGATCCCGGCGCCGGACTCCCCACCCGTCCAGGTGAAGATCCTGGGCGAGGAGCTGGTCGCCTTCCGCGACAGTAACGGCCGCATCGGGCTCATTGCCGAGCACTGCAGCCACCGGGGCACGTCGCTCTTTTACGGCCGCAACGAGAACTGCGGGCTCACCTGCATCTACCACGGCTGGAAATACGACGTCGACGGCCACGTGCTCGACACCCCCGCCGAGCCGGCCGGCAGCACCTTCAAAGACCGTCTCACCCACCCCGCTTATGCGACCCGCGAGGTTGGCGGCATCGTCTTCGCCTACCTCGGACCGAAGGAGCACGAGCCGCTTTTCCCCGCCTACGAGTGGGCGCTGGTCTCCACCGACCACACCTACGTGACCAAGGCGCACCAGGAGTGCAACTACCTGCAGGGCCTGGAGGGCGAGTGCGATTCGTCGCACCTCTCCTTCCTGCATCGCACCCTCGACCGCAGCCAGCAGGCGCTGTACATGGACAATGCGCCCCGCTACCACACCGAGGACACCGACTTCGGCGAGCGGCTCATCGCGCTGCGCGCCGCGCCGGATGGCGGCACCTACGTGCGGGTATCTGCGTTCCTGATGCCGGTCGCCTGCGCCGTGCCCGTCGGCGGGCGCGACGCCAAGCTCGACGGCTTCGAGGTGCACTTCTACACGCCGATCGACGACACCCACTCGCTGCGCTTCGACTTCGGCTTCCGCCGCAGCCGGACCATCGTCCCGGAGGACGTCGTGCGCCGCAAGGTGATCGATACCAACTATCAGCGCATTCCGAACCGCACCAACCACTACCTGCAGGATCGCGAGATGCAGCGCACCGTGAACTTCACGGGCATGGCCGACTTCCTCTCGCACGACTCGTGCGCCACCGAGAGCATGGGCGCGCGCTTCGACCGATCGCGGGAGCACCTCGGCGCGAGCGACACCGGTGTGATTGCGGTGCGGCGCCGGATGCTGGAGGCGGTGCAGGCGTTCCAGCGGGGCGAGCCGCCGCTCCACGCGGTGACCGACCCGGCGCTGAACCACTTCGCGCACGCCGACTCGATCGCCGAGGTGATCGAGGGGACGGACTGGCACGCGGCCTTTCCCCACCTCGTGCGCTCGGCCGCGGAGCGCCCCGTGGTTCCGGAGCCTGCTGGAACACGATAGCCGGCCGGAGCACGATAGCATTCATGGGGCGTGCAACACAGCCAGGACGATCGCACTCCCGGCACCGTCACCGGCACGGTGAACATTGATCGCATTCATGGGGCATGCGACACAGCCAGGACATCGTCGTTCCCCCGTAGGGGCGAGGCATGCCTCGCCCACCCGTCCCCCCAACGTGGTTACGGCGGGCGAGGCATGCCTCGCCCCTACGGGGATGGGGACGGGGGCCGGCCAACCGGGGGCCTTGACGTGCACAATGAGCCGAACGTCGCCTGAAGTCTGCGGAGGATCGTGATGGAGTTCTCGCTGTTCGCGCTGCCGACGTATTACCCGGAGGCGTATGGGCCGCTTGGGCCATTCTACCGCCGGCTCATCGATTTCCTCGTCTCCGCGGAGGAGCTCGGCTATGACGGGATCTGGGCCAACGAGCATCACTTCCACGCGTACGGCGGCATGATCCCCTCGCCGGCGGTGCTGCTCTCGGCCCTCGCCCAGCGGACGACGCGGGTGCACCTCGGCACCTCCGTCGTCGTGCTGCCGCTCCACCACCCGATCGAGGTCGCCGAGCAGTTGGCCATGGTCGACCTGATGTCCGGCGGGCGGCTCGAGCTTGGCGTGGGCCGGGGCTTCGTGCCGTTCGACTACCAGACGCTCGGCTTCACGATGCAGGAGGGCCAGGATCGGACCAAGGAGAGCCTGGAGATCATCGTCAAGGCATTCGCGGGCGAGCCGTTCCGCTACCACGGCGAGCACTTCACATTCGACGAGGTCCAGGTGTGGCCACGGCCGGAGCGCGCGCTCGACGGCCGCGTCTGGATTGCGTGCTCCGGCAGCCCGGACAGCTTCGCCTGGACCGGCGCGATGGGCTACAACCTGCTCACCGTCAGCTCGCTGCGCCCGATGACGGAGCTGGCCGAGCTGGTCAAGGGCTACCGCGCTGCGCTACCCGCAGCGGTTCCCACCACAGTCCTTGCCTCGGGGCCCGTCGCAGGCTCCACCTCGGGTTCCGCCTCGGGCCTTGCCTCAGGGCTCGTCTCAGGATCTAGCTCTGACCTTGCCTCGGGCGCCACCTCCGGCCACCCTTCGGCTCGTGCGAGGTACGCGACGCATTTCCAGATCGTGGTGGACGAGGACCGCGCCCGAGCGCGCAAGATCGCCTCCGATGCGATCCTCAACTACTTCCGGCTGCACGGCGAGGCACTGGCGCTCTCCCCAGTCACGGCGAACCGACCGAGCCCGGCCGCAGGCTTCGACATCGATCGCTGGGTAGACGAGGGCCGCATCCTCGCCGGAACGCCCGACGACGTGGTCGCGACCATGCAGCGCGCCCGCGACGAGCTCGGCATCACCGGCATGGATGGCACCTTCCTGTTCGGCGGCATCCCCTTCGAAACCGCCGAGCGCTCCCTGCGCCTCTTCGCCGAGGAGGTTATCCCCCACCTACGGGCACCGGAGCCGGTTGGGGTGCGGTAAGGCCCTATTTTCGGGCTAGGGGACCGGGGACGCGCTCTCCCGGACGCACCGGGGACGGCCCCCCCTCGCGCCGGGCGGGGGGAGGGGTAGATCGCCCAGAACAGGGTGGGCCTAATCCAGGCCTCACGCAGCGGGTTCTAACCTCTTCTCTTTACCCCTCGAGCACCTGGCCCGGATTCTTCGCCACCATCTGCTGGATGTCGGACTCGCTGAAGTCGGCGTCGAGCAGCTTCTCGACGAAGATCTGCAGTCCTTCGTCCACGTGCGGATTGAAGGTCTGGCCGAGGTCCGTGGCGAGGATCGTGGTGCTCGGGCCGATGGTGCGAATGTTGTTCACCACCGCCTCCCACGTCGTCTTGTGCGTGTAGGGTGTGGTGAAGCAGCGCTCGAAGTACACGCCATAGCGCGAGAGCTCCTGCTGCTGCTCGATGGTCAGACAGGTGGTCGGGAATTCGGGGTGGGTGATCACGATCCGCGCGACCTTGTGCTCGACCGCCGCCTTGACGACCGCAGGCATCTCCGTGGGGCTGATGTGGCCCGTTGCCAGGATCATGTCGTGCTTGGCGATGATCTCGAGCACCTGGTGCACCGCATCGCTGACCTTACCCTCGTCGTCGGTGGCCTTCAGCCACTCACCCGCAATGCCCATGGCGCGCATTTCGCGCGCGATGCCCATCCAGTACGGCATCTTGCTCTCGTCACCCTGGCCAGCCACGCTCTCCAGCTCATTCTTGGAGTCGACGGTGGGCAGCCACACGACCTTGGCGCCGAGCCGGCCGGCGATGTCGACGGCGATCGGGTTGATGCCGCCGACGGCATTGTTCAGCGCGATGCCGCCGTAGGCGTGCACCTCGGGGAAGAGCTGGCGAATCAGCGACGCGCGGTCGGCCGTGCAGACGTAGTGCGACTTGAGGACGAACCCGGACATACCCGCCTCACGGGTGCGCTCGGCGAGCCCGGCGTCGTCGAACTTGCGCGCCATCACGTCGGGCCCGCTGTGCACGTGCATGTCGAAGCCGCCGGCGAGGAGCCCTCGCGCCGTCGCGTTGTCAACCATCGTCGTTCCCCCTGCGTCTGTAGGCATATCTATGCGGTGCGAGCGCCCAAGGCCCGGGTCATCCTGAGGCCGCAGCCGAAGGATCCGTGAGCCTGATCATCGAGACTACGGATTCGCCGCGCTCAGAGTGACAAGAAGGCTAGCGCGGCTGCTCGAGCATGCGCTCGTAGTTGAAGTTCTCCATCACGTCGACGATCGAGCGGCCCGCCCGGACCGCGGCCGCCATCTGGTTCTCGCGGTCGACGATCTCTTCGGCCGCCGCGAGTACCTCTCCGATGCGATCCTGCGGGATGAAGCACACCCCGCTGCCGTCGGCAATCACCCAGTCGCCAGGCGTGACCTGGATGCCGCTGACCTGCACCATCACGTTCCACGCCTCCTGCTGCACCCGCCCCCGGGCGGTAATCGGTACGACGGAGCGCGTGAACATCGGGAACTCCATCTCCCGAATCGCATCGGCGTCGCGGCAG
>JAXDLH010000496.1:0-38901 GCA_034666705.1 Chloroflexota bacterium
TACTCGACGCCCTTCACGCCGGCCTCGATCATGCGGTTCACGGCGTTATTGCCGCCGCCGCCGACGCCGACGATCTTCACCTCGGTGAAGCCCTGAGCCTTCTCGCCCGCAAGATCGTCGAGAAAACGCTCCACCACGGGCTCGGGGCGGGTCGTCTGGAAGAGCCGCTCTGGGTCGAATCCGGACGTTGTCTTAGACACGGGCCATCACCTCACGCGCGAGATGCAGGTAGGCGTCGGCTGCCTTGTCGGCTCCCGTATAGCGGAACACCGACGAGCCGGCCGATCCGGCCTCGAGGATCTTGCTGTTGGTGCCGATTTCCGTGCTGAATACCAGGGTCCCCCACCGTTCACGGAGGAACGTCGCCACTGCGCGCTCCTCGCGCAGGCGCCGGTCCAGCTTGCTCAGGAGGATGCCCAGAATCTTCAACGACGGATTGAGGTAGAGCGTTTCCGCGATGCTATCCTCCAGCATTTGCAGCCCCTGGATCGAGAAGAAGCGCGCTTCCGTTGGAACGATGACCCAATTCGCCGCCACCAGCGCGTTGATCGTCAGGATGCCGAGCGATGGTGGCGTGTCGATCAGGATGAAATCGTAGTCGTCGGCGACCGCAAAGATTTGATCGCGGAGCCGAAGCTCCCGACCCAGCTTGGACATCAGGGCGGCCTCAGTCGAGGCGAGCGCGATGGCCGCCGGCACGAGCGAGATGCCGGTTGCACTGGAGTTCTCCACGTGCAAGATCGGCATCGGGACTGCGCGATCCAGCAGCGATTGGGCCACCGTCGTCTCGGCGTGCCGCTCCATGCCGAAGGCTGCGGTCAAATTGCCCTGCGGATCGAGATCGATCAGGAGGATGCGCTGGCCGAGCGACGCCAGCGAGGCGCCGAGGTTGGCTGTGGTCGTGGTCTTACCGACGCCGCCTTTTTGATTGGCAATCGCAATGGTAGAGCTCATGTCACCGCCTTCGACGGCGCGCGGCGTCCTCGCGGTGGTCAGTCAAGGCGCGCGAAGTGGCGCGATGGTACCACAGGGGTACACCGAAAGCAATGTGACTCGACTGTGATTGACGCCGGAGCCCAGTAATTATCGGCGAAGTGACCCCAGCATTCCCTGGACCCACTTGCCGAGCCCACCGCGCTTTTGCTCCACTTGCACGGTCGCCTTCACGTTGGCGAGCTGCTCGGCAAACGAGCGGATGGCGTTAGCCGCCGGACTGTCCGGGTGGCCGATCACCAGAGGCACGCCGTGGTCAGCGGCATCGAGGAGCGCCGAGCCACCGTATGGCACGACCACGGCAATGCGCTCGCCCATCGTTCGCTCGAGATCCTCGCGCTGGAGGAACGACGTGGGAAAGATCTGGTTGAGTGCCAACACCCGTTTGTCGCCGGAGATCGAAAGGGCATCGAACACGTCCAGCGTCGCTTGCGTCACCTTGAGGCTGGTGAGGTCCGGGGCACATAGGACGACGAACAGGTCGGACTGGTCGAACACGCCCAGGTTGAGCTCCGAGAAGGTGCCCGTCGTATCGAGTACCACCCATTTGTAGAGTTGCCGCATCAGCGGCAACATTGCCGACACGGCGCCGGCCGTGACGAGCTCGGCTGTCTGCGGGGTCGGTGGCGCGGCAAGCACGTCGATCCCGGTGCTGTGATGGGTAATCAGGGTCTGGATGGAGTCGTAGTCGATCGACCCGGCGTCGGTCGGCAGGTCGGCGAGCGTCAATCGGGGTGCCAGGTTCAGGTGTACGCTGATGGCGCCCCGCTCGATGCTCAGGTCGATCAGCAGCACGGGCTGGTTCGTTAGCTGGCGAATGACGACCGCAAGGTTGACGGCCATCGACGTGGTGCCCACGCCGCCCTTGAGCGAGAAGCAGGTGATGATCTGGCCAACCTCTGGGTCGAGGAGCGGCTCGACGTGCTCCGGCCGGATCGAGGCGGGTACGCGGTACACGAGCGTCGTCTTGCCGACCTTGACGATGTCGCCATCGATGAGGTGCCGGGGCTGAGTGATCTCTTCGGTGTAATTGACCCAGGTCCCATTCGCACTGTCCATGTCCTCCACGACGTAGCCGTCGGCTACCTTGAGGAACCTGGCGTGCGGGCGTGATGCCGCCCGATCGTTGAGCACGATGTCGTAATCGACGCCATCGGCCGCGCGCCCGATGACCATGGCGTCCTTGGAAAGCAAGAACTGCTTGCCGGCTTCGGGGCCAAAGTTGATGACGAGCCGATACTGGTCGGTCGCATCGCTGAGCGCCGGCTCAGAGTCAGTGTCGCCGCGGCGGAGTGCGTCGAACTCGGCCAGCTCCGCCTGGCGAATGTACAGCTCTGCTGCGGTGCCCTGCAGCGTGTGCTCGTCAGAATCGTCCTCATCGGGCGCGAGCTCGCGGCTCGGCGCCGGCTGCTCAGTCGGCATCGGCGAGATGAACGTTTCGCCAGTAATCGGCCGTTGCCCACCGCCGGACGTGGTTTCCGCCGGCGTGAAGTCGTCCGGGGTTCGCGCCTCCGGCGTCGGCACGGCTGGCATTGCGTGGGCGGCGCCCGCGTCGATCGCTGCCTCTGGGGACCTCGGAGCCTGCCAGATCGGCGCGTCGTCATAGACCGGTACCTCGAAGGCCGGTGCCTCATAGACCGGGGTCGCGGCTGGCGGCGCCGCTGCGGGGGCAGCGGGCGCCTGGGCTGCCTCGAAGCGATACTCGCTCAGGCCGAAGCGAACCTCGTCCCCGTCGGCGAGCAGCACCGGCTCCGTGAGCCGCTCGTCGTTGAGGAAGCTGCCGTTGGCTGACCCGGCATCAGTCACCCAGACCTCGCCGTCGCGAACCTCCAGGCTTGCGTGCTGGCGGCTCATGCGCTGATCGTTGGGCACGCTGATATCGTTGGTCGCGACCCGGCCGATGGTCAGGATGGTAATGATCGGAATGCGCTCGCCATCCGGGGAGACGAGGAAGCCCGCCGGCTGGGGTGGCGCCGGCGCTGCCGGCACGAAATCCGCCTCGAGCGGCTGAAGCACCGTGTGCTCGTCGTCCTCTGACTCCTCGTCGATACCCGGGGCCATCATCGTCGCTTCGGATTCTTCCTCGAAGCGCACCATCATGGTCGCCTGCTCGTCTTCATCGGGCGGTTCAGGCAGCGCCTCGTCGACGGTTGACTCGGTACTGCGCACCGGTAGCTGAACCGTGAACTCGCTGCGCCCGACCTTGACGACGTCGCCATCGCCGAGCAGCCGGGGCTCGCCAATCCGCTCGCCATTGACCAGCACGCCGTTGAGGCTGCCGAGGTCGACCACCGTTATGCCGTCTGCGCCAACCTCGATGCGGGCATGCTGGCGAGAGATAGCCGAGTCCGGCACGACGATGTCGTTACCGGCCGTGCGGCCGATCGTCAGAGCATGGTTGAGGGCAATCGTTCGCGATACGTCGTCGTCAGTCCATATGAGTTGGGCGCCGGCGGGCGTGCCGGTCTGGCGAAGGGCACGGCCGCAGCTGACGCACGTGGTGGCGCCAGCGGCATTCTCGGTTCCGCAGCTCGGGCACTGCATCGCGGCGCCTCCTGTCGTACGGGGGGCCGTGGCGTCCAACCGCCGGTCCTGCCCGTGGTAATTCTCGTTCTCGGTTATACGTCGATTCGAGGAATCGGCTGCGTATCCTGCAACTGGAATGGCTCGAGCTGTTCAGTCGCATCGTCGTCGTAGTCGTCGTAACCGGAGTTGAGGATTCGGCAGACGACGGCCGTTACGTTGTCGTGCCCTCCGGCCTCATTGGCGGCGTCGATCAACGCGTCCGCCGCCGATTGAACGGGCTCCCTCAACACGAGCTCCAGGATTCGGTCCGCGGGGACCATGCCCCACAGGCCATCCGAGCAAATCAAGATGGTGTCGCCATCCTGCAAACGTCGCCTCGGTTGGGTCTCTGGCTCTACCTCGGGCCGCCCGCCGAGTGAGCGCGTGATCACGTTGCGCATCGGGTGGCGCTTCGCCTCCTCAGGCGTGATCTTCCCATCCTCGAGAAGCTCCTGCACCCAGGAATGGTCGTGAGAGAGCTGCTTGAGCTCACCTCCCCTGGCGAGGTACACGCGACTGTCGCCCACGTTGGCCACGATCACGTCGCCATCGCAGATCACGGCGACGGCGATCGTGGTTCCCATGCCCGCGCGCTCGCTGTCCTTCCCGGCCTCCTCGCGCACTGCCTCATTCGCGCGAATCAAGGCGCGGCGCAGGCTCGACTCGATGCCCCCGTCGAGGTCGCCATAGAACGTCTCGACGATAACCTCGATCGCCTTATGACTGGCCACCTCGCCGGCGGCGTATCCACCCATCCCGTCGGCGACTGCCAGCAACGTACCCCGGTGCTCGATCTCATCCCGCAAGTGGGGGCGATAGACGCCGAGGCAGTCCTCATTGTGATCGCGACGGCGCCCCACGTCGGTGCGGTGACCGATCTCCAGGGCTACCTCGATCGGCATGTGCCCCCCCGGCGTGGCGCACCCACGGTCTTCAAACGCGCGGAGAGCCTGCAACGTTGCATGCGGCGGGAGACTACGCGATGACGCAGCATTCTTACCGAGCCGGGCGCTTCCGCACTACGACGAAGTGCGAGATCCCGAAGGCGCGCAGCGGCGTCCGTTCGGCAAAGTCGGTGAAGCGCTGCAGGGCCCGGCCGAGAATCGGTCGTCGGCTTGCGACGTTATCGAAGCCCGGATAGATGTGCGAGCACACCACGTACTCGACGTCCAGGGCGTTGAAGAGCCGCTTGATTCCGCGCTGCGTGTAGATGCGCACGTGGTGGCAAAAGACATTGCGAATAAAGTCAGGTGTGTAGTTCACGAGCGGGAGAAGGCGGAAGACGAAGCGTTTCCCCAGAAAGAAGCCGTGTGTCTCGAACAAATAGAGGCGGTTCGGCGCGAAGATAATGATCTCACCACCTGGGCGGAGGCACCGGTACGCCTCGCCGATTGTGTCGACATCGTTGTTGACGTGCTCGATCACTTCGTTCAGGAAGATGACGTCGAAATAGTCGTCCGGGTACGGCAGCTGCTCGGCAGGCGCATGCGCGACGTTCGGCAGCGTGCGCGCGGCGATCTCGACTTTCTCTTCGTCGATATCGACACCATATACGTCATCGGAGAACTGATGGAACTTCGTGACATAGGTGCCAATGCCACAGCCTACGTCCAGAATGCGACGCCCCTCCAGCGGCACGTAGCGCCGGATGAGCGCTAGCCGTCGGTCCTGGCCGCGACGCCATACGTAGCTGGGGTGGCCGAGAGAGATGAATTTCTCTGCCGGTTCCGCGGCCATCGCGGTCATGAGCCGATCTCCACGGTCTAGCGTCGAGGGTGATGAGCGCGGCACTAGCGTATCAGACCCGTGTAGCGCGTACAACCGCATTTGGCCGCTCGGTGGGCATCATCGCCCACGGCGAGGCCTGCACGCGCTGCCATGGATTACACCCGGGAGACACGGCCCTCGTGCAGGTCGATCGCGCTCTGGTAGGTTGCGGGGTCGAGGAGGTGGCGGAACTTGCCGAGGAACCGCGTCACTCCCTCGTGGGGTACCACGCCCTCCCGCACCATCCGCGTCAACTCGCCCAGCCCCATGTGGCACTCGCGGTAGAGCTGCACGTACCGGTCGATGAATTCGGTGATGGGCAGCGCGGTCGGCAGTACGGGGTGCAGGAAATCGAAATAGCGGCGATCCTGAGTAATGAGCTGATCTTTGTATTTCTGCCAATCTACGGTCCCGGGCAGTGGTGTGTGGATCGTGAATTGCGGGCATTCGATGCCGAGGCGCTGGTTGTACTCAGTAAGGTGATCGAACTTGTCGTGCAGCCAGTCAGCGAAGACGATCTGCGCGCCCCACAGCTTGATGCCCACGCTGTGGAGGAACTCAATCGCCTCCTCGTTGACGTTCACCCGCGATCCTTTATTGACGCGCTTCAACTCCGCCGGATCATCCGACTCGAGGCCTACCAGGATCATGTCCAAACCGGCCTCGGCCCAGCGCGTGTAGAGCTCCTTGTTGCGGACAATGTTGTCTGCCCGACACTGCATCCAGAACCGCCGGCGATTGCCGTTCTCGATCAAGGCATTCGCCAACTTCCAGGCATCGGACTCGTGGTAATCCTCGTGGGGCATGATCTGAATGGCCAGATCGTCGACGATATTGACGTATGAGCCATTGGGGATGCGCTCGATCTCGCGGAGTGTGCGCTCCCACCCCTCGACCTTGTACGTTCCGCCATGGAACTGCCACACCGAGCAGAACGAGCAGCGGTAGCGGCATCCGCGTGCGGTCTCGATCGAATACGGACGCGGATAGTAGAGGAAGTAGTAGCTGTCACGGTACGGATCGCAGAGCTCCCGCTGCACCATCGGCCGGTCGTTCATCCCTGGATCGCTGTGCAGGATGACGTTACTCACCTCGCGCTGGGGGACTGTGCTGCGGAACTCGCCAGTTGCGTCGCGATAGTGCAAGAAGGGAATCCGGTCCAGGCGGCGCGCTCCCCCCATCTCCTGGATCAGCGTAGGGAAGACCTCCTCCGCCTCGCCATAGACAATGGCGTCGATCTCCGGAATGTACAGATCCTCGGGTGAGAGCGAAATGTGATGGCCGCCCACGATGATCGGCAGGTCGCGGTCGATCTGCTTGATCTGGCGGGCCAGGTCGGCGACTACCGGTACGTCGGTCGTATAACCGCACTTGAGCGCAATGATGTCCGGTTGGAATCGGTAGATATGCTCGACGACGTCGACCCCCGCGACTCGCAAGTCGGCGAGTTCGCACTCGGCGACGTCTGCGACGGCCGCTGCCAGGTACTCGGGGCCAAGCGTCTCGACGCGCACGGTGTCGTTGAAGCCGGTGGAGTATCCGCTTTGAGGCTCGACGAACAGAATTCGCTTTGCCCGCGACTCAAGATTGCGCCGCGTGATGACGTCCACTGGGCCTTCCTTCCACTCGTCCTGAGGATCGAGCCGGGTAACAGTACTGCTGGGCCAGCTTGGCGGTAGCATACCAGAGGGCCTCTAGGCCAGCAACGCCAAATGAGGCGCTCGGAGCGTCCGTTCTCTGCTATTTCCTAACATGTGAGGGCGTCCTTTGGAGCCGGTACTTGCTCGTCCGTTGTCCACGATCACCGTCTTTGGAAGCTCACGTGTCCATCCCGGCGATGACGAATACGAAGCTGCACAACGCCTCGGCCGCCTGATCGCCGAGTCGGGATGGGCGCTCTGCAACGGCGGACACGACGGCACGATGGAAGCCGCCGCCGCAGGTGCGAAAGCAGCCGGGGGGCGCACGATCGGCGTGAGCTTTTCGCGCTTCCCGCCCGAGCACCCGAACCGGTGGCTGGATGAGGAGATCATCGCGGAGACGCTGTTCGCGCGCCTCGAGCGGCTCGTGACGATCGGCGACGCCTACGTCGTGCTGTGCGGTGGTATTGGCACGCTGGTCGAATTCAGCCTCGTCTGGAGCTTGCTGCAGACGCTCGAGTTTGCGAGCAAGCCGCTCGTCGTGGTCGGTTCGGCTTGGCGACACGTCATGGATACGCTCGAGCGTGAGCTTCCCATGTACGACCGAGAGCGGACGACTCCGCAATTCGTCGATACCGTCGACGCTGCAGTGGCACTGCTCCGCGAGCGAGCCGCCGCCGTGGCGCGGGCCAAATGAGATTAAGGTGTGGTCGCGGTTGCCGGGGGACGGGGTGCGACCAGCACCGCTGTGGGGAGTGAGCCCACCGATAGAGCGGGTTGCCCCACGATCGGAACGTTCGTGGGCGCGGCCGTCGGCGCTGCGGTCACCACCGTGGGTTGCAGCGGTGTCGCGGAGGCGGCGAGGGCCGGCGCGCTCGTGGGTGCTGGCGCCTCGATGGACGTCGCTCCAGGTGTTCCAATAGTCGGAGGAGCCGACGTGGCAGCTACCGTCGCCGCGGCCGTTGGCGTGGCGGTGGCTGTCACCGGCCGGGATGTCGCCACTCCAGTCGCCACGGGAGTGACTTGCGCGGCAATTTGTGCAGGAGTTCGCGTGGGTGGTTCAACAGTTCGCGATTGGGCCGCAGGTGGGCCGGACGGCACCGGTGTTGCAGTCGGGATCACGACGGTGATCTGGCCGCGTACGACGGCCTCCATCGTCCGGTCCACGGTAGGCTGCGGGATCGGCGTGCCAATGCTGGCGACGCGCGCCCCAGGCCCGCACCCCGTCGCCATCATTAACAGTGCGGCGCAGGTACACAGCGCGGTGGCGAGGCGGCGTGAGCGGGCGAATCGGCGCAAAGCTTGGTTGCCGGGTACTGACGGGGGGCCGGCGGAATGCGGACGACCATCCCTGCAGAAAGCCGGTCCGGGCTGGACAACTGGTCCCGATTGGCGTCGAAGATTGCCGTCCACTGGCTCGCGTCTCCGTAAGCCTGCTCCGCGATGATGGTGAGTGTATCCCCACTCTTGACCGTGTAGGTCTGGCCTATGGCGACTGAGGATGGCGCAGGTAACGCTGAGGGCGAGGCGGACGGTTGCGAGGATGACAGCTCCACGGCGACCGCCGAGGGACTCACGCTCGGCGTAGCGAGTGCGGGTCTAAGAATCGTCGGCGGCACCGGCGCCGGCGTCGCTCGCGCGTCGTCGGCCGTGCATGCGCCGACAAGGATTCCGAAACCGACGGCAAGAACGAGCCATCCCGCAGGCTGCATGGATCCCTCTTAAGTAAAGTAGGCGACATTATAGCGGCGCTCTCGGCGACGGCCGGGCGCCTCGAGTCCTGCTACCATTGGCCTCATGACGTGCTCCGGGAGAACAGATGGCTGATATTCGACCCATCCGCGGCCTCCGCTATAACGCTGCGCGCTTCGGCCGCGACATCAGCTCCCTCGTATGCCCGCCGTTCGATGTGATCTCACCCGCCGAGCAATCGCAGTTGTACGAGCGGCATCCGAAAAATGCGATTCGCCTCGAGTTGACTCGCCAGGGGCCGGGCGATGCGCCCGATGCGCGCTACCAACAGGCCGCGGTTGACTTTGCCGCCTGGCGGGACGAGGGGACCCTGGTCGAAGAATCGGCACCCGCGTTGTATGCCTATGCGGAGGAGTTTGACGGCGGTCGCCGGGTGCGTCGCGGCCTGATCGCGGCGATGTGTCTGGAACCGTGGGAGCGGCGCATCGTCCTGCCGCACGAGCGCACGCTCTCTGCGGCCAAGGCCGACCGTATGGCGCTCATGCAGGCGTGCATGGCGAACTTCAGCCCGATCTGGGGCCTGTATCGAGATGCTGACGGCGTGACCGGGCAGCTCTGGGCCTCGATTGGCGATCGCGCGCCTGACGAAGAAGCCGTGGATGGAGAGGGTGTAAGGCACCGAGTGTGGGCGGTAACGGACACGGGGCTTGCCGCTCAATTCCATGAGGCGCTCGATGATGCCCCCGTTTACATCGCCGATGGGCATCATCGCTACACGACAGCCCTCATCTTTCGCGATGAGCTGCGGCAGCAAGCCAACACCTGGGATGCCGACGCTGCACCGAATTTCGTGCTCACCTATCTTGTCGAGGGCTCTGATCCCGGGCTCGTGGTGCTGGGCACGCATCGCCTGATCAAGGCGCCCAGTGGCGTAGATGAGGCCACGGTACGGAAAACGCTTGCCGAAGACTTCGAGCTGCAGGATGTCGAGGGCGGCCCAACCGGGCTGCTTGCGCGATTGGAGCAACTGCCAGAGGGCCCGGCTTTTGCCGTGTGGGCGCCGTCGCATGGCATGAGTCTGATCGCGCGGTTGCGGGACCCGCAGGGCGTGCCTGAGTCGGTGGCGGAGGGGCACTCGGCCGCCTGGCGCCGGCTCGATCTGGCGGCGCTGCACTCGGTCGCCATCGATCGGCTGTTTCCGGAAGGGACCACCGAGCTTTCCGAATCGGGACGCTTGACGTATCCTCGCAGCATCTCGGAGCTCGACAAGGCAGTGGCAACGGGCGCCGCTGATCTCGCGTTTCTGCTGAGAGCGACACCGGTGGGCCAGATCATGGCGGTGGCAGACGCGGGTGACCTCATGCCGGAGAAAGCGACGTTCTTCTACCCGAAGCCGCAGAGTGGCATGGTGATCGCAAGCCTGCGCGGTTCCGTTCCGTTGCCGACATGAGAGCCTGCTGTTCCAATACTGTTATGCAAAGGTTGCAATAGAATCCAAGAGTGATCCGTTAGTTGTTCTGGATGCGGTGTTCGAGCCGTACCGGCGAATGCCGCACCGAGATGGAGACTCGGGCCCGCATGGGTGCTACGATGGAGGGAGACGGCAGTGATCATCGAAGAGACGGTGACATCAGTGCCAGAGCCTCGCGCCCGCCAGGCAGAACGTGACCAGGTTGGGGAGGCTCTGCCCCTTTATCTCCAGGAGATCGGCCGCGTCTCACTCCTCACCGGCCCGCAAGAGGTGGAGCTCGCCAAGGCGATCGAGGCCGGCGGCTTCGCGCGCGAGAAGCTGCGCGACGTCGAAGGACTCGCCGAGGCCGAGATCGAGGCGCTGAAGGACGACGTATTCCAGGGTGAGCTCGCCCGTCGCAAGCTCATCGAAGCTAACCTGCGACTCGTCGTGAGTGTGGCTCGCCGCTACATGAACCGTGGCCTCCCGCTCGGAGACCTGATCCAGGAAGGCAACATCGGCCTCCTCCGCGCCGTCGAGAAATTCGACTACACGCGGGGTTTCAAATTCAGCACCTATGCGACCTGGTGGATCCGCCAGGCCGTAACCCGCGCCATCTCGGATCACGCGCGAACGATTCGCATCCCGGTGCATATGGTCGAGACGATCAATAAGCTCGGCCGCACGATGTCGCAGCTACAGCAGGAGTTGGGTCGAGAGCCGACGATGGACGAGATTGGCGAGGCGATGGAGTTGACCGCGGACCGCGTCCGCGAGATCGCCAGCATTCTCCCGCAACCGATCTCCCTGGAGACGCCCGTCGGGGACGATCAGGACACGCTGCTTGGCGACTTCGTCGAGGATCGCAATGCCCAGGTGCTCGAGGAAGCCGGCGCGCGCGCGCTGCTGCGCGACCAGGTTGCCGCGGTGCTCAGCTCGCTCAGTCCCCGCGAGCGCAAAGTGCTCGATTTGCGCTATGGGCTCGAGTCAGGGCGCCAGCACACGCTGGACGAGATCGGCAGCGAGCTCGGAGTAACCCGCGAGCGCATTCGGCAGATCGAGGCGAAGGCGCTCCGCAAGCTGCGCCATCCGAGCCGCAGCAAGCGGCTCAAGGCCCTCGCGGACTGACGGGCAGCCCCGACCTCAGAGAGCTCCATCGTCGAAGCCGCCGAAGTCGCTCCCACCGCCGAGCTCTTCGTCCAGGCCACCCTGTTCCATGGCGTCGATCATCTCTGCATAGTCCTCGCCGGCGTCGACGCCGGCGGCCTCGCCCATCTGCTTCGCCCAATCGGCGATCGCTCGTGGGTTGTTGTAGTCCACGTTGCCAAAGCTGCTTGGATCGGCCAGCAGCTCCTGCCGGGTCGATTCAGAGCGCACGATCGCCACCCGGGAGGGTGCCCGGGCGAGATCCGTGGATCCGCAATGCGCGCAGGCTCCCGACTGCACGGCCGAGAACGAGCGGAAGAACAGTTGGACGCGGCGGCCGCAGCTATTGCATCGATACTCGTAGATGGGCATCTCAGGTATCCTTATCGGCTAATTGATGACAGAACCAAGTATAGCAGGCCATTATGTCCCGCTTGGACTGGCGTCAATATGACACAGCGGGCATAACAGGAGGAGATGTGGCCGATACTGCCGTGGATCGTGAGTCGCTGGCGCGGGATCTGGTCGCCGCAGCGTATCTCGAAGGTGATTTTGTGCTTGCCTCCGGGCGGAGGAGCCGCTACTACTTCGACAAGTATCGATTCGAGACTCAGCCGCAGTTGCTCGCCCCGGTGGGGCGTCTGATCGCGCAGCGCGTCCCTGCAGGGACGCAGCGCATCGCCGGGCCGGAGCTCGGCGCGGTCGCGCTCGCCGCGGCGGCGTCAATGGCGTCCGGCGTGCCGTGCCTCTTCGTGAGGGGTGAGGCGAAGGCGTACGGCACGTCCAAGCAGATCGAGGGTGTGTACGAGCCGGGAGATTTGACCGTGGTTGTCGAGGATGTGCTCACGAGCGGAGGCTCCGCGATCAAGGCTGCCGAGGCGCTCACTGCCGCCGGTTGCAAGGTGGTGAGGATCATCGGCGTCATCGACCGTGAGGAGGGCGCCGGTGACGCGGTGTGGGCCGCTGGTTATGAGCTCGAAGCGCTCTTCACACGCACCGAGTTAGACCGTTGGCTGCGTTGAGCGCGGTGGAAGTCACAGATTGGTTCCACTATAATGCGCGTCGGTACGGTTTCAAACCCGCGCAATCGGCGCCGCAGATCGGCACCTCGGTCTTGTCCCGGCTCGAGTCGCGCTGACGAAGTCCGACCAAGTCTTATCTAAGGAGCCAGCGTGAGCTACGCCGACAAGACCCTGACCTGCCGCGATTGCGGCCAGCCGTTCGAGTTCACCGCCGGTGAGCAGGAGTTCTACGCCTCCCGCGGGTTAATGAACGAGCCCGGGCGTTGTCCATCCTGCCGCCAAGCACGTCGCTCCGGACAGTCGTCCGGTGGCTACAGCAGTGGCGGTGGCTACGGTGCATCCGGCTACGGTGAGCGCGAGATGTTCACGGCGACCTGCAGCAACTGCGGCAAGGAAGCACGGGTGCCGTTCCAGCCTCGGACCGACCGGCCGGTATACTGTTCGGACTGCTTCCAGCAAGTCCGTGGGACGCAATCCAGGTACTGATCCCTTCGACCAATTGAGCTGGCTGGGGGCTGGCGCCGCGTAAGCGGGCCGGCCCCCTTTTTATGCAGGTCCGGCAAGGCATACTTGTCGGAGTACGGCGATCAGGAACCACACGCAGAATGCTCGCGTGACTTCTGCGGCGAGTTCGGAACCTGACACCGAGTTGAAGGCGGCGTGACGCCGCACCAAGTGGAGCAAATCTTTGACGGAAGTTCAATCCAAGCGCTATGCCGGATCCGCGGTCCGCGACGACCTGCGCAACGTGGCGATCATCGCCCACGTCGATCACGGCAAGACGACCCTCGTCGACGGCATGCTCAAGCAGAGCCGCGTATTCCGCGAAAATCAAGCGGTTGGCGAGTTGATCCTCGACTCGAACGCGCTCGAGCGCGAGAAGGGGATCACCATCCTCGCCAAAAATACTGCGGTGCGTTACCGCGACGTGCGGATCAACATCATCGACACCCCCGGCCATGCCGACTTCTCAGGAGAAGTCGAACGGGTCCTGAATATGGCTGACGGTTGCCTGCTGCTCGTCGATGCGGCTGAGGGGCCCATGCCGCAGACGAAGTTTGTCCTGCGCAAGGCGTTCGAGATGGGCCTCAAGCCGGTCCTGGTCATCAACAAGATCGACCGGGCCAACGCGCGAATCGATGAAGTGCTCAACGCCACGCAGGACCTGTTCCTCGAGCTCGCCACGGACGCCGAGCAGCTCGACTTCGAGATCGTCTACACGAATGCTCGCCAGGGCACGGCCACTACGGATCCCGCGAAGCCGGGCACGGACCTCGGTCCTCTGTTCGAGGCAATCCTCCACAGCATCCCCGCCCCGCACGTCGATTTGGGTGGTGGTTTCCAGCTGCTGGTGACGAACATTCGCTACAACGAGTATCTTGGGCGCACCGCCGTCGGTCGCATCTCGCGCGGGAGCGTGGAGCGCGGCGACCCGCTGGTGCGCATCGACTACGAAGGCAACGTCTGGCGGCAGCGCGCGAACGAGCTCTTCGCATTCGAAGGGCTCGAGACGGTTGCGCTGTCCGAGGCTCGCGCGGGCGACATCGTGATGATCACCGGCATCGAAGACGTGACGATCGGCGATACGATCGCGACCGCCGACCAGCCAGAGGCGCTGCCTCGCCTGGAGATCGAGCAGCCGACCGTCCGGATGACGGTAGGCGTGAATACCTCGCCCTACGCCGGCCGCGAGGGAACCTTCGTTACCTCGCGCCAGATTCGCGCGCGGCTGTTCCGCGAGCTGGAAACGAACATTGCGCTGCGCGTCGAGGAGACGGGTACCACCGAGCAGTTCCTCGTTTCCGGCCGTGGTGAGCTGCACCTGGCGATCCTGGTGGAGACGCTGCGCCGCGAAGGCTATGAGTTCCAGGTTTCGCGGCCGGAGATCATTGCGCGCGAGGTTGATGGGGTCCTCTGCGAGCCGGTCGAGCATCTGGTGATCGACACGGTCGAGGGCAATGTCGGCTCGTTGACCGAGGAGTTGAGTCGCCGGTCGGGGCTGCTGGTGAACCACCACAACGACGGCGCCGGGAACGTGCGTCTCGAGTACCACATTCCTACGCGGGGCCTGATCGGCTTCCGCAGCGTCTTCCTGACGCTGACGCGTGGTGATGGCCTCATGGCGAGCTTGCTCACCGGCTTTGAGCCGATCAGCGCTGACATTGCCCAGGGCCGCAATGGCGCGCTCGTGGCGACGAACACCGGGGTGGCGACGACGTACGGGCTGAACAACGCCCAGGAACGCGGTGAGACGTTCGTCGAGCCGGGCGAGCAGGTCTACGAGGGAATGGTCGTCGGCCTCTCGAAGTACCCGATGGACGTGCCGGTAAACGTGTGCAAAGAGAAGAAGCAGACAAATATCCGCTCGTCAACTTCAGACATTGCCGTACGCCTCTCGCCGCGTGTGCAGCTCTCCCTGGAGGAGTCGCTCGCCTGGATCGAGGACGACGAGCTGGTCGAGGTCACGCCAAAAAGCGTGCGTCTCCGCAAGCGCCTGCTTAGCGTCGAAGAGCGCCTCAAGGCGCGGAAGGATGCCGGCTCTCCCCGCCGCTAACTCCATAGACCGACCGATCTTGACCAGCCTGGACTGACGGGGCGGCCGCCCGGCCACCCCGTCCACGCTCCTGAGGACTGGCCCGCGTGCTTCGAGCAGAAGCGCCGTCGAGCCGGCGGTCAGCCCATCCAGTCGACGCTGCCGTACGCTCCGGGGGTGAGGATCTGTTTCGGGGACGTGGTGCCCGGTGCGACTTCCCACAGCGCCTCAGACGAAAGCACCATGAAGCGGGATCCATCGGGCGACCATGCACCGACGGGCTCGTCGAGCTGAATCTTCGCCACCGACGAAACGGCGCCGCCAGCTACGGGTACCGACCACAAGGCTTGTGGAAGCCCATGCGCATAGGCCGTGCTAACGTCGAATAGCCGCGCCAGTGGGTTCGCTGGCTCTGCCTGGCCGATCCCTGAGGCTGGGCCGGCCGCTGAGAACAGGACCGTTTTCGACGTCGGATCAAAGCGCGGCGCCGAGATGATCTGAAAGGCCCGCGCCGGAACGATCTCGGTCTGCGCACCCGACTGAAGGTTTACGAGCAACAAGCTCATGTCCGCCTCGGTCGTCTTCGCGAGCGCGAGCCATTGCCCATCCGGTGACACGTCGAATTGGCCGGGCTCCTGGATCACGACCGATGTGTCCCCCGTCCCCGGGTCGATCCGCTCGATCTGCCGGATTCGCTGATTGCTATTCGTCGCGGTATGCAGGATGTAGATGCTGCCATCGGGCCCCCAGGCGGGGTTCTGGTAGAACGTGGCTGCCTCTTGTGCGCTGACGATCTTCTGTGGATCGTTGCCGCTGGCGTCAGTCACGTAGATTTCCGAGATGGGGACGCGACGGTCGCGCACTTCATACAGGGCGTACGCCACGCGCTGGCCATCCGGTGACCAGCGCGCCGAATTCACCTGGCCCAGCTCCGGCGGGGTAATGATCTGCGTTGTCCGATCGCTCGCCAGGTTCAGCGTCCAGAGGCCCGCGTCGTGGGTATAAAGGAGCCGGCCGTCGAGCCCTTGCGGGACGACGGGGGTGTCAGGTGGAAGGGATCGCGGCGCGCTCGGGGGGCCGGCGCATGCGACCACGAAGAGGCCGAGCAGGGTAAGCATGCCGGCGAAACCGCGCACGATGATGCGCCGGGCTCGCCGGGCATGGCGCGTCAGCGATATGACGCTCAACGAGCACCTCGGGAGTTGGTTGCCACCAAAATGATACCGGTGATTCTCCTGCATGGGAGCGGCTTCGACGATCTGATGACGCTCGGGATCGGACTGGTCGGCACAGGTGTGTTCCTCCTGCTGGTCTGGCGAGACAAGCGGCACGCTCGTTCTACGCCTTCCGAGGTGGTGATAGATCCCTCCCGAGGTGTCCCGCTCCGTCGTCTGCAGGATTCGATGTTCCACCTGGCGTTGATCGGCTCCGCGGTGGTCATTGCGGCGGGGCTCGCCATGGTCGGGTTGGGTCTCGCAGGCAGCGTCGGCATCACGGGCAGCGCTGCCGGATTGCAGAGCCCGATCCCTGTCACGGCTGAATCGCTGGCCCGCGGGCGCGCCGTGTACGACCAGGGCTGTGCCGTCTGCCACGGCGTCGACGGTCGGGGCAATGGCCCCTCGGCGCAATTCTTCGACCCGCCCCCCGCTGACCTGCGGCTGCACATGGCCCAGGGCCATACTGACGCGCAACTGTTCGATTGGATCTCTAATGGGATGGCCGGCACGGGGATGCCCGGATTCGGCCGCGAGCTCGCGGAAGATGATCGTTGGCATGTGATCAACTACAATCGCCGCTTCAGCACGTAACGGTCAAGGAGCGGATTGAGCCCCATCCAGAATGCTCACCGCTTCGGGCCCATTGGCCGAGTCGCGGTAGCGAATCGTCACCGGATCGCCGGCGAGCATATGCTGGCGTAGATGAGACGCGGTGTTGGGATGGTCCGGATTGCGCGCCACGTCGGGGCTTACCCGAAAGGTCAGCTCGCGGCCATCAGCGGTGCGCAGCGTGACCGAGTCGGCGTCGACGATTTGCCGGCTTTCCACGTTGATGAGCACGCCGGAGGCTTGCGGAATTGCGGGCTTCTGGCATGCATTGAGCACGAGTGCTGTGCCGATCAAGACCGAGCCGGCAAGCGCTCGCGAATGGATTCGGCTCAGGCGGCCCCCAGCAGGCTGCCGATCGCTGGTGCGACGTCGTCGGTTCGAATGACGCCATCGAACTTTTGCACCAGCTTGCCGTCCGCGCCAACCACGAACATCCACGGCTCGCTCGGCAGGTGCCACTCGTCGACCGTAGGCGCGATCTCCGGCGGATGCGCGTCCTTGTAGATCTCGACGTGGATGAAGTTCACGTCGGCGCCGAACTGGCGCTGGAGATCAGCAAGCACGTCCATGCTCGGACCGCACGTACGGCTGGTGCAAAAACCCGGGCTCGCGAAAAGGACGACAAACGGCTTGTGCTGCGCCACCGCATCGGCGACGGAGAGACGATAAAAGGCTGGCTCGGCCGGCTGCGCCGAGGAAAACTTGGCGATCTGCTCGGTCGTGCTGCCGACCGGGGAGTTGCTGGCGGGCACCGGTTGACCAATGGCCGGCGTGTCACTCTTGTCTTTCACCTTGAAACCGAGGCGCAGCTCCGTCGAATCTTGACCCGGCCGCTGTACCTCCGCAACCATGCCCCAGTCGCCGGCCTCGTCGAACGTCTGGCGCGCGACGTAGAGCCCATGCCCAGGAAGCCCCGGCGGCTCCTCATATTCCGCCGGCTGCTGGCCCCGTAGCTGCGCCTGGTTTGAGCCAACCACCTTGAAAAAGCTCATATTGACGGCTGCGTCGCTGACGAGCGCATTATCCGGACCCAGGAGCACAAGCTGAAACCGCTGGTCGGGCCCGACCGCGAGGTCGGCATTGCCGATCGCGCCGGTCAGCCTGCCCGGTGTTCCCTGGCCAGCGCCGAGCTGGCCAAACGGGGTTGGCGGCGGGCTGCTGGCGGTCGGCTGTGAACAGGCGACCAGCAGGGCGCCGGCTAGCAACGCGAGCGCGACGACGACGCCGCGGCGCAGCATAGCGTTGGGAACGGGTGGGCGACGGAGGATTCTCATCAGGAGGAATGATGCCGGAGTGGCCGCAATGCCCGCCAACCGGACGCAGGCCAGCGAGTGTGGCATTCGAAGAGCTCCTCTGCGTTTCGTCTACAATCGCGGCGCGCCACGGCGACCGGGGCGCGCCCAGCGGAGGTTCGCGCGTGCCACTGCCGGCCGGTGTGCTGAGTCGATTCGTGCGAGTCGGGCCGATCCGCACGCACTACCTCGAGGCGGGGAGCGGCGAGCCGCTTGTCCTCCTGCACTCGGCCGAGTTCGGCGGTCGCGCGGAGTTCAGTTGGCGGTACAACATCGCGACGCTGGCGGAACACTTTCACGTCTATGCGCCCGATATGGTGGGGTTTGGCTACACCGACAAGGTGTACGACTTCGGCGACCCGGCAGGGTTTCGCGTGCGGTTCGTCCGGGACTGGATGGAGACCTTGTGCATTGGGTCGGCGCATTTCATGGGCAACTCATTCGGCGGCTCGCTCGTCCTGACCGTCGCCGCCGCAACCCCATGTCCTTGGAACATCCGCTCGATCGTGACGTCTGCTGGCGGTGGCTATGCCCCGGTCAACGAGGCGCGCGCGGTCTTGAATGACTATGACGGTACGCGCGAGTGGATGCGGCGGATTCTTCAGGTGCTGTTCTGGGACGAGCGATGGTGGAGCGAGGATCAGGTGGAGGAGCGCTGGCGGGCGAGCCTTGAGCCAGGAACGTGGCCGGCCACAGCGGCGGCCCGCCTCCGGGTGCCGGGGCAGCCGCGCGCGGGTGCACCCGAGCGGCCCGATTACGGAAATGTTGCCGTACCGACGCTGATCACCGGTGGAGCGGAGGATCTGCTGCGGGAGCCGGGCACGTGGGAGGCGCTCCACCGTCAGATCCGTGGCGCTGAGCTGCGCATCTTCTCGCCGGCTCGGCATTGTCCGCACATCGAGTTCGCGGACGAATTCAACCGCCTCGCGATCGATTTCCTGCTCCGCCATTCCGCCGCGAGCGTCCGGTAACGCAGATTCCGGTTCCGGCGAGACCCGCGACTCGGCACAATGTCGTAACGATCGCCTTCTTGACCCGCAGCCAGTCGTGCCATGAGCTCGCGCCACTGCGAAAATGTGGCGGGGTGGATACGAGGTCGGAGGCGCTCAGGCGGGCTCGTCGGCATCGCGTGCCTCATTCCCGTAGTGGCCGGTGCGCAGCCGGGCATCGATCACCTCGAGCTTGCGGCGAAGCTCTGCCTCGACGTCGATGCCAAGATGATTGGCGAGCACGAGGCCGAGCATGAGCACATCGGCCACTTCGTCGGCGATGAGTGCGCGCTCCGTTTCTCCGACGGCCGAGTAGCCATCGGGCTGGCCGATGCGGGGCTCGATACGCCAGAGTTTCTTGATCTGGTTCGCGAGCTCCCCGGCTTCACCGGCAAGACTGAGTGCGACGTACCCGGGTCCTAACGATTGAAATCGTGCGGCGTCGAAGGCCGCGACCTCGCTCTGTAGACGCCACATTCATGTACCTCCTGCGCCGGTGATGATAGCGGCAGGCAGGGCGCACACGCGATTCAGGAGCAAGCATGCCAAAACGCGGCATACGACTCTCGATGCTGGCGAACCTCGCCTTGCGTGGCCTGATGGTCTACTTTGGCATCGAGGCGCTCAAGGTAACGACGACGAATTCCTCGGACCCGCGCTTTGCCGGGAAAGCGATTGCGCTCCGCAACGCACTCTTGATGTGCAGTTTTACGCTCCTGATTCCGGGGCTCCATATGAAAAATGGGCGGCGCGACGATTTTCCCTGGGTGTCCGATGCGCTACTGCTCTCCATTCCGACCGTCGATATGGCCGGGAACTCCTTCAATCTCTACAACCGCTACGCCGTGTTCGATTCGGTTGCGCATTTCTATGGCAACGTGGCCGGCGCATGGATCGTGGCGCTCGGGATGATTGGCCGCGCCCGTGAGCCAGACTTCATGCGGCTCCTCTTGGTAATCAGTACTTCGACCTTTCTCCACGTGCTGCTCGAGGTGCAGGAGTACTGGACAGACGTATTCTTTGGGACTCGGAACGTCGAGGGGCTCGAAGATACCGAGGGTGACATCCTCTCAGGTATTTTCGGGACGCTCACCGGGGTGGCGCTGGCGGAGATCCTGACGCGGGGCCGGTTCGCCAAGCCGCTCCGAGACGAGGCTCGTCGCCTGGCCCTCGCCGTCGACCCGACGGATATGACGGACGTAGTGACACCGATTCAGCTCACGCCGAGCCCGGCGCTCTACCTCGTCGACGAGGCCAAGGCCGCGATATCTGCGCCGCCTGTATTCCCTGATGAGGAGGAGACGGAGCCGGCTCTGTCGTGACAGCCCCGAGCCGGAACGCTATACTGGGACGAGCCACCGCCTTCTCATCCAGAACTTAAGTGGTGCCTCCTCCAATTGCGACGGTATCGACCGGGTTACCTGGCGAAAGGACGGTTCTGCTCATGGCTCGGGTGCAATGGCGGTCCTAAATGAGCTATGGCTGCCCGTTATGGGCCTCTACTTCACCTTGCTGGTCTTCTTCCTCGCCATTGGCGGCAACCTCCTCTACTTGACCTTCCTCGCGTGGACGCGCCCGCCCCGCCATGCGCCTCCCGCACCTCTTACGGAGTACCCGCGCGTCACCGTCCAGCTCCCGATTTACAACGAGCTCTACGTCGTCGAACGGCTGATCGAAGCGGCCTGCCGACTGGAATGGCCGCGTGAGCGGCTCGAGATCCAGGTGCTCGACGACTCCACGGATGAAACGCAATTTATCGCTGAGCGCCTCGTGCAGCGCTACGCGCGGCAGGGGATCGACATTGTGCACATCTGGCGGTCGGAGCGCATCGGCTTCAAAGCGGGAGCGCTCGAGGCTGGCGTGCGCAGCGCGCACGGCGAGTTCCTGGCAATCTTCGACGCGGACTTTGTACCGCCGCCCAAGTTCTTGCTGGAGACCATTCCCTATTTTCAGTACGAGCGGGTTGGCTTCGTGCAGGCCCGTTGGGGTCACCTGAATCGGTCGTACTCACTGCTCACCGAGCTGCAGTCGGTCATCATCGACGCGCATTTCCTCGTCGACCAGGTTGCCCGCAGTCGTGCCGGGTTCTTCATGAATTTCAACGGCACCGCGGGTGTCTGGCGCCGAGCGGCAATTGTCGACGCCGGTGGCTGGGAGCACGACACCCTCGCAGAAGACCTCGATCTAAGCTATCGTGCCCAGCTCCGCGGGTGGGAGGCCGTCTATCTTCCGGACGTTGTCGCCTACGCGGAGCTGCCCGTAACGGTGGGGAGCTACCGGTCCCAGCAACGACGCTGGGCGGCTGGCAGCTTTGCCTGTGCGATCAAGCTCCTTCCCACCGTCCTGCGTGCGCCTCTCCCGGCGATGGTGAAGGCCCAGGCGCTCCTGCACATGCTGGGGTACGTGAGCCACGTCTCGCTGTTGCTCATGTTCTTGCTGCAGCCGTTCCTGCTGTATTTCGCGCAGCATATCCCCATCGGCGCCGCGCCCCAGCAACCCGGGATTAGCTGGTGGTTCCCGCTGACCCTGGTGCCAAGCATGGCCCCCGTGATCTATCTGACCTACAGCCAATGGCGCACCGGCCAGCGCCTTGCCTCGCGCCTGCCGTATGTGGCATGCGCCTCGGTGCTGGGCGCCGGCATCATGGTGACCGTCGTCGGAGCCATGCTGCGCGTGCTCTCGAGCAAGAAGCAGTTCGTGTTCGAGCGGACGCCAAAGTATGGAATCGCCCGCCCGTCCGACTCGTGGGAGCGCAAGCGATACGGTCTCAGCGCGGACTTTGTCGTGCTATTCGAGCTCTTGCTCGCCTGCTACAGCGTCGGCAACGTGGCGTATGCCGCGATGCTCAAGAGCTGGAGCAGTGCCTTCTACACGTCCTATTTCCTCATCGGGTTGCTGTTCATCCTCTTTACGAACTTCGCCCAGATGAGTGCGCCGCTATTGCTCCGCCCGCTCGCCTCGACCCCCTCCGGCAATCAGGAGCCTTGAAGCCCATCCCTGGACCCTCAGGTAGAATGGCAGGAATCCGGCGCCGTGCCGCCATACGTATGAGGGGTACATGGACCCGGAGTCTCAAGCTGATCAGCGGCTGATCGACGGGGTGCTCGCGCGAGATTCTCAGGCCCTCGACGACCTCTATCAACGCTACGGGCGGCCGGTCTACTCGCTTATCTATCGCATCCTCAACGACCGCGGGATAGCGGAGGACGTAACGCAGGAAGTTTTCTTGAAGCTCTGGCGGCAGCCTGAGAGCTTCAATGCGGCACGGGGCTCGCTTGGGTCCTGGCTGCTGAGTGTTGCCCATAACCGGGCGATCGACCAGGTTCGCCGCCGCCGCGTTCGCGAGGAGCTGCCGCTTCCTGAGCTGCGCGACTCCGAAGAGATCGTGGCCGACGGGCTTGCCGACCCCGCCGACCTGGCGGGCTCCAGCGAAGAGGCGGCAGCGGTGCGTCGGGCGCTCGAACAGATCCCGTCGGCGCA
The DNA here is from genome assembly GCA_034666705.1 of Chloroflexota bacterium. Lineage (GTDB taxonomy): Bacteria > Chloroflexota > UBA6077 > UBA6077 > SHYK01 > JAXDLH01. The sequence continues at coordinate 22,396 of JAXDLH010000496.1, forward strand.
GCGACAGGCGATCGAGATGGCGTTCTTCCAGGGCAAGACCCACGTGGAGATCTCGGCGGAGCTCGGCGAGCCGCTCGGCACCGCGAAGACCAGAATTCGCCTCGGGATGCGCAAACTTCGCGTGCTCTTGGAGGCTGAAGGGGTGGTGACGCAAGCGCGATGAATTGTGCAGATGCCCAGGCCTTGATCGACCTCTACGCGCTTGATGCGCTGCCACCCGACGTAGCAGACGACGTGGAGGCGCACATCGAAACGTGTGCGAACTGCGGCCCGGAGTTCGCCGCGGCGACGCGCCTGGTGCATCTCATGGACGAGGCTGTCCCCCAAATCGCGCCGCCCCCGGAGCTGCGCGCCCGAATCATCGCCGCGGCAGAGGCTGATGCGAACTCGCCACGCCCGATTCTGACTGTGCTTCCGCGCTGGCCAGCGACCGAAACTCATCAGGGACTGCTCGACCGATGGCTCGGCTGGCTGCGTGCTCCGCAGTTTGCGGCCGGGGCCGCGGTGCTGCCATTGTTGATTAGTGCCGCTCTCGCGTGGCAGGTCATTAGTCTGAATCAACAGGTGGGTACGATGCGCACCGAGTTGGCTTCGAGTTATGCACACGCGCAGCTCGCGGCCGACGTCATGGCACGGGCGATGCGAGGCGGTGCCATGGTGCGGATCGACGGGACCGATATGGCGCCACGGGCCTCGGGCACCCTGTACTACGTACCGAGCGAGTCCAACATGGTGCTCGTGGCCGAGGGGCTTCCAGAGCAGCCGACGGGCGTCGCATACCAGTTATGGCTCATGAGCGGCGACCAACGGATGAACGGTGGCATGCTCTACTACCGCGCGGCTGACGGGCACTGTATGGCGGTCGCCAGTGCGCCGATGCCCCTCTCCTCCGTGGACGCGGTCGGGGTGACGCTTGAGCCATCGTCCGGTAGTGTTGAGCCGAGCGGCCAGCGCTACCTATGGACCCGCCTCACCAGGGCGTGAGCGGGGCCTGGGCGGCGCGGTCTGAGAGCCGCGCGAGCAGCCCGTGAACCGAGCCGGCGCGCACCATCCTGCTTGGTACCTCGTGGCCGACCAGTTGTTGGACGAGCGCCCCGCAGGCCGTGAGCGCATCGAGGTTAATGTCCGTTTGCACGCCCATCAGCTCGAGCATATGGACCGCGTCCTCTGTGCAGACGTTCCCGGTTGCGCCCGGCGCAAACGGGCAGGCGCCGATGCCGCCCACTGACGCGTCGAAGCGGGCGACGCCAGCTTCCAGGCCAGCGAGTACGTTCGCCATGCCGAGCCCGCGGGTGTCATGGAAGTGGAGGCCGAGCTCCAACTGGGGCCAATGCTGCTGGACTGCTCGCACGATCTCCTGAACCTGGCGAGGATTTGCGACGCCAATCGTGTCCGCAAGTGCGATCTCTTCCGCGCCGGCCTCGACAAGCAGCTCGAGCACGTGGAGCAGCCGCTCCAACGGTACGACGCCCTCGTACGGGCAACCGAAACAAACGGATAGACCGATCGTGGCGCGCGTGCCCGCCGCCCGTGCGATGGCGGCAATGCTCCGGTACGCTTCGGCCGATTCGGTGACGCGCATGTTCAAGTTTCGATGGTTGAACGTCTCGGTCGTGCTCACGACCACATTCAGCTCATCAGCGCCGGCCTGCACCGCACGCTCAGCGCCCCGCGCATTCGGAACCAACGCGGTGTAGGTCACGCCTGGCATTCGGGTGATGCCGCCCATCACCTGTTCGGCGTCAGCCATCGAGGGCACGAGCTTCGGGTGAACGAACGACGTGACCTCGATTCGGCGAAGGCCAGTGCGGGCGAGCGCATCGACAAGCTGAATCTTCGACGCAGTGGAGATCGCGTCCCCGGCGGACTGCAAGCCGTCGCGCGGCCCGACCTCGGTAATGGCGACGCTGGCGGGCAGTTCCATGCCTATGCGAAGGTGCCCTCGGCCAGCGACGCGTAGCGTCCGCGATAGAACATCAGCGGCCGGCGCTCCTCGGCGCCGAGATCTACAGCCTCGCCGACAAAGATCGTATGGGTGCCGAACTCGAAGGACGCCGCAACTCGGCAATCGACGTATGCGACGATATCCTCCAGCACCGGTGACCCCGTTTCGCCAAGGCGGTACGAGACGCCCTTGAGCTCCGCCTCCGGTGTGTCCGGCTTGGCGCAGACGCGGGAGAGCTGCTCCTGACTGTCGCTCAAAATATTGACGCAGAACGCGCCGGATTCCGCAATGACGTGGTGCGTATGCGCCGTGCGATTGACGCAGACGAGGACGGAAAGCGGCTCGAGCGAAACCGAACAGACCGAATTCGCCGTCATCCCACGGTGCTCTTTTCCGTGGGCCGCAGTGATGATGGTCACGCCAGTCGCAAACTGGCCCATGACTTTACGAAAGTCGTCCGCAGTAAGTGGCAACGAGGAACCCCGATGCAAGAGGTCCGGCATCAGCCCGTGGAGGATGCCAGCCATTGGGTAACCGCGTCGCCAGTGTAGCAGACCTCCCCCCGGGGGACCAATGCAGCCACCTGCGAGAACGCGGGAGGTCGAAGCTGCGGCGCTACACGTCGAGCCCCCGGGGTGGGCGGGGGCTCGACGGATCGGGCGGCCTGCGCGTGCTCCGCGTGAGCTGTGCAGGTCGTATAGTGAGTCGGCGAGGGTCAGGACGCCTTCTGCTTGATCTTCCCTTTGATCTCTTCGGCCTTCCCGGTGACCTTGCCCTTGACGCGGCCCATCGTGTCGCGGATCTCGCCGCGGTCCTGCTGAGCCTGCCCCTCCACCTGTTCAGCCTCATTGCCGGTCAGGTCGCCCTTTACTTCCTTCAGCTTGCCGGCGACCTTGTCCTTCATACCCTCTGCGCGGTCCTGCATGCCCGCCATGGCGTCGTCCTCCTTTACTGGGCAGCCCGTAGAGCCCGCTGGCGCGGCGCGCCTGATTTGCTCGTACCTACAGCCTAACGCCTCGATTGACCCTCAGGATCCGCGAATGGCACTGCAGCGGGCCGCTGTCAGATGAATGTCACACGTGCCGCAGGTACTGCCACCTCGCCCTCATCGCTGTTACACTTGCGCTGCCGCGACTGCTCGAAGCCCGAGACCCCCACGCGAACGGAGGGCCGACTGTGCAGGACTTGCGCGAGCGGACCATTCTGGTCGTCGAGGACGATCCGACAATTTCCGAGATCCTGCGCATCCTCCTCGAGGACACTGGCTGCCGCATTCTCGAGGCTAGCGGAGGAGTCGAGGCGTTACGGCTTGCCGCTGAGGAGCGGCCGGACCTCATCACGATGGATCTCTCACTCCCCGACATGGATGGCTATGACGTACTGCGCAATCTCCAGGCCAATCCTGAACTCGTGAGCGTGCCAATCGTGGTCGTCTCGGGTCGGCAGTTCGAGCAGCGTGTACCTGCCCGAGTGGTGGCCGTGCTGCTCAAACCGTTCGACGCCAGCGAGTTGGACGACGTCGTCCGGGCTGCGTTGCTGGAAGCCTAAACCCCACGCCGCAGCATGCGCATAATGAGCATCCTGTCCTCGCGTGGTACCCCGTCAATCCCGTACAGCGCGGCTCCGTAGAGCAGCGCCCCAACAGGAATCGCCGCGACCCACGAGATGGGCGCGACAATCACCACCCCCGGCGCCATCGCCGCCGCTGCGAGCGCCGGTCGCCACGCCAGACTGATGAGCTGCAATCGTCCGAGGGTACGCTGGGCCACCCACCAGAACGGTCCAAGGAGTGCGAGCTCGGAGAGCACCGTCACGAGCGCAGCGCCTGCATAACTCCACCGAGGGATCAGCAGGACGTTGGCGCCCAGATTGAAGGCGGTGGCGATCACGAAACCCAGTGTGATGGCTCGCTGCCGCCCGGCCGCGATCAGCACGTACTGGAGCAGCCCATTGACGAAGCTGAGCGGCGCAAACCAGACGAGGATCTGCAGCGCGATTGCCGAATGTGGCAGAAAGCGCTCGCCGGCGAACGTGCGCACGATCGGCTCGGCGAGCAACGTAACCCCTACGGCGAGCGGGAATGCGAGTGACAGCAGCAGGCGCAGCCCGCGCGCCGTCGTGCGCGCAAGGACACCGGCCTCCGAGCCAGCCGACTCGGCCGCGGCCTGGCGGGCGAGAATGGGGAACAACGCGAGGGTGAGGTTTGATGGCACGATGCCGAGGCCGTCGACAAACTTGTAGGCGGTGCTGTACCACCCCAGCACCGTATCGCCAGCCCAGGCGCGGAGCATAAGCCCGTCGATGCGAAAAAAGAGGGTGGCGAGTAAATTATTGAGCAGCAGCGGGTACGAGTCGTCAACCAGCGACGCGGCGCTGCGCCGGTCTAGCTTCGCGCGGAGCGGGCCGAGCCGGTGCCAGGCGAGCCACAGCAATACCCCGGCCGTGATGAGATTCGTCGCAATCGAGGCCGCGCTCAGGCCAACGATCCCCAGCCCGGCTGCCAGTGCTGCCCCACCAAAGCCGATTTTGGTCAGTGTGGTGACGACGCTGACGCCCGCCGGGTACCCCATCAGCTCAAATGCCGAGAAAAGGGCCGAAAGCACCCCGGCGAGATTCGAGATGCCAATGCCAATCGTGAGCGCGATGAGCGCGATGCCCATTTCCGGCGTGATCGACAGGGGCTGGGCGAGCGGCCCGGCGATAACCACCGCACCGCCGATCGCCACCAGCCAGAGCAACGACCGCGCGAGCAGGGCGCTGCCCAGGTAGCGAGGTGCCAGTGAGCGGTCGCGGGCGACTTCGCGGGTGATGAGAATTCCGAGCCCGAAGTTGACCAGAATATCGAGGTAGCCCACGACCAGGACGGCCCAGGTGTACTGACCGAGCGCGGTCGGACCGAGCACCCGGATCGTGTAGATCGCGAATGCGAAATCGAACGCCTTGTTGACAAGCGCCGCGAGCGTGGGCACCGCGGTGTTGACGGCTACCCGGCGCGCTGGCGATGGGAATGTCCCGTCGGGCTGCTCTGGTGGATGCACATCGCCGCCTAGCGGCGGAACCGGATCTGCCACACCCGCCACATAGCCTCGACGATGATGCGTGTGGACATCTTCGAGCGGCCGCGGAGGCGCTCCTCGAAGAAGATCGGCAGCTCGGTGACGCGCAGCCCGGCGCGCTGGCACGCGGTAGCTACCTCGATCTGGAATGCATAACCGTCTGAACGAATGCGATGCAACGGCAGCTCGCGCAGCGCCTTTGCCCGAAATGCCTTGAAGCCCGCGGTCGTATCGCGCACGTGCAGTCCGGTCACGCGGCGCGCATACACGTTCGCATATTTACTCAGCAGATAGCGCCAGCGCTCCCAGTTGTCGTCTAACTTGCCTCCCGCGACCCAGCGCGAGCCGACGACCACGTCGTACTCGTCGAGCAGCGCCACCATGTCTTGCAGATAGCCGGGGGAGTGTGAGAAGTCGGCATCCATCTCGATCACGACGTCGGCGCCATGATCCAGGGCGTAGCGGAAACCGACGAGGTATGCGGTCCCCAATCCCAGCTTTTGCGGACGATGCAAGGCGAAGACCTGGCCCTCGTGCTCGCGACCGAGCTGGTCGGCGAGCGCCCCGGTTCCGTCGGGAGAGTTGTCGTCCACGATCAGGACCCGCGTACATGAGCCTGCGTTCATTGCATCAGCCGGCGAAATAGCGGGCTCGGCCGCGGGTCTGGTGAGATCGAGGTCGAGCAGCGACTCGACCATGAGACGGAGGTTCTCGGCCTCATTGAAGGTGGGGAGGACCACCCAGACGCTCAGGCCCACGATCTGGCGAAATAGGAGAGGAGTCGGACGCCCACGCCCGTGCCCAGATCTCGCTGCAGGTACGGTGGCGTCACCGCCCAGGACCCTTCGGTCCATGCCGTGCCGGCGATGTCGAGATGCGCCCACGGCGTCTCGCCAACGAAATTTGCGAGGAACCAGGCGGCCGTGATGGCGCCGGCTGGGCTGCCGCCGACGTTCTGGATGTCGCCAAGTGGCGCCTTGATCTGCTCCCGGTACTCTTGCCAGAGTGGCATGCGCCACAGCCGTTCGCCAGACGACTCGCCGGCAGCCGTGAGGGCGTTCGAGAGATCGTCGTCGTTCGAGAAGAGCCCGCTGCAAACGTGGCCGAGGGCGACCACGCATGCGCCAGTCAGCGTTGCCAGATCGACGATCGCATCCGGCTTTTGTTCTGCCGCGTAGGCCAGGCAGTCAGCTAATACGACGCGCCCCTCGGCGTCGGTATTCATGATCTCCATGTACGTACCCGCGTAGGAGCGAATCACGTCGCCAGGCCGGTACGCGCTGCCACTCGGCATGTTATCCGTGGCGCCAAACACCCCCAGCACGTTGATCGGCAGCTTCAGGGCCGACGCGGCTTGCATGAAGCCGATGACAGCCGAGGCGCCAGACTTATCGTGCCGCATGTAGTGCATATTGTTGGCTGGCTTGATGGAGATGCCGCCGGTGTCGAAGGTGATGCCTTTGCCGACGACCGCTAGCGTTTTGGCATTCGGATTGCCGCAATCGTATCTGAGTACCCCCATCACTGGAGGCTCTGCACTGCCGGAATTCACGGCCAGGATGCCGCCGCAGCCCATCTCCTCGAGATCGGACTTGCCGAAGATCTGCGCCGCGAATCCGTGCTGACGGGCGAGCTCGGCGGCGCGCTCTCCGAGGTGGGTGGCCGTCACGACGTTGCCGGGGCCAGTGGCCAGATCGCGGGCCGTTATCGTCGCCTCCGCCAGTTGCGTCCCCTCGTCGACGCCCTTCCGCAGCGCGTCCACCAGCTCTGGGTTGATGGGTAAGATCGTAACCTCTTCAACCTCGGGTGGCTGCTCGCCGTTCCGCTCGGTCTTGAAGCGGTCGTACCGATAGAGTGCGAGCACGATTCCTTCTGCGAGCGCACGCCCGACGTCGACTGGGTCAAGGCCAGCGCTGCGCACGCCCATGGGTGTCATGGCGAAGCGCGTGAGGCGGAGCTCGCGGGCCTTGAGGGCTGCGGTCGCCGCGGTTTGCCGCGCTCCCTCGAGACTGATGTCGGCCAGCTTGCCACGGCCCACGAACGCGAGCCGCGCTGCGCCGAGCGCACCCGCGTTGCCCGTGAGCGCTGGCGTGTGGATCACGGTCACGCTGTTTGGCTTGCCGCTGATCTCGCCGGCATCGCGCAAGCGGCGAATCGTGCCGGCAAGCGCATCATCGGCGCGCTGCAGATCGGGCGGATCGCCCCCGTCCTCGAAGGCGTTCATCACGAGCATGGGGGTACTGAACGAGAGCCGGTCGTGGCCCTCGACGAGGATGCGAACCATGGACGTCCTCCGCGGCTCTGCGAAGCGGATGCGAAACCCGCGGCGCGTGCTGGCCGTCCTGTTACCAGCAACAGGATAGTGACCGGCGCGTGAATTGGGGCCGAGTATAGCATGGGTCCTCGAGGTTACCCGATACTCGTTCGCCGTTTGCCCGTCCCCGGAGCACCGCGCTATACTGCCGCCCAAGCCCTCCCCACATGAGGCTGGACCGCGGGCGAGCCCTGCCGTTCGGCGCTGGCCGTAGCGACTCCCAGTAAACCTGCACGCCTCTCGGTCGAGAGGAGCAGATCGGGGGTAGTACCCGCCTCCATGGCCGCTATTCGCTTCGACCAGGTCTCCAAACGCTTCACCATTCACCATGAACGGGCGCGCTCGTTCCAGGATCTTGTGATTCGCCGGTTTCGGCGCGACTCCGGCGCTGAGCAATTCTGGGCCCTGCGCGAGGTGTCATTTGCCATTGAGCCAGGCGCCTCAGTCGGGATCGTCGGCACGAACGGCTCAGGGAAGAGCACGCTGCTCAAGCTCATGACGCGGATTCTCAATCCCACCAGCGGCTCGGTCACAGTGGATGGCCGCGTCTCCGCGCTGCTCGAGCTTGGCGCCGGCTTTCACCCGGAGCTTTCCGGTCGCGACAACGTGTTCCTGAACGCATCGATTCTGGGCATGCAGCGCAGCGAGGTGGCGCGGCGATTCGACGACATCGTGCGCTTTGCCGGTCTCGAGCGCTTCATCGACATCCCGGTCAAGCACTACTCCTCGGGAATGTACGCTCGCCTCGGTTTTTCCGTCGCGGTGCACGTCGACCCTGACATCCTGCTGATCGACGAGGTGCTCTCCGTGGGGGATGAGGGGTTCCAGGAGCGCTGCTTCGCCGCCATTCATCGTTTTCATCGGCTGGGCCGCACCCTGGTGCTCGTGAGCCACGACCTGGGCACGATTCGCGATGTGTGCACCGAGGTGATCTGGCTCGATCGCGGCAGCATCCGCGCCCGCGGCGAGCCGCGCGAGGTCGTCTCGCAATACCTGGTAGCGGCCCACACGGCGGGCGAAGCCGTCGACTATCGGGACGAATGGCTGCAGGATCTCGCGAGCGGCGCGGTGGACAACGAGCCGCCGCGGCGTTGGGGCAGCGGCGAAGCGGAGATACTTGACGTAACGATTCGCGATCGGTGCGATACGCCCGTCCTCGCGGCGCGCAGTGGTGAGCCGATCTCGGTATGCGTGCGCTATCGGGCGCACCAGCGAATCGAACGGCCGGTATTTGGGCTCGGCATCAACGTCACGAACGGTATGCTCGTAACCGGCCCCAACACGCGCCTCAGCCGCTTTCCGATCGCGGTGATCGAGGGCGAAGGGACTCTGACGTACGTCATCGAGGAGTTGCTCTTGCTGCCGGGCGAGTACCGCATCTCCGCGTCCATCTATGACGAGGAATGCGTTCATGCGTACGACTACCACGATAGCGTCTTTCCGCTGACCGTGGTCCCGGGTCAGCACGACGAGCGCTTCGGGGTGCTCCGCCTCCCCGCCCACTGGGAGCACGAGCCCCACCAGCCCTTGAATGATCACGACGCCGGGGCTCCCAATGGCAGGCGCCGATGAGCGCGCTGCTCGATCTCCCCTTCGACCAGTATTCGCGCCACCGCATTGTGCAGCGCGTCGCCGAAAGCGTGCGCGTGCACCACGGTCCCGCACGGCTCGAGGTGCTCGACGTGGGTGGATTTCCCTGCCTGACGCCGCAGTTCCTGACCGAGGACCGGGTCGTCGTTATCGACGTGGTGGCCGGCGAGACCGACAACCTGGCCACGTATTTGCGGGCGGACGGCGCTGCCCTGCCGTTCCGTGATGCCAGCTTCGACCTCGTGGTGTCGCTCGACTCGCTCGAGCACGTGCCGCAGGAGCGGCGCGCCGCCTACGTCGACGAGCTGTTGCGGGTGAGCCGAAGCTACGTGCTGCTCGTCGCTCCCTTCGCCCAGGAAGCGACGGTGCTCGCCGAGCGCCTCCTCGCCGAGTTCGTCCGGGTTGTAAACCAGGAGGAGCAGCCGCAGCTCCGGGAGCACCGCGCGTACGGCCTGCCGGAGCTCGACGAGTGGATTACCCACGTGCGGGCGCGCGGGCTCGCGTGCATCAGTTTCGACAGCGGCTACGTGTACAACTGGTTGCCCATGATGCTGCTGAAGCATTACGTGCTCTCGGTGCCGGAATCCGAGGCGCTGCACCATGCGATCGACCGCTTCTACAACGTGACGTTGCAAGTATCCGACGCGCGGGAGCCGGGCTACCGACGTGGCATGCTGATCTCCTTGCACGGTGCGTCCCCCGTGCTCGACGACATGGCGGCCGCCCTGGCGCCGACTGGCGAGGCGGACCGCCTCGAGGTCGTCGAGCGGCTGGAGCAGATTGGATTGCTGCTGAAGCTCGCCGATTTGCACGTGACGTCGCGAAAGGACGACCGGCTGCGCGACGACCTCATCGCCAAGGAGCGGCATATCTTGAACCTGGAGGCCGCGCTGCGTGAGACCCAGCAAGCCCTGGAGGCAGCACGGACTGACGCGGAGCAGCGCGCTGCGGGGGAGCGGAATCGCGCCGATGCGCTCGCCGGGCGGGTGCAGGAGCTAGAGGCCCACGTCGCCGCGATCCGGAAGGGGCGCGTAATGCGCACGCTGGCGGCCATCGACCAGCTCCGGGGCCGGAGCTCGTGAGCGGCCAGCTTCCGTCGGCGAGCATCGTGATTCCCAACTACAACGGCGCCCAGCACCTGCGTGAATGCCTGACCTCGTTGCAAGCGCTGACGTACCCCGCGCGCTACGACATCATCGTGGCTGACAATGCGAGCGCAGATGACTCCGTTGCCTTGATCCAGCGTGAGTTCTCCGCCGTGAAGATCGTGGAGACCGGAAGCAACCTGGGCTTTGCGGGTGCATGCAACGCGGGGGCACGCGTCTCCACGGCCAGCGTCGTCGCATTCGTGAACAACGACATGCGCGTCGATCCGAGCTGGCTTACGGAGCTGGTGCGGCCACTTGCGGAGCAGGCCGACGTGGCGGCAACCGGCGGCAAGATCCTGAGCTGGGACGGCAAGGAGATCGATTTTGTCGGTGGCTCGGTCAACTTCTATGGGCATGGGTTCCAACCCCGGACCGGCCGGCCGGCAGATGAGGCAGCCGGCCTCCAGCCCGGGCCGCTGCTCTTTCCGTGCGGCGGCTCGATGGCGATCGGCCGCGACGTATTCCTCGCCTGCGGTGGGTTCGACGAGGATTACTTCGCGTTCTTCGAGGACATCGACCTCGGCTGGCGGCTCTGGGTGCTCGGGTATCGGGTTCTCTTTGCCCCCGGCTCCGTGGCCTACCATAAGGGCCATGCGACCGGCAGCAAGCTCCCCCCGCACCAGCTACGCGTGCTGTACGAGCGGAACGCGCTCGCCACGGTGATCAAGAACTACGACGATGCGAACCTCGCCCGCATCCTGCCCGCAGCGCTGCTTCTCGCGGGCAAGCGGTCACTGGTCTACGGCGAGGTGCACCTCGGGCCGTACGAGGTATGGAGTGACGACAAGGCGGCGGACGAGACGGTCAAGCGCGTGGGGTTGAGCCACATGGTGGCGCTTGGCGAGCTTGCCGAGCACGCGCCGACGCTGTGGGCAAAGCGCGCCGCCGTGCAGGGCGCGCGCCGGCGCGGCGACCGCGAGATCCTGGCGATGCTCGAGGCGCCATTCCAGACCAACTGTCTGGACGTGGACTACATGGATGCGCAACGGACGGTGCAGGAGGTGTTCGGCATCGAGCGCATCTTCGCCGCGGCGCACGGCGCAGCGCGGGTGCTCATCATCAGCAACGACACGGTGAATGCGCGCATGGCGGGGCCCGGCATTCGTGCCTGGGAGATGGCGAAGATTCTCGCGCGCTCGAACCCGGTGACGTTGGCCGCTCCGAACGACGATCCCCTCAAATCCGATGAGTTCAGCGTTGCCACGTATGCCTCGACGACCGGCCGCGGGCTCCGCGAGTTGGCGGCGGACCATGACGTGCTGGTCCTGCAGGGATTCGTGCTGCACCTGTTTCCGTATCTCAGCCAGATGGGGAAGACGCTCGTCGTCGACCTCTACGACCCGTTTACGTTGGAGAATCTGCACGTCTTCTCTCACGACCCGATGGAGGAGCGGACCAACGTCCACCGCTCGCACCTCGAGGTGCTCAACGCCCAGATTCGCGCCGGCGACTTTTTCCTCTGTGCGAGCGAGAAGCAGCGCGACTACTGGATCGGCATGCTGGCGGCGAACAATCGCATCAATCCCCACCAGTACGATGCCGACCCGACGCTGCGGAACCTGATCGACGTGGTGCCGTTCGGCGTGCAGAGCGACCCGCCGCAATCGACGAAACGGACGCTCAAGGGCGTGTACCCCGGAATCGGCGCGGATGACCGGGTGATCCTCTGGGGCGGCGGGATATGGGAATGGTTCGACCCGCTGACGCTGATCCGCGCCGTCGCTCGCATTCGTGAAACTCGACCCGAGGTCAAGTTGTTCTTCCTCGGGGTGAAGCACCCGAACCCGCTCGTTCCAGACATGGCGATGACGGCGCGCGCGATGGAGCTGGCGCGTGAGCTCGGGCTCGAGGGCAGCGCGGTATTTTTCAATGAATGGGCGCCGTACGAGGAGCGGCAGAACTACCTGCTCGAGTCCGACGTCGGTACGAGCCTGCATTTCGACCATCTCGAGACCCGCTACTCGTTCCGCACCCGGGTGCTCGACTACATCTGGGCCGGGTTGCCCGTGGTGTGCACCCGGGGCGACGCGGTCGGCGAGCTCGTCGAGCAGCACGACCTGGGGCGCGTGGTGGACTACGGTGACGTCGATGGCGTGGTCGAGGCAATCACGGCGATCCTCGACGCGCCAGGCGGACGGGAGGCGTACCGCGAGCGATTCGCGGCGCTCGCCCAATCGATGACGTGGGATCACGCGGTTGACCCGCTCGTGCGCTTCTGCGCGGACCCACACTTAGCGGCGGACCGCGTCGCGGAGACGCCGGCCGTCGACCTCGCCACCGCGAGTCGGGGAGGCGACGGGCGGCGCTCGCGGCGATCGGCAATCTCACTATTGGAGCCGCCACCGCCGCCGACGCCGCTATGGCAGCTACCGCGGCGGGCGCTCGTCTACGCGCAAATGGGGGGCCTGCCGAGGCTCTGGCGGGAGGCACAGTCCTACGTCCGTTGGCTTCGCATCCGCGCCGGCCGCTAAGTCTGCCGCTTCCACCATGGTGAGCCGTCGCGCTCTCGGCCGCTGGCCCGTACCCGGCGCCGCCGCGCTTGCAGTGCTGGTTGCCCTCGCGAGCCTGGCGTTTCTCCTGTTTGATCAGATCGAGCTCTCCGAGCCGAGCCGCGGCGCCAGCGAGCCGATCGGGCCGCTGTATGGGCCGTTCGAGGCGGAGCAGACGTTCACCGCCGGGCCAGGAACGCTCGTCGGCGTCAATGTGCGCATGGCGACGTACGCGCGGCGCAACGGCGGCATTGTGTCCTTCTCGCTCGCCACGCAGGAGGGCGCGAGTCGAAGAGCGACTGAGCTTGCCGCCAACCTGACGGACAATGCCCTGCACGCATTTCGCTTCGAGCCCCTGGACCTCAAGGCAAAGGACCGGGTGACGTTCGTGTTGCAGAGTACAACTGCTGATCCGGCGAACGCCGTCACGGTCTGGGCGACGGCGCGGCAGGGTGATCCGAGCGTTGGTGCCCGCTACGGTGAGGTTGCGGTCCCGCGCGATTTGGTGTTCAGCCCGATTTATACCGAGTCGCTCGGGACACGCATGCTTCGGCTTTTCCGGAATTCGTCTCTGCTCCCCATTCTCTTCGCCATCCTCCTCATGGTCATGCCCGGGCTCGCGGCCAGTTCGCTGCTCCTCCCGCGCCGCACATCCGTTGGTCAGCGCCTCGCCGCGGCGCCCGCGCTCAGCATCGCCGTGCTGGCGCTCGCCGTGCTGTTCGCGACGATCACGGGCGTACCGGTAACGGGGCAGAATGCGCGATTGTTGCTGGGGATCGCTGCAGGGGCGGTAGCGTTTGGCACAGGCCGCGCGATCGCCGCCTCGCGCGCGTCGACGGCGGGCAATCGCCTGGATTGGGCGCTGATCGCGGCGCTGGCGGCGACCGCGGGCGGCGTCGCGATGCGGGCTGCGATCTTCGGCAGCGATGCACTGCCGGCCGGAGCGGACCCGTACCACCACACGCTAATTACGGGGCTGATCATGGAGCGGGGTGGTCTCCCGACCTCATACGAGCCGTATGCGCCGATCGGGTCGTTCTCGTACCACTTCGGTTTCCACGCCCTGGCGGCGCTCACCTCGCTCGCGGCAGGCTCCGAGCCACTTCATGCAATCGGACCGCGGGGGCTTGATGCAGTTCAGGTCGTGACGCCGTTGGTGACGACGGCGAGCGCCTTGTCCGTCTTCTTCCTGGCCCGCGAATCGCGGCTCGGGGATGCGGCTGCCGTGGCAGCAGCCGTTGTCGTCGCCCTGGTGAGCCCGTACCCGGCGGCATTCCTGACCGTCGGACGTTACCCCGAGGCTGCTGGCATGGTCATTCTGCCGGTGGCCCTGGCCCTGCTGGTTCGCGTGATCGGCTTTGGCCGGAAAAGCGGCGGGCAATCCGAATGGCGGTGCGTTGGGGGGCTCGGTGTGCTGGCGGCCGGGCTCTTCCTCACGCACTATCGCGTGGCGGCATGCCTCGCGTTGATCGGCCTGCTCGCCTTGATCTGGGCCGCCGGTCGTGCCCTGCGCGGGCCTCAGTCGCGAGGTGGGCGCCGCGCCGCGATCGCGTCGTTCGCCCACCGTGGGCGAGGCCTCATCATTGCGGTGATCCTCTCGCTGCTTCTCGTGGCGCCCTGGCTGTGGCGCCTGTCGCAGGGGTTCGCATTCGGCCTGGGCGGCAGCGGCGGACGTTACGGCCCTGAGTACTACGACCTCACGCGGCTTGGCGGAATGCCGCGCGAAACCATGGTTGGGCTCGGCCTTCTCGCCCTCGCAGGGCTGGCTGTTGCAGTGAAGCTGCGCCAGCCGCCGGTTCTGCTGCTCGCCACGTGGTTTGTCCTGCAGCTTGCCTTTTCCAATCCCTACTGGCTACCCATGCCATTTCCCGTGCTCGTCGACGACGTGACCGTTGTCACGCTGCTCTTTTTCCCCGCGAGCCTATGCATCGGACTGCTCTTTGGAGAGACACTCCGCATGTTCGCTCGGCGGCAGCTCGGAATCGCTGCGCCGGCTGGAGCCGCGATGCTGCTCGCTGCGGCGCTCGTGGGAGCGGCGGGCCTCCCGGCGATCCATGCGGCAAACGATAGCCTTGCAACCATGGATGATCTGCAATTCCTCTCTTCCAGGATGAGGCTGGGACTTGCCGTGGCCCCTCCGGGGCCGGGCCTCGTGCTTATCAACGCCGCCGTGCGGCACTGGCAGCCAGACTATGTGGTCCCAACCGACGCCGGATACTGGTTCCCGCTCTTCTTTGGCGAAGGCACCACGCTCTTACCCATGCTGTATCCTGCCGAGCGGGGGGTGAGCATGCCGCAAGTCGATGAGATGGAGCGCCTCGCCGCCGTCGAGGGCGATCTGGGATCGCCCGAGGTTGTCGGTCTGCTGCGCGCCGTAGGGGTGACGGAGATCTTCGTCGGGGCGCGTGGTGGTCCGATCGACGAGCGGGCGCTGCTGCGCTCGCCCGAGTACCGGTTGGTTGACACGCAGGGCGGGGCGGCCCTGTACCAGCTCCTGCCGGCGACCCCGTAATGGCCACGCTCGTCGCGACGCTTCAGGAGTCGGCTCGTTATCGGGGGCTGCTGCGCAATCTGCTCGCGCGCGACCTTTCAGTCCGCTACAAGAACTCCGTGCTCGGATTCGTGTGGACCCTGCTGAACCCTCTGCTGTTGACGCTCGTGTTTACGCTCGTCTTCCAGGTCCTGATCCCGTCGGATGTCCCACACTTTCCAGTCTTCATTCTCGTCGGGTTGCTCGCCTGGAATTTCTGCGTGGGCTCGGTGATGGCGTGCATCCACAGCGTGGTTGGGAACGCGAACCTCGTGCGCAAGGTCTACTTCCCGCGCGAGATGCTCCCGCTGTCCGCGGTGCTGGCCAATCTGGTGAACTTCGTGCTCGCCCTCTCGCTCGTCTTCGTGATGGTGCCGCTCTTTGGTATCCCACTCACGCCGCTCGTGCTGTGGGTACCGATCACGATCGTCTTCCAGACCGCCTTCCTGGCTGGCCTGGGGCTCATCCTCGCCGCGGTGAACGTCTTCTTTCGCGACACCGAGGCAATCATGGACGTGGCGATCCTGGCCTGGTTCTTTCTGACGCCGGTGTTCTATCCACTCGACGTGCTGTTCAGTAAGACTGTCGGTCCGGTGAACCTCGGTTGGCTGATGCACGCACTGAACCCTATGGCCTCGTTCATTGCCACCTATCGTCTCGTACTGGTCGACGTGTCGCCGCCCGACCTCGCCTTCCTGGCCCGCACGTTTGCTTCATCGCTCGCCATCCTCGTGATCGGCTACGGGCTCTTCAAATGGCTCGAGCCCCGTTTTGGCGAGGAGTTGTGATTCCGCTCGCCTCGGAAGTCGTCCCGCGCCTGGAGTTGCACCGCTGAGGCAGCCTGCGAGTGCCAGCGAGGCTCGGCAGGGTGGCCCCGACCAACTGCAGCGCCGGGGGTTGACTGAGCGGCGCGCTGACGCGCTGATCCTTGCGGTGCTGACGCTCGTCGGGTTGGCGCTCCGGCTCTACGACATTGGCCGCGAGAGCTACTGGCTCGACGAGGCCGGGCGGGTGGCAATCGCGCTTCGGCCGCTGGCGGACATTCCGCACGACGTTGGCGTGATCGAGCTGTCGCCGCCGCTCTACCACTTCGTGCTGCACGGCTGGATCGCGCTGTTCGGCGCTTCCGAGACCGCGGTCCGTCTGCTCTCCGCATTGCTCGTAATCCCGACTGTGCCGCTTGCTGCCGCCGTTGGCCAGGTCGTCGGGAGTCGAGCAGTGCGTTGGGGCATGGCGGCGATTGCGGCGACGAGCCCCTTCGCCGTGCACTATGGGCAGGAAGCGGCGATGTACGCATTGCTCCTGCCGCTCGGCCTCTTGACGCTGGTGGCGGCGCTTGGCGTGTTGGAAGGTCCGCAGCCGACGCGCGCCCGCTGGCTCGGGGTATATACCGTTGCGGGGGCCCTTGCCCTCTATACGCACTACTATGCGGCG
>JAXDLH010000497.1:0-2590 GCA_034666705.1 Chloroflexota bacterium
CACTGGCGCTCACCGCGATCACCACATCCTCCGGCTCGACGAGTGCGTCTATCTGCTCGGCAAGTGCGCATTCATAGGCGCTGTCGTTCGACCAAGCAGTAAGCAAGGGGATGTTGTCGGTCAGGGAAAACGCGCGGAATGGCCGGAACCCGGGCACGTGGGCTCCCTTCACCAGGTCCGAGACCAGGTGGCTGGCGGTAGCCGAGCTGCCACCATTTCCCATTACATAGACACGCCGGCCAGTTGCTCGCGCCTCGAGCAAGACGTCAATTGCCTGGGCGAGCGGCTCGCCCGGCACCATGCCCAGGACGTCGGACAGCGCACTGAGATAGTCAAGCACGACCGGGTGTCCCGTCGTCTCCGCAATCGCGACCATGACTGACTTCCTCCTAACCAGGACTTTGACGGTATGGCGACGACGTGGCCCCCACTCGATTGCCCCGCAAGGAGCCCGATGCCTGCCGCGCATCACCCCTGCGAGTAGCTCAGGGCACGTGTCATATCCGGAGAGTTCAACTGCCTGAAATGTTCGGCAGTCCAGCGGATGCATGGGTATTCGAGACCATCCGCGAGTCCTTTCAGACGAAAAAGACTTTAGGAGCTAGTCGTAATGCACTGGGTTTAGGCCCGGTGGAGACGATGTTGAGAGGCGAAACCACCCATCACGGAACCGAAATGCGCGCCTAGCGGGCTCGTTGATGCCCATTGGATGTCATCTCGCCCTGGGACCCGGTACCTCCGGCCACTCCTCCACCGGGACCTTCGCTCCTGAGCCCGAGCCCCTCTGCCCATTGGTGAGGGCCTTCGCCGTTGCCTACCATCGAATCACCCTCAAATTGGACGTGGGCAGACCTCCGGGAGGCAATGGGCAATAGGGGAACGAGTGGACGGTCACTTATAGGGCTCGATTATCGAGCCACCTGTACAAGCGACATTTATTAGTTGGAGAGCGCATGAAGATCTTGCTGGTAGACGACGACATCGAGCTTCTGGACATCACCGCCTACGCGCTGCAGCGTTGCGGCCACACTGTCGTCGTGGCGAAGGACGGGCCTCAGGCCATCAACACCTGGCGCTCGGAACGGCCGGACATCGTCGTGCTGGACGTCGGGCTGCCGAGCATGTCCGGGATGGACGTCTGTCAGACCATCCGCGAGGAGAGCACGATCCCGGTGATCTTCCTTTCCGGACGGAATAGCGAAAAGCACGTCATCAAAGGCCTGCAACTGGGTGCAGACGATTACATCGTGAAGCCGTTCAGCGCGCGCGAGCTCACCGTCCGAATCGAGGCGATCTGTCGCCGTGCGCACGGCAAGGCCGAGCCGGAGTTGCCGCGCCATCTCAGCATTGGCGGGCTCCAAGTCGACATCGACTCACACGAGGTGCATCGGCCCGATGGCGAGATCGTGCGACTGACGCCGATCGAGTTCCGAATCCTGCAGACGCTCATCATTCACGCACCGCGAGTCGTGAGCAACGAGCGCCTCGCCGATTACGCCTGGAAATACGATGGCGGCGATATTTCTCTATTGAAGACCCACATCAGCCACATTCGCACGAAGCTTGATCTCGCCCGCTTTGCGAACAGCGAGATCGTCTCGATCACGGGCGTGGGGTATCGATTGAGCTCGACCGAGCCGGCAATGACCCGCGAGCTTGCCACGTTCAGCCCGCGACGCGAAGCAGTCTTGATGGCCGTCTAGCTCAATGACCATGCTCAATGACCATATAGAAGGTACGACGACCCGATTCCTACAGCCGCGCAATAGACGGCGAACGGTGTCAGACGGTTCGTCCGGAAATAGCGCACCAGAAAGCGGACAGCGAAGTAGGCGCTGATCCCGGCGCACAATGCGCCGAGCAAAAACGGGCCTCGCTCCAACGCGGCACCCGAACCAAGCAGCCGCGGCAATCGCAGGAGCGATGCTGCGCCGATGATAGGGGTGGCAAGCAAGAAGGCAAAGCGGGCTGCATCCTCGTGGGAGAGGCCGGCGAGGATGCCCCCGGCGAGCGATGCGCCAGTTCTCGAGAACCCGGGGATCAGCGCCAGTGCCTGCATCGCGCCGATGCCGACCGCCTGGTTCCAACTGAGCCACGCGAGGAATGCGTCGCTGTCCGAAGAGGCAGTGTCGACCCGGTCGGAGCGCCGCTTGAGCAGCTCGGCAGCGAGCAACAGCACGCCGTTGAGAATCAAGCCGAAGGCGGCGATCTGCGGCGACGCAAAGAGCGCCTCGATCTTCGACTCGAAGATCAGCCCGATAAACCCTGCCGGTATCGTCCCCACGATGAGCAGCCAACCCAGGCGAGCATACGGATCGTCGTACCCAATATCGCGCCGCCGCAGCGAACGCAGCAGGCCGGACCCGATCCGGAGCCAGTCGTGCCAGAAGAACCCGAGCAGCACGACCAGCGTCGCGAAATGGGTAGCAACCAGGAAGGTGACGAATAGCGGATCGTTCTGGCCGATATCCCAGCCCAGCAGCCGTGGCAGAATCACACTGTGCCCCAGGCTGGAGACCGGGAACAGCTCCGTCACTCCCTGCAGCAAACCGAGGACTATCGCCTGCCCGTAGTCGATCACCTACACCCT
>JAXDLH010000498.1:0-12186 GCA_034666705.1 Chloroflexota bacterium
GGCGGGGGACGAGCCCCCGCCCTACCGAACGTGCAGCCGACGGCAATCAACGAGCAACATGCGCCCAGCGGTACTAGATAAAGCCGACGTTTTCGTAGCGGGCACCCAGGGTAGCCTGCTGGTCGGCGCCGAGCCAGTTCTCGAGCGCGGTGCCGTAGACGCTGCGGAAGTCGACGCCGTACTTGAGGTTCTTGTTGTCGTCGAGCGCAGTCAGGCTCGGCTGATCGCCGTAGAGACCACCCTTCACCCGTGAGCCGACGACGAACATCGGCGCTGCGGTGCCGTGGTCCGTGCCCTGACTGGCATTCTCGCCGACTCGGCGGCCGAACTCCGAGAACGTCATGAGCACGATCCGGTCCCGAATCCCAAGCCGTTCCGTGTCTTGCAGAAAGGCGGCGATCGAGTCGGACATGCCGCCGAGCAGGTTGGCGTGCGTGTTTCGCTCGTTCGAGTGAGTGTCGAACCCGCCGAAGCTCACGTAGTACACGCGCGTCCCCATGTTGCCCGACATGAGCTGCGCGACCGTCTTGAGACTGTTCCCAAGCGAGAACCTGGGGTAATTGACGTCGGTCTGGTAGTTCTTCACGATCGCCTGCACGTTTTCCGAAGTCGTGATCGCCGCTGACGTGGTGCGGGCAATCCACTCCTCGAGGGGCGAAGCCGAATAGTCCTGCGATGCAGCCCACTGCACAAAGCCGAGCTTGCTCTGGCGGTCGTTCGGGTATCGAGCGTCGGTGCGGAACTGGTATGTACCAACGGAGCCGATCGCGGGCACGGTTACGCCGCTGCTCGTAAACGCGTGGCTCAGCGTGTCAGTGACGCTCGCAGCGTAGAGCGGGTTGGTTTGCCCCGCGCCCTCTGCCGCCAGGTAATCGCCAAGCCAACCGTTGTTCTCGTAGCGGTCGGGCGCAGCCGAGAGCCAGATGTCCGTGGCGCGGAAATGCGAGAGGTTCTGGCTCTGGTTTGGGTAGCCGACCCCCTGGATGATGGCGACCTGCCCCGCCTGGTATAGGTCGCGGAGCGCAGTCATAGAAGGGTGCAGCCCGATCCGATCGGTGAGCGGCAGCACCTCCGAGTCCTTGAAGCCGATCGCCGGCCGCGCCTCGTGGTATCCATCCACGCCGTAGGGCACCACGGTATTGAGGCCATCGTTGCCGCCCTGCATCTGGACCACCACGAGAATCGTGTCATTGCCGTAGGGGCCGGCGCTGCCGTTCGCCTCGGCCGCCCATACGGCCCGGCTGAAGAACGACGGGAGGACCGCCCCGGCGGCGAAGCCCGCACCGCTGCGCTGGATGAACTGGCGACGAGTAACCATGGTGGAGCCTCCTTACGCCATCTGGTAGATGGGCGTAGACATGATGAGGTGGCCGACACCCCGCACGGCGCGGTCGACGCGCGCGGAATCGGCGGTGAACTTCGTCGGATCGCCCGTATAGCCATTGCGCGCATAGTCGACAAGGGCGCCGCGAACGTCATTGGTCACCGCACCATCGACCAGCAGACCCAACCACGCATCCACGATGCTTTCGGGCGTTTTGGCGCCCGTTTGCGCGAGGAAGGCGCTCGGGTCGAGCCCATATTGCTGACTGTCACCCCGGGCGCTCGTGACCGTCATGGCGGCGGCGAAGCGCTCGAGCTGCGTGGCGCTGGAGATCCAACTGGAGCCCCAGTCCCAACCGGCAACGTTCGGTGGGTTGTAGAGGTCCATCCCCATGCGCCGAAGCGAGCCGAGGGTGGCACTCGCGTTGAACTGGCTTACCCCGAGGCTCTTGAGCGTGCCGACGACGAGCTCGATAGGGCTGCGTACCACGCCGCGGTACGCATCGTCGGACGTGAAGTCCGGCGAGGTGAGAATGGCCCGGACGAGTGCACGCACGCTAAAGCCGCTTGACCGGAACGTGTCGGCCAGGCTGCTGATGGTGCTTGGCGACGGGTGGTCATGAACGAAGAAGTTGAACAGCTTATTCGCCATGTACGTGCTGAGCGCCGGCTGCTGGAAGATGATGTTGATGACGTCGTCGCCGTTCCAGGCGCCGGTCTGCCCCAGGAAAGTCTTGTTCGCGGTGTCGTGCTGGTTCTTGTTGAACACGAAGCCGAGCTTGGGATCGTAGAACCAGCCGGTGAAGGCGCGGGCGCCCTCGCGCACGTCGCTCTCCGAGTAGTTGCCGACGCCGAGCGTAAAGAGCTCCATCAGCTCCCGACCGAAATTCTCGTTGGGATGCGCTTTCCGGTTAGAGTTGCTGTCGAGCCAGCGGAGCATCGCGGGGTCCTGGGCGATGGCCGTCACGAGGTCGTGAAAATTGCCCAGCGCGTTGCTGCGGAACAGCTTGTTCTGGGTGTACATCGCGGGCGGATTGCCGACCTTGGCATTGCCCGTGGCGAAGTGGTCATGCCAGAAGAGCGTCATTTTCTCTTCGAGCGGCCGGGCAGTGGTGAGCATGCGGGTGAGCCAGAGCTGCTGGTAGCCGGCCAATGGCGGCTGGTTCATCTTCGCGTGGTCCCAGTCAGCCAGGATCTTCTGCTCCGCAGCGTCAGCCTGGGCGTTCACCGCGTCGTTGGGAACCTGGTCGTAGTTGACGAGGCGGTCGATCGCCGCATCCCAGCCAAGCTGAAGGTACACGCTCAGCTCATCCTGGCTCGCGCCGAATCCAGCCCGTCGCAAGAGGTGCGCCATGCGTTGGCGGTCAGTAAGTAGCATCGCTGGTCCTCCTCCCGGACGGCGGGTGCATTTCTGCTAGGGTGACGCCCCGGCAGTGAAAAAGGTTTCAGATCGGGCTGGGAAGCGTGTTCGCCAGGCGTCGCGCCCTTTCGCCGCTGCCACTTCTGCGCTTCGGAGCGGGGAGCAGCCACGGAGCTTCTTCTATAATCCGCCGCAATCGGCCGCAGCGGAGGCGTGAATGGACCTTGGCGGCCGGACGGATGAGGGCAGCGGCACGGACGAGGAGCTGTCCAAACGCTTCCGCGAAGGCGATGTGCAGGCCTTCGAGGCCATCGTGGAGCGCTACAGCCGATCGATCTACAACTTCACGCTGCGGTTTCTGGGCGACTCGGCGGATGCGGAGGATGCTACCCAGCTCACGTTCGTACAGGCGTTCGAGTCGTACCCCAGAGCCAAGGCAGAAGCCCCGATCCGGCCGTGGCTCTTTCAGGTGGCGCGCAATAAGTGCATCGACCTCATCCGCCGGCGGCGCACGATTTCACTCTCGAGCATGGAGCGCGACGACGACGAAGGCCCGGCATTCGATCCGCCGGACGAGGACCGGCTGCCGGACGAGATCTTTATGCACACGGAGCTGCAACAGCTCTTGCAGGACGCGATCCTGACGCTGCCGCTGCGAAGCCGCGAAGTCGTGACGATGCGGTACCAGGGCGAGCTGACCTTCGCCGAGATTGGCGACGCGCTCGGCATGCCCGAAAACACGGCGAAGACCCTGTTCCAACGGGCGAAGGTGCGGCTGCGCGGCTACCTGCGAAAGCGAATTTGAGCACGGCCGAATCTGAAACCCGGTACGCCGCCGCCGCGTGATACAGGCAGAGTAAGGGAGCAGCCTATATGTACTTTCATGACGTCGATGACCTGGATATCCTGTACGCCCGTATGGAGCGGGAGGATGCGCCTCCAGGCTTGACGCCGCGCGTGCTCGGCATGGTGGCGCATCGTTCCCGGCAACGCCGACTTCATGGGGCAATCATGTTCGCGATCGGATTGATGGCAGCCGCCCTGCTCTCGTTCGTCGTGGGCTTCAATCTCAGCGCCTCGGGCATCCTCGACGTCGTCGGACTCCAACTGCAGAACCTCGATTTGCTCGGTGCGGCGCCGCTGGACTTCGCGCTTGGAGTGGCGGAGAGCACCCCCTGGGTGCCTGCGATCCTGGCTGGCGGGGGCGCCGTGCTCGCCGCGCGGGCGCTGCCGATGCTGATGGCGCCGGTGCTGCGTGTCGGCGCGCGCGGTAACGGACGCTAGCGCATTGTCCCCACATCGACGCCGGGTTGTCGCTGCGGTCGGGCTGCTCGTCGTCGCGCTCGCAATCGGAGGCGCAATCACCCTGGGGCTGGTGACCGCGCCCTCGGGACTGCCGGACACCGCGGACGTGGCGCTGGCTCAGGAGCTCCCTCCGGAGGACAGCCCGGAGGCGGCGAACGAATCGCCCCGGCACACAGCGTATGGCGTCATCGTGGCGATGCACGACCAGCGGATCGGCGTGAAGGTAAAGGCGCAAGCCAAGCCGGTGATCGTGCTGATTCGGCCGATAACGGCCGTGCGCCTCAATGGCAAACCAGCCCAACTCGAGGACCTCAAGGTTGGCGACGAGGTCGCCGTGGTGGGTCGCCCCGACCCACGCGGCCTCGTCGCGCGCACCCTGACCGCGCGGCAGCGCAGCGGGTAAGGCCCTGGGCTCGCGATCCCCCTCCATTTCGTAGTCCCGCGAGGGCCCTCTCCCTCGCCCCCGAGCATCCTGAGCCTGTCGAAGGACCGTGTTCGGGAAGGGGGAGTCTCACCCGTAGGGGGTGCTCACGCCCGCTACAATGCGGCCATGGACTCGCCTCGGTGGAACGAGTGGCTCGCCGCGCAGGCCGAGCGGCTCGGCTCCCAGCTTACCCGCACGCGGGACTTCTTGCTCTCCCACGCCGCGATTCGTCCAGGGGACACCCTGCTCGATCTCGGGGCCGGTCGCGGGCTGATCGCCCTGGAGGCCGCGAACCGCGTCGGCGCTGCTGGCCACGTGTTCGCCTGCGATCTCGATGCCGAGTGCCTCGCGACGCTGCGGGCTGAGGCGGACCGCACGGGCATTGCCGATCGCGTGCGGGCATTCCAGGCGAGCGTGACCGCCTTGCCGCTGGCTGCGGCGAGCGTGGACGTCGCCACCACTCGCTCGGTGCTGGAGTTCGTCGAGGACCGGCCCGCGGCCTTCGGTGAGGCGTATCGGGTGCTGCGGCCAGGCGGTCGGATCTCCCTCTTCGAGGCGCTGAACCGTTACCTGACGCCGCACCACACCATGCTTGACCTGCGACCGCTCGGGACGCTCGGCGCGCAAGTGCGCGAGCTGTTCGAGACGATCTATGCCGATCCGCACGAGCCGATGCTGACCTTCGACGAGCGCGACCTGGTGCGCATGCTCGAGGAGGCGGGCTTCGCGCAGGTCGGCTTGAACTTCCTGATGTACTGGCAGCGCTACGAGCTCACGGCCGATCAAGCGCGCGAGCGGCTGTCGCAGCGCGGCGCCGCGAACCGCCCCACAATTATGGAGCTGCTCACCGAGCGCATCAGCGCCTCAGCGGCCGAGGAGTACGCCGCGTTCTTCGTCGAGCGCGCGCCGCAACAGCCGTTCGCCGCCCGCACCGCCTCGGCATTCGTGTGGGGGCGAAAACAGTAGTTTCGAGCCTGCTGCCGTTTCGGCTACCCGCGGCTCGTTATTCTCGCGAGCGCCGTCTGGTACGGCGACTCAGCCCAGAGCGCCTTCTCACACTGCTTGAGAGTCATCAGGAATGACGGCACAAGGCTCACGATGGGAAACGTTGAGATTGGCGATCCTGGAACAAAACACACCGCAAGGGCCCCTGGCAGATACCGGGGCCCCTGCGGTGCGCGAGCCGTGAATCCGCCGCTAATCGAAGGCGCCGGACTCGCCGATGGTGTCGAAGTACTGGACCGTCTCGGCGAGGCCCACCACGTCGGCGTATTTCTGGTTCATGTCAAACAGATTGACGGCGTGCGAGGCCTGGGTGCGGTCGAAGGTGCACTCCTCTACGACGCCCATTTGGAACCGGTTCGTGCAACCGTCGACGACCGAGGCGCGCACGCAGCCACTCGTGGTCTCGCCGCAGGCGATGACCGTGTCGATGTTGTTGAAGATCAGGTGGGCGATGAGCGGCGTGCCGTAGAAGGCACTCGCCGAGGCCTTACGGACCACGAGCTCACCGTCGATCGGCGCGATCTCGTCGACGATCTTGACGGCGATCTCTTGCTGCTCGGACGTCAGCCGGCTGGGACCGCGATTGCTGCGGCTGCCCCATGGACTCGGGAAGTCGCCAAAGCCCGTGGCGAAGATCACCGGAATCTTGTTCGCACGCGCGGCCGCGAGGAGCTCCTGCGTACGGTCAATCGCCTCCCAGCCCTCGAGGCCGCAACTCATCGGCCACTTCTTGACTGATTCCAAAATGTCCTCGCGCTCGGTACCGAGCACGCTGTAGTAGTCGTCGATGATGAGCAGTGCCGGCCGCTGGCCGAAGCCCTTGCGCGGGCGATTCGCCATGCCCGAGGCGACCAGGTGCTGCTTATCGCGCTCGGTGAGAAACTCGTCCCAGACTGCCATAGGATGTGCTCCTTTAAATTTCGCCTTCCTGCTCGAGAACGTGGGCGTGGGTTCCGCATAGCACGGTTCGGATGCGGGGCAGTACCTCCTTACACCATGTGGCAAGCCACCTCGCGGCCCGGTGCAACGGCACGCAGCACCGGCTCGATCGCGGCGCAATCGGCCGTCGCAAACGGACAGCGGGTGTGAAAGCGGCAGCCGCTGGGCGGCGCCGCCGGATCGGGCACGTCGCCCTCCAGCAGCATGACGTGGCGCTGCGCTTCAGCGCGTGGGTCCGGAATCGGCACGGCGTCGAGCAGCGCCTGCGTATATGGGTGGAGTGGTTGGCTGAAGAGCTCCTCCGAGGGCGCCCGCTCGACGATCTGCCCGAGGTACATCACCGCGACCTCGTCGGAGACGTAGCGGACCGTCGATAGATCGTGCGAGATGAAGACGTAGGCGACGCCCAACTCGGCCTGGAGGTCTTTGAGCAGGTTGATGACCTGCGCCCGCACGGAGACATCGAGGGCCGAGGTCGGCTCGTCTGCGATGATCACCTCGGGCTCGAGCGCCAGCGCACGGGCGATGCCGACGCGCTGGCGCTGGCCGCCGCTGAGCTGATGCGCATAGCGTGACCCCAGGGATGGATCGAGCCCCACTCGATCAAGCAGATTGGCGACACGCTCGGCGCGCGCACCTGCTTCCCACCCGTGCAGAAAGAGCGGCTCGGCCACTGACTCCCCGACGCGCATCTTGGGATCGAGCGAGGCCGACGGGTCCTGGAAAACCATCTGCACGCGGTTCCGGTACCGTTTGGCCTCAGCGCCACGCAGCCGCGTGACGTCGACGCCGTCGAAGCGAATCTCGCCCGCCGTCGGCTCCTCGAGACCGAGGATCACGCGGCCGGTCGTCGTCTTGCCGCAACCGCTCTCGCCGACAAGTCCCAGCGTGCGGCCGCGGGACAGCTTGAATGAAACGCCGTCGACCGCGTGGACGACGTGGCGCTTGCGGCCCAGGAAGCCGCGGCCGCTGGAGAAATGCTTGACCAGGTCGCGAGCCTCGAGCACGGTGGTGGGATCGGCCGCCTCTCCTCCAAATTGGGCGAGCGTGAATGGCTCGAATAATTGCGTAGCGGGCACCCCCGATCCGCTTGATGGGATGCGAATGATCGTTTCAGACACGAGCCACTCCAACGGCCGGAGTGAACTTCGTCGCGGCAAGGTCGACCCAGCAGGCGGCCTCGCCGCTGCCTCGGCGCTCGAGCGCCGGCCGGTCGACCGTGCAGCGCGCGACCCCCACGTCGCAGCGGGGCTCGAACGGACAGCCGGGAAGCGGAGCGAGCAGGTCGGGCGGCGCCCCCGCGATCTGCGCTAATCGATCCGGGCGCGCGCCGGTGATGGCCGGGATCGAGGCGAGCAGTCCCCGCGTATAGGGGTGCTGCGGCGCCGCGAAGAGCCCGGCCGTCGGCGCGGTCTCGACGAAGCGGCCAGCGTACATCACCGCGACGCGGTCGGCGAAGCGGGCGACGAGTCCCAGATCGTGGGTCACGAAGATCACCGCCATGTGCATGCGTTGCGCCAGATCGGAGAGCAGCGCGACGATCTGCGCCTGCACGGTCACGTCCAACGCCGTGGTCGGCTCGTCGGCAATCAGCAGCCGAGGACCACAGGCGAGCGCCATCGCGAGCAGCACGCGCTGGCGCATGCCACCGCTAAGCTGGTGCGGATATGCGACGAGCCGTTGGGCGGGGGCTGGGATCCCGACCTGTTCCAGCAGCTCGAGCGCCCGCGCCCGCGCCGCCGTCGAACTCATCCCCATATGGCGCTTAAGCGGCGCGGCAATCTGCGCCTCGACCGTGAGCACCGGGTTGAGCGACGACATCGGGTCTTGAAAGACCATCGCCACGTCGCGCCCACGGACGCGGTTCAGATCGCGCTCGCTCAGCGCCCGCAGGTCGCGCCCCTCCAGCTCCACGCTGCCTCCGACGACTCGTCCGGGGTGCGCGACCAGCCCGAGCAGCGACATGCTGAGCACGCTCTTGCCCGAGCCGCTCTCGCCGACGATGGCGAGCCGCTCGCCCGGAGCCAGATCGAACGAGACGCCGTCGACCGCGCGGGCCACGCCGCGCTTGGTCATGAAGTGCACGTGGAGGTCGCGGACGCTGAGCAGCGGTCCCCGGCGGGATGGGAGAATTGCCATCCCTACGCCTCCGCCCGTGGGTCGAGCGTGTGCCGGAGGCCGTCGGCGAGCAGATGGAGGCTGACGGCGGCGAGCACGATCGCCATGCCCGGGAAGGCGCAGATCCACCAGCCATCCTGGAGGTATTTGCGGCCGTCGCTGATGATGTTGCCCCACGATGGCGTGGGCGGCGTAATGCCCAGCCCGAGAAAGCTCAGCGCTGCCTCGGCGAGAATCGCGTTCGCCGCGTAGGTGCTGGCCACCACGAGCATTGCCGCAACGGTGTTCGGCAGGATGTGGCGGACTATGATCCACCACGTCGGGGCGGAGAACATCCGCGCCGCATCGACGTAGCTGCGGCCCCGGATCCCGAGCGCGAGCGAGCGTTGCAGGCGGATCGCGCGCGGGATATCGGCAATCGCGATGGCGACGATCACCTGCGTGACGCCTGCGCCGAACACGGCGACGAACCCGATGGCCAGGAGCAGCGACGGGAACGACAGGAGCAGGTCGACCACGCCCATGACGGCACTATCGACGGCGCGGCCGAGCGTCACGCTGAGCATGCCAATCGCCATGCCGGCGATCACCGCAATCGCCGCCACGCTGAAGCCAATCAACAGCGACACGCGCGCGCCCCAGATGACGCGGGTGAAGATGTCCCGCCCCAGCTTATCGGTGCCGAAGAAATGGTCCGCTGAGGGCGCCTGGAGCGCGTTGAGGATGTTCGGCGCGTTGACGTCCGGCAGTGGCAGCACCGGTGCCGCGAGCGCGAGCAGCACGATCGGCGCCAGGATCAAGGCACCCACCAGGCTGGCCCGCCGCTCGGCAAACTTCCGCAGCCCACCGAACGACGGCAATGGCACCGGCAGCGCCAGTACGGGACGGGCGACGACCGCGGCGCCGGCAGCGGGGATCGAGGGGGATAAGGTGCTTTCCATGGCTGCGGCCTCCTTTAGAGCTGGACGCGCGGATCGGCGCGGGTATAGAGCAGGTCGGTCGCGACGTTTACGGCCACGAACACGAGGGTGTAGAGCAAGATCATCCCCTGCACCACCGGGTAATCGCGGGCGAAGATAGCGTTGACCAGCACGGTCCCCATGCCCGGCAAGGCGAAGATGTTCTCGGTCAGCACGGTGCCGCCGAGGAGCCGACCAAAGCTCAGACCCGCGATGGTGACCACGGGCAGCGCCGCGTTGCGCAGTGCATGGCCGAACAACACGCTCCACTCGGGCGTGCCGAGCGCGCGGGCGGTGCGGATGTAGTCCTCATGGAGCACCTCCAGCACGGCGGTGCGCGTAATCCGGGCGACCGAGGCGATCTGGCTGACGGCGAGCACCGCCACCGGCAGCGCGAGGCGCGCGAAGAAGGCCGCCGGGTTCGTGGGGTCCAGCGGACCGGTTGCAGGCAGGAGGCCGAGCTGCAAGGTGAACACGAGCATCAGGAGGAGCGCCAGCCAGAACCCGGGAATCGTGTCGACCACGAGCGCCGTGACCATCAGCGCGTGGTCAAGAGCACCATGCCCACGCGAGGCGGTGAACGCGGCCACCGCGCCGAGCGGCACCGCGACCAGGAAGCTCAATACTAGCGCGAGCCCCCCAACGACCAGGGTGATGGGCAGCGCACCCTGGACGATGCCGACGACGGATTTGCCGTTCGTGAGGGACTGGCCGAGATTGCCCTGCGCGAGGCGACCCAGATAGGTGACGTACTGCACGAGCATCGGCTGGTCGAGCCCGAGGTTGTGCCGCAGGTTGACGAGCACCTCCTGGCCCGCGTTCTCACCCGCGATGAACACGGCCGGATCGCCAGGCAGCATCCGCAACATGAGAAAGACGAGGGTCACAATGCCGAAGAGCGTGGGGATCGTCTGCAAGCCACGGCGACGCAGGTACGTAGTCATCGTTCTCCCTCAGGCCTCGACCGTGACGGCCCAGAAACTCACGTCGGCGAGCTTGTTGATCTCGACGCCCTTCACGGCAGCCCACCCTGGCCAGTAGGTGCTGGACTGCGCGGTCGGCAGGTACGGGAGGTCGGTCATGACCATGCGCTCGGCCGATGCGTAGAGCTCCTTGCGGCGGGCATCGTTCGTTTCGGCGCGGGCCGACTCGAGCAGGCCCGTGACGGTGGGGTTGTTGTAGCGAGCGCTGTTGAATCCCTTCGGCGCCGTGTTCGCGGGGTGGAGGTAACCGAATAGGATCGTGTCCGGATTAACGGCGGGCAACAGGCGGCCCGCCAACTGGAAGTCGCCGCTGGTGCGGCGCTGGTTGTACACGGCCGTCTCGACGAACTCGAAGTCCATCTTGATCCCGACCTTCGAGAGGTAATCCTGACGCAGGAGGTCCCCCTCCGAGGCGCCTCCCGCAGTGGCGATGCCGGTCAACTTCAGATTGAAGCCGTTCGGATATCCGGCCTCGGCAAGCAGGGTCCGCGCCCGAGCCGGATCGAACTGGTAAACGGGCACGTCCTTGCTGGCGACATCCATCCAGTCGGGGAGCATGTTGTCCGCATGGCTCTGGGTGATCGGCGCCGTGGCCTTGATGATGGCATCACGGTCGATCGCATGGGCGAACGCTTGCCGAACCTGGGGCTTGCTGAACGGCTCGAACTCCATGTTGAACATGGTGAGGTTCACGGCATAGCCGACCGCCTTGTTCATCGTGAAGCGCGCGTCCTGGCCGAGGCGCGCAAGGATGCCGTTGTCGCTAATCGTGCCGGAGAGGTCGACCTCGTGGTTCTTGAGCGCAACCTCGGCCGTGCCGTCGTCTTTGATGATTCGATAGGTGACGCGCTTCAGTTGCGCCGGGCCCCGGAAGTACCCATCGAAGCGGTTCAGCACGATCTCTGAGTTCTGGGTGAAGTGGTCCAGCATGAACGGGCCGGTACCAACAGGGTTGAGCTGATACTGGTCGGCGTACTTCTCGACCGCCTCCTTCTTGAGCACCTGGCCCTGGTGGTAACTCGCCACCTGGTGCAGGAAGTTCGCATCCGGGGCCTTCAGCCCGATTACGACGGTGTAATCATCCGGTGCGGCTATGCTCTGGACGCTGGCGAACTCGCCCCGGTACGGCGACGCCGTGGCGGGGTCGAGGACCCGGTTATACGAGTACAGCACGTCGGCGGAGGTCATCTCGCCGTAGTCGCCCTGCCACTTCACGCCATGCCGCAGGTGGAAGGTCCACGTCTGCGCATCGGTGTTCTCCCAGCTCTCCGCGAGATCCGGGGCGATTCCACCGGTCTTGGCATCGTAGGTCGTGAGGCCGCTGTAGATATTGAAGGCGACGTTCTCGGTCTCGATGCGAAACAGCGTGGCCGGATCGAATCCCTGTGGATTGTCCCAGAGACGTACTACGACCTCGTCCTTCATGGCGACGGCACCACCGCTCGAGGCCGTCGCCCCTGTGAAGCTCACAGAGGACGGAGACGAGCCGGTTGCGGGCTGACTGCTGCAGCCGACGACGGCGACCGCCAGTAGCATAAGCATGAACCGGCCGGCGCCTTGCCCCGTGCGTCGTAAAGATTCCGCGCCCATTTCCACCGGGCTACCAAACACCTGCGACCTCCCATGGCTTTACTTACGGCGGTGACTGACGTCTCGCCCCGCCCAGAACGTGCGCGGGCCGTGATCGGAATCGACTCCGGTCAACTAAAAAGGACGCTCGGCGGCCCTCGTTGTCGCGAGGGCCGCCGAGCGTCCCAGTTGCCTGGCTAT
>JAXDLH010000499.1:0-21933 GCA_034666705.1 Chloroflexota bacterium
GGCTGCGGCTCGTCGCGGGAGCACGCCCCCGTGGCGATCAAGGGCGTCGGCTGCAGCGGCGTGATCGCCCGCTCCTTCGCGCGCATCTTCCTTCGCAACAGCATCAACGTCGGCTTGCCCCTTGTGGAGTGCCCGGCGCTCTTTGACGAGGCTGAAGAGGGCGACGTGATCGAGGCCGATCTTGCCGAGGGAATCGTTACCAACCAGCGGACCGGTAAGGTCTACGAAGTGGCGCCCTACCCCAAATTCATGCTCGACATCCTCGATGCGGGTGGTGCCGTGCCCTACAACCGGGCGAAGATCGCCGCGGCTGCGGGAGCGTAGCGTGGTCAAGATCTCTGTCCTCCCGGGCGATGGAATTGGCGCCGAGGTGACCGGCGAGGCCCGACGCGTGCTCGAGACGATCGGCGAGCTGTCTGGCCACCGCTTCGAGTTTCAGTACGAGCCAATTGGCGGAAATTGCATCGACGAGCACGGCGTGGCAATGCTGCCGGAGAGCCTGCCGCGCATCAAGCGGACTGCGGCGGTGCTGTTCGGTGCGGTCGGCGGGCCCAAATGGGACGACCCGACCGCTCCCACGCGCCCAGAGGACGGGCTGCTGGCAATTCGCAAAGGGCTCGGCCTCTATGCGAATCTGCGGCCGGTCCGCGTCTATGGACCGCTCGCCGATGCGTCGCCCCTCAAGACGCCCGAGCTGACCTCGGTCGACATCATCGTGGTGCGCGAGCTCACCGGTGGGCTGTACTTCGGCAAGCCGAAGCGCGTGTGGGACACGGCGCGCGGCCGGCGTGCCGTCGACACGAACCTGTACACCGAGCAAGAGATCGAGCGGGTGTTGCGGGTTGGGTACGAATTGGCGCGGAAACGTAAGAAAAAGCTCGCATCGGTGGATAAAGCGAACGTGCTGGCCACCGGCCGGTTGTGGCGCCAGGTCGCGACGCGCATGGCGGCAGAGTACGCCGACGTTGCCACCGAGCATGTGCTCGTCGATACGTGCGCCATGCGGCTGGTCACGCGGCCCCAGGACTTCGACGTGATCGTTACGGAGAATACCTTCGGTGATATCCTCACCGACGAAGCCGCAGTGATCGGTGGGTCGATGGGGATGCTGCCCTCGGCGAGTCTGGGCAAAGGCCGCCTTGGTCTGTACGAGCCAATTCATGGGACCGCGCCAGACATCGCTGGCAAAGGGCTGGCCAATCCATTGGCTGCCATCTTGAGTTCGGCACTCCTCCTCCGGTACTCTTTGAGCCTCGACGAGGAGGCACGCCTCGTCGAGCATGCCGTGGAACGCGTCATCGAGGATGGCCTGCGGACGGCCGATATCGCGTCTGGTGGTCCGTCTGTGGGTACCCGTGAGATGGCTGACGCCGTCATCGCGGCGATCCGGGCCGAGAGCCCGCAGCGCCGCCGCCGGCGGTCACGTCCCCGAGAGGAGGAGCTCGTTGGCAGTAGCAACCAGTCTAGCTCGGGTCCCGCTCTTCGAGTCGCTGCCGCCCGATAGACTGGCGGTACTCGACGCCGCCGCGCAGCGGCGGTCGTTTCGGCGCGGCGAGGTCATCTTCCATAAGGGCGACGACGGCACCAGCCTGTTCCTCATCATCGAGGGACAGGTGAAGATCGTGCTGCCCTCGGACAGCGGCGAGGAGGCACTCCTCCAGGTACTGGACGCGGGCGATTTCTTCGGCGAGCTGGCACTGATCGACCAGCAGCCAAGGTCGGCGACAATCGTGGCCTCGGAGCCGACCGAGACGCTGGTCCTGCACCGCGAGGACTTCATCGCCTTCCTCAAGGCAACGCCAGAAATGGCGATCGATATGATGCGCGTCCTGAGCCGCCGCCTCCGGGAGGCGGATGAGTTCATCGAAGACGCGGTCTTCCTGGACGTTCCAGGGCGCCTGGCCAAGAAGCTGCTGGA
Source organism: Chloroflexota bacterium (assembly GCA_034666705.1). Lineage (GTDB taxonomy): Bacteria > Chloroflexota > UBA6077 > UBA6077 > SHYK01 > JAXDLH01. The sequence goes on from JAXDLH010000499.1 coordinate 1,919, forward strand.
GCTGGCCGAGACATATGGCTATCCGAGCCCCGAGGGCATCGTGATCGGCTTGCGGCTCACGCAGCAGGAGTTGGCTACCATGGTCGGTGCCACGCGCGAGAGCGTAAACAAGCACCTGCGCGCCTACCGCGCACGCGGTATTCTGGAGCTCGATCGGCAGCGGATCGTGATCCGCAAGCCGCGCGAGCTGCAGCGGCGAATCTACTAGGCGGGTCAGGGAGTGATCGGCGAGACGCTAGGTCAGTTCAAGCTGAAGAAGGAGCTGGGACGGGGTGGCTTTGCAACCGTCTATCGCGCACTCCAGCCAACGCTGAACCGCGACGTCGCCATCAAAGTCCTCCACCCGGAGTTCATGCGCGACGAGCGCGCGCTGAAGCGCTTCTTGCGTGAGGCACAGGCAATCGCGCGCATTAGCCATCCGAATATCGTCGCCGTGTACGACTATGGCGAGTACAACGGCCGCGCCTATCTGGTGATGGAGTTCATCGCCGGGAATACGCTCAAGCAACGGCTGGGCAAGCAGGTACAGCCGCGGTTCGCCCTCGACGTCATCACGGCCTTGGGCTCGGCGCTCGACTACGCTCACTCAAAGGGGCTCGTCCATCGCGATGTGAAGCCGGCCAACGTGCTCATTACCGAGGATGATCGGATCGTGCTTTCGGACTTCGGCATCGTTCGTCTGGCCGACGACGATAGCTCGCTTACGCGCGGCGTCATCGGGACGCCGCAATACATGTCGCCCGAGCAGGCGCTCGGCCAGGACGTCGATGGGCGCAGCGACCTGTATTCGCTTGGCGTAGTCCTTTATGAGATGCTGGCAGGTCGCGTGCCATTCCGGGGCGACAGCGCCGTGGCGACCCTCTCGATGCACGTAACGATGCCGGTCCCATCCGCACGCGAGCAAAATCCATCGCTCAGCGAAGGAATCGACCGCGTGGTGCGTCGTGCGCTGGCGAAGGACCCCGCGGAGCGCTACCAGAAGGGCCTGGAGTTGACTGCGGCGTTCAAAGCGGCAGTTGAGGAGGCCGAGCGACCCGTCGAGCCCACGCTCGTCACCCTGCAGCGCGAGTCGGCCAATCAACCACAGGCGACCATCACGGTCGAACCGCAGCCCGTTACGGAGCCGTCGCGAGAGATCGGGGCGGCGTCCGAGTCTGACGAGCCCGAGATCGACCTCGAGGTGCTCTATCGCCGGCTGCGCGAGACCTACGAACGGGGGGACTATGCCGCGGTGGTGAACCTGGCGGGCCGGATGCTGCAGCTCGCGCCGGGCGGCTTCCGCGACGTGCAATCGATGCTTTCGGCAGCGACGAACGAGCTGCGTATGCGGCGCAGCACGGCGTCTGTCGAGTTGCAGCTCAATGAGCTCGTCGAGGGTGCCGAGTCCGCGATTGCGGAGGGGCGCCTGCTCACGGCCCGCCAGATGCTCCAGCAGGCGCGCCGGGTCGCGCCGAGCGATCCCCGCCCAACCGAGCTCCTCGAGCAGGTCGAGCACCTGCGGCGTGAGGAGGATCTGCGCCGCAGAAGCGACTCGCGCCTGGAAACGCTCTATCAATTGGCGCAGAGCAAGATCAAGCAGGACGACTGGCGTTGGGCCGCAAACGTGCTGCGTGAGTTGTCGGAGCTCGACCCGAACTATCGGGACGTGCCGCAGTTGATCGTCCAGGCTCGCCACGCGGTGCGCGAGGATGAAGGTCATATCACGCCGACCGACGTGGTGTCGCTCCGCCATCTGGCGGAACAGGCCGAGCTCGAGGATAAGTGGAAAGAGGCGCTCTCCTTGTGGGAGCAGGTGGAGATCCAGCAGCCGAGTATGGCAGGCATTGACCAACGGTTGAGTCTCGCGCGGCATTACGCGCGCATCCACGAGTTGAACGAAGAGGCATCTCGACTCGTGGGAATGGGCCAATTCCAGGCCGCGAGCGAGAAGCTGGACGAGCTCAAGGCCCTCGAAGCAGAGTGGCAGGCCGCGCGTTAAGCCTACACGCGCCCACAATGCTGGTTTGAGGCGCTATTCAGGTTACATTCCTGAGGCGCGACGTGTCATAATGCGCGCGGCCATCTTGGACCGAGGATTGGTATGAGTAGTTCTTCAATCCCACGGGCGATGTCCCCAATGCAGCAAGCCTACGTCGCAAAGGCTCGTGCGCGGCTCGCCGCGAGCTCCAGCTCCTCAAGCGAGGCGTACGCACCCGACAGCACGCTCCCACCGCGCGCGGCGGAACCCCAGACGCCCGCGCTCACTCCATCGCCGGCGCGAGCAGTTCGCCGACGGCGTCGACCGACCACTACCCAGCGTTGGCTGCCTACCGGTCTCTTCATTGGACTCGTCGTGGCGATCGTCGCGCTCGTTTTCACCGCCCGCCCATTCGCGGCACACGACGAAGCTTCGCCTCAGGCATCCCAGATCCCTGAGGAAATTGCGCCCAGTGCGGGTGACGCAGCGGTCATCGAAGTCGAGGGGATCCGGTCTGATCAGCCAACCAGTCGGGGCGGCATTCGGTTTACCGTGGCGCCAGTCGAGCCAAGTTACACGGTCGTCTCGGGCGACAGTCTTTCTGCCATCGCCCAGCGCTACAGCACGACGATCGATGCCCTGCAAGCGATCAACAACCTGCCCGATCGCTCGACGCTCAGCGTGGGTCAGCGATTAGTCATCCCCTGACGTCGATCTGCCCCTCATAGTGAGCCCTGGCCGGCAATCCTTGTGGTCAGCCGCGGGATAGCGCATTTGGCGGAGCCGGCGCAAAGGCCTGCGATATAATTCGCGTACGCGCGGTCGTGGTGTAACGGCAACACGTCAGCTTCCCAAGCTGAATAGTGCGGGTTCGAATCCCGTCGACCGCTCCCACAAAGAACCCCCGGGCCGCAATCGCAGCCCGGGGGTTCTTCCATTTTGAGACTCCGCGCCGTCAACCCGAGCCCTTCGGTCGCCTCAGGAGGCCGTGTCCCGGAGCCCATTCACGGTCAGGTCGGCGCCTTCGGGCCCTGAACTACGGCTCCTCGTCGTCGCCAATATCGTCCGGCAAATCGGCGTGCACGTCGTCCATTGTCAGGTCCTCCGCGGCGGCGTCATGGTCTGCCTCGACGTCGTGCTCGGTCTCCTCGGAAAGCTCCTCGTCGTCCTCGTCATCCTCCAGGTCGTAGCGAAGGAGCGAATCACGCACATACCCGCGGAATGCTTCGCCCGTAGAGGGGAACGACGGTCGGTCGCCCATCGAGGGGTCACGGTGCGTCTCGCGGATGATGACCCGAAGCGAATGCTCGTCAGCTGACGTGACAACGGCACCGTACTCGTTGCCCATTGCCGTGAGCCGGATGAGCCGCTGGCGGAGCTTCGGATCGATCTTGCCAAGCACTTCGCCCTGCGGGTCGAGGACCACCACCGTGTTGCCCTGCACGTCGATTCGGACCGGATCACCGGGGTTCATGCGCGCCAGCACGTCCGCCGCGGCGAGTTGGATGAGCGAGGTCGTCGTCGAGCGGCCGGTTTCCTCGATGAACAGACTCGGGTCCATCGGCGCGGCGGCTGGTGCGAGCTCGGCCTCCTCACTGGCCAACTTATCGAGGCGCTGCAAGTTCTTCTGCGCGATCATGTTCGTCGGGTCGAGGCGTAACGTGTGGTTATATGCCTCACGGGCTTCCTCGAGGTGCCCCAACTCCATGTGCGCCTTGGCAAGGCGGTTATGCGCCTCTACATCCTTTGGAAACTGTTCGATAATCTGTGCATTGAGGTCCGCGGCCTCCGCCCAGTGGCCCTGCAGCGCGAGGTTCACCGCCTGCTCTGCCCTGAGCCGTTTGGCGCGGGCCCGATCCTCAGTCTGAAACATCATCTACTCGTTCCTTCAACTCATAAGCTGCGTCAATTCTACCATTGGTAGTAAGGCCAGCCCCTCATACGGCGTCCGGCTAGCCGACGAGGCGCTCGGCGACGGTGAGTACCAGCAGGAGCGCTGTCGCGACGCCGATGCGTGCCGCATAGCTGCGGACCGGCTCTGTGGTAAAGGTCCATCCAACTCCTTCGAGCACGACCATGAAGCTGAGCGTCCGCGCCGCGGTTGCCACGAACGGCCCCACCAGGAGGCCACCAAGCACGGCGAGGGATTCGCCGAACAGCGCGGCGGCGAGTGCAACTCGCATGATTGACGTGGCCGGCGCGATTCGGTGCGGAGCCAGGCGAGCCAGAGCAATGGCCGCAGCCACTCCCAGGGCAAGGACGGTATCCGTTGTTCCAGACAGCCCGCGCGCCACGCCGAAGCCGACGAGCGCCTCGCCGTATCCGACCAGGACCAGCCCACTTTCGGCTAGCGCCGCGGTCCGCCGGTTCGGGTGTGACCGATGGGTCTGCAGCGCCATGACGGCGAGCACGACGAGCGCGGCAATCGGCGCGAGCACGTTGGCCGCGGTGCGGTTGCCAGTTTGGGCGATGAGGGCGAGCAGGCACAACACGGCGCCGAACGGGAGAATCCAGCGCAGCCCGTCGCCGGCAGCGTAGCTATCGGACGCTGTTGACTCACCGGTTGCCAGCTCAGCGCCGGCGCCGACCAACGCCGCCACGGCGAGCGCCGCGGGCACGCGTGACAGCGGCTCAGTGGCGGGCAGGAGGGTGAACGCAATCCACAGTGGGAGGAACGTGGCGGGTAGAAGCACGCGCCACGGCAATCTGCGGTCGATAGCCCGGCCTCCACTCTCTGATTCTGAGGCCGCAGCCGAGGGACCCTGGCTTCGACGATTGAGGCTACGAATCCTTCGCCTTGCTCGAGGACGAATCCCCTGACCGCAGCCGATGACCCGGGTGCAGAATCCGAGCTATCGCCTAGCTAATGAGGGAGTGAATATGTTCGTCGAGTTTGGCGAGCCGCTCGCGCAGCGACGCGACCTTGTCACGCTCGCGTACCACCACGTCCGGTCGTGCCTTCTCGACGAAGCCTGGTCGCGCCAGCAGTCCCTCGGCGCGGTCGATCTCGGCGGTAACCTCAGCCTGCTCCCGCTGGAGGCGCGCAAGCTCCTGCGCGACGTCCATCAACCCCGCAAGCGGGATGTACACCGTGACTCCGCCGGCCACGATCGTGACCGCGTGCTCGATCGGCGCGTCGAGTCTGCTGACAACCTCGACGGGCCGCAACCGGCAGCCGGGGAGGTCCCCGATAATGGCGGCGACGCTGCGCATGACGTCAACGTCGTCGCCGGCAACGATGGTCGCCGGCACCCAGCGCCCCGGATCCACGCGATACTCGGCGCGCAAGTTGCGCACGCCGCGCACGATCTCGAAGACGGCATCCATCTGCGCTTCCGCGGTTGCGTCACGCGCGCTGGTCTCGGCCGGCCAGGGCGCGATCACAATGGAGGGCGAGGGGCGCACGCCGTTGACGTCTGCGGTCGAGAGGAGCGTCTGCCACAACTCCTCGGTCACGAATGGCATCATCGGATGCAAAAGACGCAAAGTGTGCTCGAAGACCCACGCCAGGTTCGTGCGGATGCCGTCGCGTGTCGCCTCGTCTGGTGCCTCGCGCAGCTCGATCTTCGCGATCTCGACGTACCAGTCGCAGAACTCAGCCCACAAGAAGTCGTGGACCGTACGCGCGGCCTCGCCGAGCTGGAAATCGCGCAGCAGCCGCGTCGTTTCCGCCGTTACAGCGTTCGCCCGGCTCACAATCCAGCGGTCGGCCGTCCCTTCGGCCCCTGGGGCCGTCGCGAGTAGCGCCATAGGATCGCGGAATGGCCATCGCTCCACGTTGCTCATGACGAAGCGCCCGGCGTTCCAGAGCTTGTTGACGAAGTTCCGGTTGGACTCGAGTCGCTCGTTCGAGATTTGCGTGTCATTGCCGGGGGTGGTGCCGCTGACCAGCGAGATGCGCAGCGCGTCGGTGCCGAAGTCCTCGATCAACTCGAGTGGGTTCAACACATTGCCCTTCACCTTGCTCATCTTCTCGCGGCCAACGCGGATCAGGCCGTGGAGGTAGACGGTCTCGAATGGGACCTCCCCGGTCATCTCGAGCCCCATCATGATCATGCGTGCTACCCAGAAGAAGAGGATGTCGTAGCCGGTCTCCATCACCGAGGTTGGGTAAAAGCGCCGCAGATCGTCGGCGTCGTCGGGCCAGCCGAGGGTCGAGAACGGCCAGAGGCCAGATGAGAACCAGGTGTCGAGCACGTCCGGGTCCTGCGCGAGCTGGGTCGAGCCGCACTCCGGGCAGGCCATGGGGTCCTCGACTGCCGCGAACACGTGGCCGTTCGCACACGTCCAGACAGGAATGCGATGGCCCCACCAGAGCTGGCGGGAGATGCACCAGTCGCGGATATTCTCCATCCAGTTGTAGTAGACCTTGGCGAACCGCTCCGGGATGATCTCGATGCGGCCATCCCGCACTGCATCGAGCGCGGCCGCCGCGAGGGGCGCGATCCGCACGTACCATTGCTCGGAAACAAGCGGCTCCACGATCGTTTTGCAGCGGTCGCAATGTCCGACCTGGTGTGCGTGCTCCTCCTGCTTCACCAGATAGCCGCGCTCGCGCAGCTCTTCCACGAATGCGGGGCGGGCTTCCTTGACGGTCATCCCCTGGTAGTGCCCGGCGTTCTCGTTCATCTTGCCGTCGAGACCCATGACGAGGATCGTCGGCAGCTTGTGCCGTTGGCCGATCTCGAAGTCGGTTGGATCATGGCCGGGCGTCACCTTCACGGCGCCGGTACCGAACTCGAGCGAGACGACGTCGTCCGCCACGATCGGGACTCGGCGGTCGGCGACCGGCACGATGGCGCGACGGCCGACCACGTCGGTGTAGCGTGGGTCGTCCGGATGGACCGCGATCCCGGTGTCCGCAAGGATGGTTTCCGGCCGCGTCGTGGCGATCTGGATGTGGCGGGTCTCGGTCTCGCCCGCGAGCGGCTCGAGCGGGTAGCGCACGTACGTAAGTTGGCCCGGCTCCTCCTCGTGCACCACTTCGAGGTCCGAGAGCGCGGTGGCACAGCGTGGGCACCAGTTGGTGATGCGGGCACCCCGGTAGATCAGCCCCTTCTCGTAGAGGCGGACGAACGCGGTCCGCACCGCCCGCGAGGGGCCAGGGTCCATGGTGAACCGCTCTCGGTCCCAGTCGACCGAAACGCCGAGCACGTGGTGCTGGTGGCCAATCGCCTCGCCGTAGCGCTCCATCCAGTCCCACATGCGCTCCAGGAACTTCTCGCGACCGAGGTCGTGGCGCGTCTTGCCTTCGGCTGCCAGTTCCCGCTCGACGACGAGTTGGCCGGCAATGCCGGCATGGTCGCGGCCGGGCAGCCAGAGGGTGGCGTCGCCCATCATGCGGTGCCACCGGACGAGCAGGTCCTGGATAGAGGCCGTGAGCGCGTGGCCCAGATGCAGCTCGCCCGTGACGTTTGGCGGGGGCATGATGACGCAGAACGTCGGCTTTGCCGGGTCAGGGTCAGGCTTGAAATACCCCGCGGCCACCCAGCGCTGGTACCAGCGCTCCTCGACCTCCTTCGGGTCGTATGCCTTGGCCATGTCGCGGCGTTCCACCATTACGTACTGCCTCTTTACCTGGTTGGGCTGCTACGCCTTGACCAGCCCCTGCACGATGTGCACGACCTCATCCAACGTATCGCCCACCTGCACGCCCACTGCCTTGAAGGCGTCGACCTTGCCCTGTGGCGTGCCAGTGTTGCCGGAGATGATCGCTCCCGCATGGCCCATGCGCTTGCCGGGTGGCGCCGAGCGACCCGAGATGAACGACACGACCGGCTTGGGGTAACCGCTGCCGATCAGCTCGGCGGCCATCTCCTCGTCGGCGCCGCCGATCTCGCCGATGAGGATCACGGCGCAGGTATCCGGGTCGTCGCGGAATAGCTCGAGCACGTCGGTGAACGTCGTGCCGATGACCGGGTCGCCGCCGATGCCCACGCACGTCGAGACGCCGAGGCCGTTTTCGGTTAACAGATTGACGACCTCGTAAGTGAGGGTGCCGCTGCGCGAGACGACGCCCACGCATCCCTCGCGGAAGATATCCGCGGGCATGATGCCCACCTTCGACTGGCCGGGCGTCATGACGCCGGGACAGTTCGGCCCGATCACGCGCACGCCGCGCTCGCCGGCGAAGCGCACGGCACGGATCGCATCCAGCGTCGGCAGCCCCTCGGTAATGCAGATGACGAGCTCGCTGCCCGCATCGACGCACTCGCAGATCGAGTCGCCCGCGAATGGCGGGGGAACAAAGATGATCGCCGTGTTCGCGCCGTGCTGCTGCACGGCCTCGTGCACGGTATCGAGAATCGGGAGCCCATCGAGATCCTGGCCGCCGCGGCCGGGCGTGACCCCCGCGACGACGTTCGTGCCGTACTCGCGCATGTAGCCGGTGTGCCGGGCGCCCTCCTGCCCGGTCGCGCCGGTGACGACAACGCGGGTGTGCGAGTCGACGAGAATTGCCATCAGCGTCCCCTCGCCAGTTCGATGATCTTCTCTGCGGCCTCGACCGGTCCTGACGCGGCCACCAGGTTCGAGCCTTCGAGCAGTTTGCGACCCTCCTCGGCCAGCGTGCCCTCCATGCGGACGACGATAGGGACCTTGATGTCCATGGTCGACGTACCGGCAAGGATGCCCTTCGCCACCTCATCGCCGCGAGTGATGCCCCCGAAGATGTTGAACAGAATTCCCTTCACATTCGGATCCATCAATACGATCTCGATCGCCTCGCGCACACTCTCGGCACGCGCGCCGCCGCCGATGTCGAGGAAGTTAGCCGGCCTGCCGCCGGCGCGCGTCACGAGGTCCAGGGTGGTCATCACCAGGCCGGCGCCGTTGCCGATGATGCCGATGTCGCCGTCGAGCCGCACGTATGTCACGCCGCGGCGGTGCGCCTCGGCCTCGATCGGGTCCTCCTCGGACTCCTCGCGGTACTGCGCGAGGTCCTTCTGGCGGAACAGCGCATTATCGTCGACGTCGAACTTGGCGTCAGCCGCCATCACCTTGCCATCGCCGGTGATGACCAACGGGTTGATCTCGACCAGCGAAGCGTCGGCCGCGACGAGGATCTCGTAGACCTTGCGGGCGATGGGCGCGATGCCGCGATGTGCGGTTGGGTCGAAGCCAGCGGCGGTCATGAACTGCCGCAGCTGGAAGTCGAATGGACCGTACGCGGTGTCGATCGGCGCCTTCGCGATTGCGTCGGGCGTCTCCTCGGCGACCTGCTCGATCTCGACGCCACCCTCAGCGCTGCCGATCATGATGGGGCGCTTCGTCATGCGGTCAATCGTGGCCGAGAGGTAGTACTCGGTCTTGATGTCGAGCGGTTCTTCCACCAGCGCGCGCTTGACCACGAGCCCTTTGAACGTGCGGCCGAGCATCCACTCGGCATACTCACGCGCCTCGGCCGGGGTGTTCACCACCTTGACGAACCCGCCCTTGCCGCGGCCGCCGGCATGCACCTGCGCCTTGACCACCACGCGCCCACCGAGTCGCTCGGCGGCGGCCGCGGCCTGCTCAGGCGTCTCCGCGACCTGGCCTCGAGGGACAGGGATACCATGCCGCGCGAAGATCTCCTTCGCCTGGTACTCGTACAGCTTCACGCGCCCACCTCACCGAAAATACGGGCAAACAGAAAATGGTAGCACAGTGGCGAGCCTGCCCGACGTGGTCAGGCCAGCGGACCGGGGAGCGCCTTGCCGCCGAGCAGATGCACGTGCAGATGGTCGACCGTCTGGCCCGCATTCCGACCCTGGTTGACGATGAGCCGGTAGCCGCCGGCCTCGATACCCTCCTGGCGCGCCAGCTCCGCTGCGACGCGGATCAGTCGGCCCGCGACCGCCTCTGTTTCCGCAGTTACCTCGGCCGCTCCACCGATATGCTGGTCCGGGATGACGAGAACGTGGGTCGGGGCTTGTGGGTTGATGTCCCGAAAGGCGGTCACGCCATCGCCTTTGAAGACCACGGTCGCGGGGATCTCCCCCTGCACGATTTGACAGAACAGGCAAGCCATTTTCACCTTCCGAGATACGATGCGGCGACATGATGCTGCCGCGAAGCGATGCAATCAATGATCGCGCAGGACTCCGATGCTATTGTCATCCTGAGGCCGCAGCCGAAGGATTCGTAACCTCAACGATTGGGCTACGGATCCTTCGGCTGCGGCCTCAGGATGACTCGTTCCTATACCTTCCCTCAGCGTTCACCGCCCGCGTTCACCGCCAAACGTCGTCGCGTTCAACCTCACGCTGGGCCAAGAGGCTCATCGCAGATGAAAACCTCGCCGGTCGGTGTGGGGAGCGCAACCGGGGTTTCGCAGCCCAGGAGATTCTCGGTGGACAGGGCGTTCACCCGGAGGTAGTTGTTGGTGAGGCCGGTCCAGCCCCGGAGATCGGCCGGCGTGCCTATCGGCGGCGCGATTTCCTCTTCCCACAGCACCGTCCGCGTGGTGCCGACGAAGTGTGCCCTGAACGCTGCGGCCATCTCGTCTACTGCAGCCCGTAACTCGGCGCTGCGGGCCTGCTTCACCTCCGGAGGAACCTGACCTGCCATTCGACTTGCTGCCGTGCCTCGGCGCGGCGAGTAACGGAACACGTGTACGTCGGCAAATTGCATCGTCCGGGCGAACTCGACGCTTGCAAGGTAGTCAACGTCAGTCTCGCCAGGAAACCCGACGATCATGTCCGCCGTGATCGCGACGTCTGGCATGCGACTGCGTACGCGCTCCACGAGGCGCGCGAAGTCACTGGTCGTATAGCGCCGCGACATGCGCCGCAGGGTGGCATCGCAGCCAGCCTGGAGCGGCAGGTGGAGGTGATGGCAGAGACGCGCGTCCTCAAAAAGCTCCAGGAAGCCGTCGGGCCAGTCCTGGGGCTGAATCGAGGAGATGCGGACGCGGCGAACTGTGGTCTCGGCGAGCAGGCGGCGGACCAGCGCGGCAAGCGGCGCGCCCGGTGGTGGCAGCTCCTCGCCTCGCATCGCGTAGCGGTCGCGGCCATAGGCGCCGATCTGCACCCCGGTGAGCACGATCTCCCGGCAGCCGCGGCCGACCAACTCCTGGACCTCCTCGACGATCTGGTCCGCGGGGCGGCTCAGGCTATGGCCGCGCGCGAACGGGACGATGCAATAGGTACAGTAGTCGTCGCAGCCGTCCTGCACCTTCACGAACTGACGGACGCGTGTCTCAGGCAGCCGCAGGCGGGCATCCGGCCGCGTGGCATCGCCATCCTGATCGTCCTCGACCGCCTGGCCGAAAGCCCAGCCCAATGCTGCGAGCTGTGGAACGAGTCGCTCCTTATCAGTTGTCACGACAAGGCCCACGCCCTCGACCCCGGCGACCTCCTGGGGAGAGATCTGCGCGTAGCACCCCGTGGCGGCGACGACCCCGGCTGGACTCTGGCGGGCAGCACGGCGGAGCATCTGCCGCGCCTGCTGGTCCGCGACGTGGGTCACCGTGCATGTATTCACGACGGTGAGGTCCGCGGGCTCGCCAAACGGCACGAGATCCACGCCTTCCCGCGCGAGCTCAACCTGGATGCGGTAGCTCTCAGCCTGATTCAGCTTGCACCCGAGCGTGGCGATCGAGGCGGTACGAATGCGTCGCGGCGCGCTCGAAGGCACCGTCATGAAGTTGAGCACAGGCAGCGAGTTCCTCGAATACGATTCAGCGGAGCGTATGCAGGGGTTGCTGTCCGATGGTGGGCTTGCCTCTCGGGTGACCTATGCGTCGTTCGAAAAGGGCCCTCAGCCCCATTGCCGCATGGGACTTCAACACCACGGTAGCCTGCGAAGCGCGGTCTTTCGGATTCTACCCCAAGGGTATGATGCTTTTGGCGCTGGGCCTTCGGCTGACACGCCAGATGACGAGTGTGACCGCAAGGACGCAGAGCCCGCTGAGGGCCGAGACGGCGATTCCGGCGGTAAACGCTATTGGGCGGTAAGCCAGCTCCACGCGGTGGGTGCCGGACGAGATCGCCACGCCCATGAATAGGCCATCGACAAGTTGAATCGGCGTGGCCTGACCGTCGACGGTGGCCTGCCAGCCATCATAGAGCGCTTCGGCCACCACCAGCGTGCCCCCACCTGGCGAAAAGGCGAGGATGTCTGCATGCCCGGGGGTGAGCTGCGCCTCGATGTGCGGCGCGCCATCCGTGCTGCTTGCGGCGCAGCGCAGCGGCTGGCCAGCCTTGATCGAGCTTGGGGTCGCCGGTGGAGTGGCATCCGCAGGCAGTACGTAGACCAAGGGGCAAGCTGCCGGGTTTTCCCACATGGCCACCGCGTCGTCGCTGTAGCGCTGGACGAGACCTGCCGCGCGGAGGTCGGCGGCGGTCGTTACGTCGTGCTCGGCGAGTGGGACCATGACCCAGTGCACGCTCGCAGCGCTCAGCAGCGGGACATTCGGGTGATTCACGAAGAGGTAAAAACGCGACCGCACGTCCGTACGGACCTGGTCGTCGATCTGCTCGAAATACTCGAGCACCCGGTGCTGCGCCACCGGCTCGTACACGCGGAGGTCGTCTACGCCGTAGAGCGTGGCGGCATTGGGGAGCAGCGCATCCCCCAGCGCGATCATGCGATCGCCCGGCGCATGCTGCTGCAAGAACCCAATAGCTGGGGGAATCTGTGCCAGCTCGGCCGCCGTGATCGTCGGATTGTAGTGCCCGCCGAAGTGGTAGAGATCCAGCACAAGGGCGAGCAGCGGCGCGTACACGAGCCACTCGCCGCGCTGACGCCAATGGCTCCGCAACCCCACGATGGCCAGGCTCACCCCCCAGATGGCGGCGATGGTTGCGGTCGCGAGCAGCTCGTGGCGGCGGAACGCGATGGCATCCACCGGCGCCAGCGGCGTGGCGCCCGTCGCATCGGGCAATAGCATCTGTGGCGAGAAGGCAAGCATTCCAACGCCGAGCGCGGCGAGGAGTGCGACACTCACGCCGACGAGCCATGGCCAGCGCCGGGTCGCGCGCCAGGTGGCGTCGAGGCCTATCCCCGCCAGCGCGCAGAATCCGAATGCCGTGACGAAGATGAAGCGGGTGTTCGCCGCCTGATTGAGCCCTGGCAGGCGGCGCATCTCGGTGATGCCCGGGATTCCATAGGCGATGCCCAAGGCGACGATCGTGAGCACGGCGAGGCCGAGCCAGCCTCGGCGACGGCCCGCGCCGAGCGACATCAGAGCGAGGATCAGGGTACCGAGGCCGGCGTAGCCAATGGTCTCGTTGTAGTTCAGGAAGTTGAGCGGGCCGATCGTCTGGCCGAGCGGTGAGCCGAACAGGTTCGGCACGAGCCACGTCGCCGCAGTCTCCCGCTCCAGCACCACGCCGCTGAGCAGACCGCTGCCACGCTCGGCGGCTTGAATGCCGTCGCCAATCGCCGCGAGTAGTGGGATGACCTGCACCGCGGCGAGTCCCGCTCCGAGCACGACCGAGGCCCCGAATGCAACGCCGCGCACCACTGACGAGCGCGCGCTCGACCAGAGGCCATTGCGACGCACCAGGGCGCCCGCCAGGTCCTGTCCCAACCATGCGGCGACGAAGAGGCCGAGGGCGAATTCGCTGTGGGCGGTCGTCTCCGGGTGCCCGCCGAAAAGCTGGATGGCGAGCGCGCCGGCATGGCTAAGCCACCAGTGGAGCCCGCCGGTTTGAAGGCCGCGCGTCGCGGTCCAGAAGAGATACGGTGTGACCAGCAATGCATTCGTGTGCGGCCAGCCGAGCCACGTGACCATCGGGCCGCTGAAGCCCCATGCCACACCCCCGAAGACTGCCCCCGAGCGACGGACGCCGAGCGCGACAAGGAAGAGCGCCATCCCAATCGCCGCGAGCGGGGGCTTGGCGAGTTGGGTGAGCGTTGCCGCCACGTCCGGGCTAAGCCAGTATGTGGCAACGTTGGGCGGGAAGAGGATGGCCGACTGGCCATTCGCGAAAAGCGGCACCCCGCCTCCAGCGTAGGGGTTCCAGAGCGGGAAGCGGCCGGCCGCCAGCTCATGCTGGGCGAGCACACGCCACGGGTACATCTGCTGCACGATGTCGCCGAGCAGCCCATTTGCGGGCCGCTGGGGTACGTGGCCTGCCGTCCACGGCGGAAATGCCGCCAGCATGTCTGCCGGTACGAGCCGCCCGCCCGCCGTAATGCCTGGACCGTAGGTGCCGAGCACGATGAGCAGCGCGATGAGCCCGGCGAGTACGGCCGGGTGGGTCAGCGCGCCGAGCGGGACCATGCGTGCAGCCCGGCGCGCCGACTCCTCCTCAGTAAACTCCGCGCTCACGACGGCGATGGGTTGTCCTCGCAGCACACCTCGATCGTTGCTCCCAGGCCGATGCCGAGAAGCTGGCGGGCGCTCTGGCCGGGAGCCGCAAACTCGAGGCGTGCTTCGCTGGAGATGATCGCGACAAGCCGCTGCCCCGGGTCGTAGAACTGGCTCAGTCCGCCCACCTTGGCGTTGCCCGCATGGAGTTCGTGGATGCGGTATCCCGTGAGGTGCTCGGCGCGGACGTTCGTCACGAGGTTGCCAAAGCGGTCGACGTCGATCACCTCGCCCCGCAGGCAGTTCCCCGCCCAGCGCGGTTCCGGGATCGTGAGCTCGACGATGTGATCGAGGGGCTGGCCGAGTTCGCTGAGCGGCGCGCCGGCCGCGAGATGCGCCGCGGCCGGCGCGAAGAGGTCGCGGCCATGAAATGTCTGGCTGATCACGGGAAGCTGGAAGCGCCGCTCGGTCAACTCGACGCCTCGCCAGCGTCCACCGGCTTCGTCTAGCGCGAGCGCCATGAGCCCATTGTCCGGACCCACGAAGCGGTGCGTGTCATTCTCCACGGCGATCGGTCGTCGCGAGCTGCCGACGCCGGGGTCGACCACGACCAGGTGAACGGCGCCCGCCGGGAAGTACCGCGCGGCGGCCGCCAACCGCAGCGCCCCAGCGCGGACGTCCTGGGGCGGCACGTCGTGGCAAATATCCACGAGGTCCGCCTCGGGACAGATACCCAGGATCACGCCCTTCATCGCGCCGACGAAGGCATCGGCGGTCCCGAAATCCGTCGTGAGTGTGATGATCGGCCGCATCGCTATAGGGTCGGGCTCGCGGTGATGGCAACCCAGTCGCCATCCGGTTCGACCCGCTCGGTGCGCAGTCCGACTGCGGCGAACGCCTCCGACACCATGTCGGCAGTGTCGGCGAGGATTCCAGAAGCGACGAGATGGCCACCCGGGGCGAGAAGCGGCGCCATGGCGGGTGCCAGGGCCGCGTTCACCCGGGCGGTCACGTTCGCGAGGATCAAGTTGAAGGGACCACGATCGCCTCGTATCTGGGCTGCGCGCCCGATGGGGAGCCCGTCCGGGAGGCTGCCTTCGAAGATCCTGACCGTGCGCGACACGTGGTTGAGGCGTACGTTCGCGCGGGCCGCTCTGGCAGCGATCGGATCGGTATCCACGCCGACCACGCGTGCCGCGCCGAGCCGGGCCGCAGCAATGGAGAGAATGCCCGAGCCGGTTCCAACGTCGAGCACCCGATCACCCTGCCGGCACATCTCCTCCACACCTTGCAGGCAGAGGCGAGTTGTGGGGTGCATGCCGGTGCCGAATGCGAGCCCTGGGTCGAGCCGCACGATGATCTCGCCCTCCTGCCGGTGATGGCGACGCCAGGCAGGCACGATAACTGTCCGCCGACCCAGATGCAGGACTGGGAAGAATGGCTTCCACGAGTTGGCCCAATCCTCCTCGGCAATACGGAGGATACCGAGCGGCTCGACAGCGCGAAGCTGGCCCAGATGCCAGAGCGCGTGCTCGACCTCTTGCTGGATGCCAGGCGCCTTTTCGTCGTCGGGGATGTACGTCTTTACGATGGGACGGCGGCTCGGGTCGGGCTGCGGCGCCTCGTCGATGCGGGGCTGCACAAATGGTTCGTCGATCGCCACCCCGTGGCCGTGCGCGCGGAGCACCTCGGCGACGGCATCTACGGCCTCTTCGTCAGCCGCGACGGCAAGCTCGAGCCAATCCATCAATCTGCCTTAGAAGGGTTCGCGCTCGGCCACCGGCAGCGCGGCTAGACGCCGAACGCTTCCTTGATCTTGTCGAACACGCCCTTCGCGTCCGAGTTCTGCGAGTTCCTGAACGTGGCGTCCAGCTTGCGGAAGAGCTCCTTCTGCTCCTTGGACAGGTTGGTCGGGATGATCGCATGGACGCGAACCTGGAGGTCGCCGCGGCGGTTCTCACGGAGGTGGGGTACGCCCTTCCCCTTCATGCGGAAGACCTTGCCGTGCTGCGTGCCGCTGGGGATCTTGAGCTGCTCCTCGCGAACGAAGCCCTCGGTTTCTGGATCGAGCGTCGGGATCGCAACCTCGTCGCCCAGCGCGGCTTGTGCCACGTTGATCGGCACGTCCAGCACGAGGTCATTGCCCTGGCGACGGAGCAGGAGCTCGGTATCTTCCCAGCTCACCATCTTGTGGCTGGGAACGTGGATCGCGACGTACAGGTCGCCTGGCACGCGGCCACCGCGCGAGCGGTCGGGGGGCTCGCCCTCGCCAGTCAGGCGGATCTGGGTGCCGTCCTCAATGCCTGCGGGTATCGCGAGCTCGAGCCGCTTATTCATTGGCATCTGCCCGCTGCCTTTGCACGTGCTGCAGGGCGATTTGATGACGCGCCCTTCGCCGTGGCAGGCGTCACAGATACTCACGTTGACGAACTGCCCAAAGATCGATTGGTGCGAGCGGCGCAGCTCCCCGCTTCCGCCGCACCGAGGGCAGGTTTCTGGTTGCGTGCCGGGTTCCATGCCCATGCCGCTGCAAATCTGGCACGGCTCGTGTTTGGGAATCTCGACCTCACGCTTGACGCCGAAGACCGCCTCCTCGAAGGTGATCTCCATATCGGTGCGAAGGTCGGCGCCGCGCTGCGCCCGCGGGCGGCGGCCGCCGCCCGCCGTGCGGCCGAAGAAAGAGTCAAAAATGTCTTCGAAACCGAAGCCGGAGAACCCGCCAAAGCCACCGGCGAACGGACTGTCGCCCGCGGCGCCGAACCGGTCGTAGTTGCGCCGCTTGTCGGCGTCCCGCAGTACCTCGTACGCCTCGTTGACCTCTTTGAAGCGCTCCGCCGCCTCGGGGCTCGCGTTGCGGTCGGGGTGCAGCTCAAACGCCTGCTTGCGAAAGGCCCGGCGGACGTCGTCCTCCGTCGCATTCCGCGCGATGCCGAGGACGTCGTAGTAGTCGCGCTTGCTGGTGGCCATGAGGCTAAGGTTCTCCGTATTCAGGTGGCGTGTCTGCGAACGACTGAATCGTAACTGCTGCTCTTGCCCTATGCGTTGCTTGCCGACCGGCAGGCGAGCCAACGGGACCGGCGTCCACTATACCGAAGCCCCGGAGGGGCAGCAAGCAAACGGACATCCAGGGCGCCCCCTGCGAGCAGGATTGCCCGTAGATGCCCGTTTGCGTCACACTTCGCGGAACTCGCCCTCGACCGTGCCCTCGTCGCCTGGTCCCTTGCCCCCCGGCTGACCGCCGGGGCCGCCAGGCGCACCCTGGCCGTATACCGCCGAGCCAAGCTGCTGCATCGTCTCGTTCAGCGACTCCATCGTGCTGCGGATCTGGCCGATATCCTGGCCCTGCAGCGCGGTTTTCAGCTCCTCGACCTTGGCCTGCGCTTGCTCCTTGAGCTCGGCCGGCATGTGCCCTTCGTCCTCGCGAAGCAGCTTCTCGGTGCTATAGGCGAGCGAGTCGGCGGTGTTCCGCAGCTCGATCTCCTCGCGGCGGCGGCGGTCCTCATCGGCGTGCGCCTCCGCCTCCTTCTGCATGCGCTCGATCTCTTCCTTGCTCAGCCCGCTCGACGCCGTAATCGTGATGCGCTGCTCCCGACCCGTCCCCTTGTCCTTGGCATTTACCGAGAGGATGCCGTTTGCGTCGAGGTCGAACGTCACCTCGATCTGCGGCAGGCCACGCGGCGCTGGCAGCAGGCCATCGAGGATGAAGCGGCCGATCGTCTTGTTGTCGTTGGCCATCGGGCGCTCACCCTGGAGGACGTGAATCTCTACCGACGGCTGGCTGTCCGCGGCGGTGCTGAATACCTGGCTCTTTGACGTCGGCACGGCGCTGTTCCGCTCGATCAGCGGCGTCATCACGCCGCCGAGCGTCTCGATACCGAGCGTAAGCGGTGTGACGTCTACCAGGAGGACATCCTTGACGTCGCCCTGGAGCACGCCCGCCTGAATGGCAGCCCCAATGGCCACTACCTCGTCCGGGTTGACGCCCTTGTGGGGCTCCCGGTTGAAGTATTTCTTGACCGTCTCCTGCACCGCCGGCATGCGCGTCTGCCCTCCGACCAGCACGACCTCGTCGATCTGGCTCGGCTGCAGCTTCGCGTCGGCCAGGGCCTGCTTAAGGGGGCCCGTCGTGCCTTCGATCAGGTCGCCGGTGAGCTGCTCGAGCTTCGACCGCGCGAGGGTCAACACCAGGTGCTTCGGACCCGAGGCGTCGGCGGTGATGAAGGGCAGGTTGATCTCTGCCTGCATCACGGTCGAAAGCTCGACCTTCGCCTTCTCGGCCGCCTCCTTCAAGCGCTGCAGGGCCATGCGGTCCTGCCGCAGGTCGATGCCCTGATCGCGTTTGAACTCGTCGCAGATCCAGTCGATGATGCGCTGATCGAAGTCGTCGCCGCCGAGGTGCGTATCGCCGTTCGTCGAGATGACCTCGAACACGCGATCCGCGAGGCGAAGCACCGAGATATCGAAGGTGCCGCCGCCGAGGTCGTAGACGGCGATCTCCTCTTCATCCTCGTTGTGCTTGTCGAGACCGTAGGCGAGCGCCGAAGCCGTCGGCTCATTGATGATGCGCTGGACCTCGAGACCGGCGATCTGCCCGGCATCCTTTGTGGCCTGCCGCTGGCTGTCGTTGAAATACGCGGGAACGGTGATGACCGCCTGCGTCACCGGCTCACCCAGGTAGGCCTCGGCGTCGCGCTTCAGCTTCTGGAGGATCATCGCCGAGATCTCTTGCGGCGAGTAATCCTTGTCGCGCACCCGCACGCGCAGATCGCCATTGGCTGCGGCCGTCAGCTTGTACGGCACGAGGGCCTTGTCGCGCTCGACCGATGAATCGTCGAGCTTGCGCCCCATGAACCGTTTGATCGAGAAGATCGTATTCTCCGGATTCGTGATGGCCTGCCGCTTCGCGACCTGGCCGACCATCAGCTCTCCGGTCTTTGGATTGACGGCGACGACCGACGGCGTGAGCCGGCTGCCCTCAGCGTTGGGGATCACGACGGGCTCGCCGCCCTCCATGACCGCCATCACCGAGTTGGTCGTCCCCAAATCGATGCCAATTACTTTTGCCATATTCCCTTCACCGCTCGTTTGAATTGGCCGCTTGGCCTTGTCCGGGACCAACCCGGACCAGTGTTGGCCGGAGCACCCGGTCGTGCAGACGATAACCACGCTGGAGCTCGCCGACGACGGTTGTCGCGTCGCCGGGATTACCGTCGCGCATGACTGCCTCATGTTCGTGCGGGTCGAACTCCTTGCCGAGCGCCTCGATTGGCTGGAGGCCGTGCAGCTCCAGGGCGTGCTGCAGTTTGCGCTCGATGAGCAGGAGTCCCTCGACCCAGGTCAGCCCGCGGAGCTCCGGCGGCAAACCGTTGAGGGCTCGCTCGAAGTCGTCCACCACCGGCAGCAGCTCCCGAATCAAGCCCGCCTCCGCGTTCTTCACGAGATCGACTCGCTCCTGCTCGACGCGCCGCCGGAAGTTGACGAAGTCGGCCTGGGTTCGTTGCCACGCTTTGAGCTGTTCTGCGGCCTCGCTGCGCGCTGTCTCGAGCAGGCGGCGGAGCTCTTCGGGAGACTCCTCGCCACTATTGGTCGGGTTCACCGGATTTGAGGTCTCGTCTTGCTCGACGGCTCCGTCGCCGCGTTCGATGTTGTCGTTGTTCATTTTGCTCATCCACGGATTGGGCGTGCTGGCCAGGTTGCCAACAGCCTCTTCTAAGAAAGATACGTTTCCGCGAGCAGCCGGTCGAGCACGCCCGCGATGTAGCCGACCATGGGTACCGCGCGCCAGTAGGGTAGCCGCGTCGGGCCGATGACGCCCACCACCCC
>JAXDLH010000500.1:0-13545 GCA_034666705.1 Chloroflexota bacterium
CCTGCCCGCGCGCGATAGTAGGCGAGACTCCCCCGTATCGCCCCTGGCCGCGCGTAAAACTGCACGATCCATTCCAGCTCCGCTTCCCGCAGCCGCTCGTGGCGACCGACCCAGTGCTCGTACATTCCCCGGACGTAGAGATCCACCGTCCCCAGCTCATAGCCGATCAGGCGATCAGCCCACGGCTGCGCATGAAGGTGCTGGTACCACAACTCCGCCTGCGCGGCCGGATCGAAGCGGCGCATGCCGATGCCCGGGTACGGTGGGTTGAACAGGACCAGCGCGGCGACCCGGTCCGGGGCGCGACGGGCCAGCGTCTGTGCGACCGTGGCGCCGAGATCGTGGGCGGCGACCACGGCACGCTCGAAACCGACATGGTCCATCAGTGCGAGCACGTCGTCGGCCAGCACCTCGGGCGTATACCCCTCGCTCGGCGGCAGGTCCGGCTTGTCGGAATCGCCGAAGCCCCGCAGATCGGGCGCGATGAGCGAGGCGTCGAACTGGAGGCGCGGAATTACATGGCGCCAGTCGTACCAGAAACCGGGCCAGCCGTGGAGGAGCACGAGTGGCGTGCGGCCACGCCCGGAAGTTATGTAATGCAGATTGACCGTGCCGGCGCCGGGCCCGAACGAGTGCCCCCAGCGCTGGTCATCCGGCCGTATATCGAGCGGCTCACCGGGCTCCATGAGTGTGCCTCCTCCGCAGTGCTGGGTGCGCGTGGAGGTTATAGGCTGGAGTGTGCGAGCTGTGCCCGGGCCGCGGCCAGCACTTCGTCGACCTCAATGCCCAGCATGCAGCGGTGGTCGATCGGGCACTCGGCAAAGCCACAGGGACTGCAGGCGGCGTCAACCGACAGCACCCGATGCCGAAGCTGGTCGAGGGGACCCCACGAGGGAGGATCGCCGGGGCCCCAGAGCTGCACGCTCGGCGTATCGAGCGCGGCAGCCAGATGCGCCGGACCACTATCGTCGGCGACGAGCAGGTCGAGCCGTGCGACGAGCGCGCCGAGCACCGCCACGCTCGTGCGCCCCACCAGGTCGACGGCCGTCCCGCACATGGCCGCCAGCACCCGCTCCGCAATCGGCCGCTCGTCCGGGCCGCCGAGGAGTACCACCGTCGCGCCGACTTCCTGTTGCAGCCGGTCCGCGACCGCCGCGAAGCGCGCGGGGGGCCACCGCCGTGCCGGTACTTTGGCCCCGGGGTGCAGACCCACGAGCGGCCCAGTAGCCACGTTCAGCCCTGGGGCCAGCCGCTCCAGCTCGCGCTGGTCGGCGTCGGTCACCGGCCAGACGAGATGGTTTCCCAGCGGCTTGACGCCGATCCGCTCGACCAGACGCAGCCACTTTGGCACCTGGTGCAGCCCGTCGCCTGGATAGCGGACCGGAAGGGTCAAAGCCGTCGACGGCGTTCCCCCAATCGTGTAGCCAAGGCTGTGACGCGCGCCGAGCGCACCGACGAAGCCGTTGATGATCGAGCCATTGCCGTGGAGCTGCACCACGAGGTCAAGCTCGCCGGCATGCTGGGCGAGAAAACGTGCCGTCTCTCGTTCTGTGTACGGCACCTCGGGAATGCCGGGATATCCGGGGAATGGCAGGAAACGATCGACGCCAAGGCGTTGCACGAGCCCATCCATCCAGGGCAACCCTATAAAGGAAAGCTCCGCATCCGGAAAGGCGTGACGCAAGCTCCACACCGCGGGCGTGGCCACGAGGAAGTCGCCGAGGTAGAGCGCACGGACTACGGCGATGCGCCGTGCCTCCGCCCGCAGTTGGGCGTAGAGCTCCCCATAGTCGCGCCAGGTGTACTCCTTGCTCATCCGCTGCTGAGCGGGGCTGCGGGCGAGGCGAGGGCAGGAACAACCCGGGGGGCACTCGTCTCATCGAGCAGATCGCGGACGGCGGCGGCGACGGTGGCGGGCGGAATGAGGCGCAAACAATGGTGATGGCCCTCGGGACACACGCTCTTGTAGCACCAGCGGCATGGCACGTCGCTCGACAACGTTCGATGGGGCACGAGCCACGGGGTGTGCTGGGGATTCGTGAGCGCATAGAGATCGACGACGGGCGTACCCACTGCGGCCGCCACATGGACCGGGCCCGTGTTGTTGGCCACCAGGAGGCGCGCCTGCGCGATGAGCGCGGCGAGCTCCGGCAACGTCAGTCGCCCGGCGAGACCGATTGCCCCGGGTCCAATGCCGTCGCGCACCTCCTCCACTAATGCATACTCGCCGGCGCTGCCAGTGACCGCCACCTGAAACCCATCCACGACGAGCTCCCGGCCAACCGCGGCAAACTGCGCGGCCGGATAGCGGCGCGAGGGGGCGGAGGCGCCCGGGTGCAGCACGATCCAGGGGGTGGCGCGGCTAATGCCGACCTCGGCGAGCAGATGCTGCACCGCCTCATGGGCGGCGTCCGGTATCCGAAGCGACAGCCGCTCATCGGCCGTCACGCACCCGACCGCGGCCACGAGATCCAGTTGCCGCTGCACCTCATGTCGCACGAGCTGGGAGGGGTCCGGATCGGGCACCCAGTCGGTCAGGAGCTGATAGGGGTTCTCGTGGCAATGGGCGAGCCGGAGCGGCACGTCCGCCAGATAGCAGAGCATGGCGGAGGCGAGCGGGTGTTGACTGTACACCGTGAAGATCACCGCCGCGTCGAAACAGCCCTGCCGGAGGCGCTCGGCCATGGCGTACTCCGCGCGGCTGTCGCGGCGCGGCACCGTCGCCTTCAGCCACGGCGCGTTGTACACGATCACCTCGTCGATCTCGGGAATCAACCTCGCGACGTCGCCGCCAGCCTCCGAGGTGAGCAGCGACAGCCATCGACTCGGCTGACTCGCTTTGAGCGCGCGCAACGCCGGCGAGGTCATCAGCACGTCGCCGAGGGAGTCCAGCCGCACACACAGGATGCGCTCGGCCAGCGCCCAATCGGTGCGGCTCATGTCATCCCCGAGACGGGCTCGGGCCGCATATTCATGCGGCGGAGCGTCGCCGTCGTCGAGTGGCCGTCGAGATACGGGAGGATGCGAACCTCACCGTCGCACGCCTCCACCGCATCGGCCTCCGGCATACGCTCGCGGGTGTAATCGCCGCCCTTCACGAACACGTCCGGCCGCAGGGCGCGGATCAGCTCGGTCGGCGTCTCCTCGTCGAACCCGACGACGTGGTCCACGCAGCTCAGGCCGGCGAGCACCTCCATGCGGTCCTCGAGTGGGTTGATTGGCCGCGCTGACCCCTTGAGCCGGCGTACGCCGGCATCGGAGTTGAGACCGACGATCAACACGTCGCCCAGCGCCTTCGCCTGGCTGAGGTAGGTCACGTGGCCACGGTGGAGCACGTCGAAGCACCCGCTCGTCAGCACGACGCATCGCCCCTCGGCGCGGTAGCCTTCGACGCGACGGATCAACCGTCTGATGTCGTGCGCGACCTTGCCCTGCGGTGCAACCTGCTCGCACAACTCCCTTGCCGTGCAGCACGCGGTATCTGGCTTGGCAACTACGACGGCCGCCGCCGCCGCCGCGAGGTCCGCCGCCACGGTGGTCGGCGCCCGCGCGGCCAGTGTCAGCGCCAGCGTCGCGGTGTACGTATCGCCAGCGCCCACGACCATCGGCACCCCTCGGGTCCGGGCATACGTGCGGTATGGCGGCTGGCCGCGCTCGACGATCACCGCGCCCTCGCCGTCGAGCGTAATGGCCGCCATACAGGCGCCCGTCACTTCCAAAATTCGATCAGCGCACCGGGTGATGGCGTGGGCCCGATCGGCAGGATCCGGCTCGAAATCGTCGACCAACGCTGCGGCCTGCGCGTAATTCGGCTTCACGGCCGTCGGACCAACGCGGCGATACGCGGCGAGCTGCTTGGCGTCGACGACCAGCACCCGCTGCAGCCGGTCGTGCAGCTCGGCCAGCGCGCCGATCACGCGCGGCGTCATCACCCCATAGCCATAGTCGGAGACGATCACGGCATCGTGACGAGGAACGGCACGTGCCAGCATTTCAATGAAGCGGGCCTCCACCGCGGGGTCCAGCGGCCGCGTAGACCCCTCGTCGAAGCGCGCCGCCATATGCACCCCGGCCATCAGACGACGCTTCGCGAGCGTGCGCCGCGCAGGATCAGCGACGATCTCGGCGATATCGACGTCGCGACGTCGCAGCATGTGTTGTAAAGCAGCGCCGTCGACGTCGTCGCCGATCACCGAGATGAGGCTGGCCGAGGCGCCCAGAGCGCGCACATTCAGCGCCGTGTTCGCGGCTCCACCGGGCAGCTCGATGCGCTCCTCGACGTCGATGACCGGGACTGGCCCCTCCGGGCTGAGCCGACGCACTGAGCCGCGCAAGTAACCGTCGAGCATCGCCTCGCCGACCACGAGCACTCGGAGTCCGGCGAACGCATCGATGACGTCGAGCGGATGGGCGGTCATGCCGACCTGACCTCATCGGCCGAGGACCCGCCCTTCCAACCTGGGCCGGGGAACCCACCCTCCCGGTCGGGGACCAGGGACCATTGTTCCCGTCCCAGGGCGGAGGACCTCCCCTCTCGACCCGGGACGGTAGGCGCCCGGTCCCGGTTCGAGGCGGGGACCCTACCCGCCTCATCGGTGCCGGGGACCCTAACCCCCCGCCCCCCTTCCCGGCGCGGGAAGGGGGAGTCATCAAGGACCGTTGAGGCGCCCCTCCCCTGAAATCGGTCCTTCGACGGGCTCAGGATCGACGGGCTCAGGATCGACGGGCTCAGGATGCGCGAGGGTTGGAGAAGCGGGCGTCCCGGGCCTGCTCCTCCAACGATCGCCTCGGCCGCCTCTGCCAGGGATCGGACCATAAGATGCGGCGTGCGCTGCGGGCCGGGAAGCCACTCCGTCTCGTTGCCGACATCCACCAGCACCGTGCGGCAACCCGCGCGGCGGCCCGCTTCGACGTCGTCCAGGATGTCGCCGATCATCCAGCTCGCCGCGAGGTCGAGCCCGAGCTCACGCGCCGCGGTGAGCAGCAGGCCAGGCGCCGGCTTCCGGCAATTGCAGCTCACGCGATATGCCGCGACCGTGCCCTCCGGATGGTGTGGGCAATAGCCGAACGCCGCGAGCGACACACCGCACTCGGCGAACAACGCGCACAGGCGCACTTCCACCGCCGTGAGCGCGTCCTCCTCGAAGTAGCCGCGCGCGACGCCGGATTGGTTCGAGACGACCGCGAGCACGTACCCGGCGCGCGCCAGGAGTTGGAGCGCCCGCGGCGCATCCGGCACCAGGCGGATCCGCGCGGGGTCGACGTTATAGGGAACGTTCTCGATGAGGGTGCCGTCTTTGTCAAGAAATACTGCCGCTCGCATCCGCTACGCCGCCCGGTCGCCCTGCGGCGTCTCGACGTCTCGCAACTCGCCATGCCAGGGGAGTTGCCGCCTCTCGACGAGCACGTCAGCCTGCACGCTCCCTCCCTGCCGGGCGATTACGTGCGCCTCTACCAGCTCGCTTAACAGATGCACGAGGAGCGTATGAACCTCCTGAACATGCTGGGTGTCGTACGACGGCACCACGAGGGCCGCGTCCACCAGATTGCGCGCCTCGCCGCCGTCGCGCCCGAGCAAGCCAATGCAGCGCATGCCGCGATGCCGAGCCGCGCGCAGGGCAGCGAGCACGTTTGGCGAGCGCCCGCTGGTACTGATCGCGATCAGCACATCCCCGGGGCGGCCGAACGCCTCGACCTGCACGGCGAATATGCGCTCATAGCCCATGTCGTTGCCGAGTGCGGTCACGGTAGCCGAGTCGGCGGTCAGCGCGAGCGCCGGCAGCGGCGCGCGCTCGTCTGCCTTGAAGCGTCCGACGAGCTCGCACGCGAGGTGCTGAGCGTCGGCCGCACTGCCGCCATTGCCGCAGAGCAACAGCTTGCCGCCTGCGGCCAGACTCCGTTCGATCAGGCGCGCCGCCTCGGCGATAGACTGCCGCAACACGCGCCGCGACTCGTGCAGCGTCTCGATCAGTCCGTCGAACGATTGGTCGATGGACGCCACGTAGGCCGCGTCGGCGGCGTCCTCCTCCGGCCGGCTCGCCGCGATGACCTCTTCATAGAGGGCGGCCATCGCGTTGCCGACGTGACGCCAGGTGAAGAGGTCGTTGACGCGCCGGATCGCTTGCCGGCGGAAGAGGGCGAGCAGCTTGGGCTGCTGATAGAGATGGGCGAGGCGGCTCGCCAACGCCGCCGGATCTTCCGGCGAGACGAGATAGCCGGTCTCACCATCGCGCACCGAGAACTTGATGCCCCCGACGCTCGAGCCCACGACGGGCGTGCCACACGCCATCGCCTCGAGCGGCGTGATGCCGAAGGGCTCGTACCAGGGTGTCGTTACGAACACGTCGGCGGCGCTGTAGAAGTACTTCAAAGCGTCGCGTCCGCGGCGACCGGTGAAGAGCACGCGGTCGGCAACCCCCTCGGCCGCGGCAATCTTCTGCAACCGGCCGATCTCGGGCGTGACCGCGGGATCTGGCTCGTCGGACTCGCCCCCGACCACGATGAGCCGGGCGGCGACGCCGTGATCGCGCACCAGCCGCGCGAAGCCGCGCACGACGTTGTCGACCCCCTTGCGGGTCACGATGCGCCCGAGCTGCAGGATGATCCGCTCGTTGGGGTCCAAGCCGAGCGCCACCCGGGCCACCTGCTTGTTGATGGGCCAGAACTCGGCCGAATCGAAGCCGCACGGGATCACGCTGATCTTCGCCGGGTCGGCGTTGTAGAGCTGGATCAGATCCTCCTGATCCTGCGGACATTCGGCGATCAACTGGTCGGCTTCGGCAATCACGCGATCCTCGATCGCGAAGCGCACGTCCGGAAAATCGTCCGCACCGCCCTGGTGCGCGCGGCGCACCCGCCCGAGCGCATGGAAGGTGACGACGAACGGCGTACCCGTCTCACGCTTCACGTCCGCCGCCACCAGGGCCGACATGAAGAAGTTGGCGTGAATCACGTCGTACCCGCCGTGCCGGGCGATGAAGCGCAGCATCCACGCGGTGAAGCGCTCCATGTGGGGTAGCAGCTCCTCCTTGCGCACGGGCGCTGGCGGGCCGGCGGGCACGTGAATCACGCGCACGCCGTCCATCCACTCGGCGATCTCCGGCTGGAGCTTGCTGTCACGGCGGGTGAACACGTCCGCGTCGTACCCCAACACCGCGAGGTGGCGGGCGACCTGACCAACGTAGACGTTCTGGCCACCAGCGTCGGCACCGCCCAACACGGCGAGCGGCGAGGCATGCTCACTGATCAAGGCGATCCGTTTGGCCATCGGGGCTCCTCTCAGGCAGATTGGGGTAAAGCCGGCCGGGCCCCCGCCACCCTGCTGACGTGTTGCACGGCTGGCAGGGCGTAGCTCGCCACGCCACCAGCAACTTGGGCGAATGCGTCGTCCCAGTCGGCGGCGAAGCGCCGAATGTCGAAGCACTGCTCGGCTGCACGCCGGGCGCCATCGCCGAGACGCCGGGCCTCCGCCGGGTGCGCGCCCAGGTCGCGCATGCACTGGATCAAGTACGCCAGGTCGGTATGGACGTAGCCGCTCACGCCGTTCTCCACGGCGGTCGCCATCTCAGTGGTGGCGAGGCCGACGATCGGCATGCCGATCATCATCGCCTCGCACACGGCCAGGCCCAGGCTCGTGTAGCGAATCGGGTTGAAGAAGAAACGATACCGCGCCTCGAACGCGGGCAATTGGTCGTGGTCGATCTCGCCCAACCCGCCGGCCTCGTCGGACGCCATGCCTACCAGATCGAGCGGCACCTCGCGGCGCGCGCGCTCGAAGATGTCCACGCCGAGCCGCCGGCCGCGCCGCGCCAGGTGGTTGACCACGACGATGCCGCGGTCGAGGATACCGGTGTGGCGCACCCCCTCCGGCACCATCACGCCGTGCTCGATCACCCGCGTGGGAGTGCGGCCGCTGTCCCACGCCAGATCGTTGAAGTGGGTCACGTGGACGAGCAGGATCTCCGGGTCGTCGACGAAGTGGCGCTGGTTGACAGGGTCCTGCTGGGGCGGGTCATGCTCCAGGTAGATACGTGGCAGTCGGCGCTGCGCCGGCGACAGGATCTCGTACTGGTCCGTCAGGTAGTTCGCGCGATTCTGGAAGAGCACGCAGTCGAAATCGAGGTTACGCACCTCCTCGGCGGGCACCTCGTGCAGGTTGTCGCCCCACGGAAATGGACCCCCGCGGCCGCCGTACGGGTGGGGACGCCCCGGTTTCACGGGGAGATAGAACTCGTGGTGCGCCTGCGTCAGGTACAGCAGGTAGCTGCCGTGCACGTGCCAGGTGAGGATTCGCAGCCGTCGACTCATTGCCGTCCCCTCCTCAAAACGTGTGCGTGTATACGGCGCACGAGCGGCAGATCTCCGGCGGCGTATCAGACGCAAGCTGGTCCCGGAACGCCTCGTATGCCACGCTGCTCCAAACCGCCGGCAGCCCACGCTCGGCCACGTTGCCAAAGTTCATCCGGTCTGGTGTCGCGATCATGCAACACGGCATGGCGTACCCCTGGTAGCTCACGTAGGCGCCGTGCCACGGCCAATCGCACCGCGCCGGGCCCGGTGTGCCCGGCGCGAACGCCGTTGGCTCGATGCTCGGCAGCCGGAGCTCGACGCCGAGCTGCTCGGCCACGATGCGCGCTTCGCCAAACCAGCGCGCCACGCGCGCGGAGTCTTCGCCCAGCAACGTCTCTGCCTGGACGAAGTCGCGCATCGGCCGGTAATGGGACGGGAGGCTCGACTCGCCAAAATCATGGCAGAGATGCTGCACCCATACCCCCTCGAAGCGATAGCGGTGGGCCAGCTCCACCAGCGCGGGCAGCTCGTGCAGGTTCTGGCGCATGACTACGGTGACCATGCGGAGATGGGGCAGCACGGCGCCGGCGCGGTCACGCGCGGCGAGCAGCGCATCGAGGTTGCGCAGCACTTTCGCCAGGCTCGAGCGGACCCGAATCCGCTCGTAGGTCGCGGCGGTCGCACCGTCGATCGACACGTGCGCGCGCTCGAGGCCGCTCGCCACACACCGCTCGGCGCGCCACGGGGCAAGCAGCGTGAGGTTCGAGTTCGTGGAGACCTGAATGCCGCGCGCAGCGGCATACTCCACCATGTCGAAGAAGCGCGGATGCATCATCGGCTCCCCGAGGCCCTGCAGGTGCAACTCCTCGAGATCCGGCATCTCGTCGAGGATGCGGGTAAACGTCTCCCACGCCATGAAGGCGGGCAGTCCGTGGGGCGGGCCATCCTGGCGGAACTGAATCGGACACATCTGGCACCGCAAGTTGCACTGCCCGACGGGCTCCAACTGGATATAAGCCGGCAGCGGGGTGCGCGGCGCGCTGGTGCTCACAGGAACACCACCCGATAGCGCAGCGCCCCGCGCACCCGCCAGAATAGCGACACGAGCGGGATGAGCGCAGAGGTCAGCGTCATTTCGGCGAGGTGCGCCGGTGCCCGCGAAGTCCCGTGCAGCCGCATGGCGCAGAACGAGGCGGACAACGTCGCCCATGCTATACCCGCGCCCAGCGCGAGGCGACGCCGGCCAAGCGCTGCGCCGGCGATGGCCGCCAGCATCGTGCCGGCGATGCGGTAATACCGCCACTGCGGACCCTGGATTCGCTGGCGGTAGAGCGACGGATGCTTCTTAGAAAGGAGCGCATCGAACAAGCTCTTGCGCTGCTGGCGCAAGCTGACGCCCCACGGAGCGGGGCGGACCGGATGCACCACGATCGCATCCGGCACGGCCACGACGCGGCCACCCCGTTCCAGCAGCGTAAAGAAAAGATCGGCGTCCTCGCGCCAGGCCGCGGTGAAGCGCTCGTCAAAGCCGCCGACCGCCGCGAGCGCGCTGCGCCGATAGAAGCAGTTGGCGGTGACGCCCTCCCCCCGCTCCAGTCCCGCGGCGTCCCGCTCGTAGTCGGTGGGTCGATCCGGCAGCGGCACCACGATGCGGCCGTATGCCCCATCGACGTCAGCGGCCAACGCGTCCAGGCCGGCCGCCAGCCAGCGCGGCGCCGGCACGCAATCGTCGTCGGTGAAGGCAATGATCTCGCTCTGCGCCGCGCGCCATCCGGCATTGCGGGCCGCGGCCGGCCCGTGCGCGCCGTGCACCGGTACGTAGCGGAGCGCCGGACCGTCTGGCGTGGCGACAGCCAACGCCTCGACGGCTCGGCGCACCCCGTCATCGGCGGCGTCGTCGGCCACGACGATCTCGTAGCGGCCTCGATCCAGCTCTTGCGCCCGAAGCGCCGCGAGACAGCGCCGCAGCAGGTCGAGCCGGCGATACGTGGGCACGACGACCGAGACGTCCATGACGAGGCTCATGCAGCCTTCTCGAGCAGGAACGAGCCGATCACCAGCGCGTCGAGCGGCGAGGTCCAGAACGACTCGACCGCATCGCGCGGGGTGCACACGATCGGCTCACCACGGGTGTTGAAGGAGGTGTTGACGAGCACGGGCACGCCGGTCCGGGCCTCGAAGGCTTTCAGCAGGTCGTAGTAGAGCGGATTTTGCTGCCGATTCACTGTCTGGATGCGCGCCGTGCCGTCGACGTGGCGCACCGCAGGGATGCGATCCGCCACCTCGGGACGCACGTCGTAGACGAACAACATGAACGGCGAGCGATCGGCGCCCGCAAACCAGCGTGAAGCCTCCTCTTCGATGACTACCGGGGCGACCGGGCGGAAATCCTCGCGGTCTTTGATCTCGTTCAACCGCTCTTGCATCTCGGCATGGAGCGGCGAGGCGAGGATCGACCGCGCACCGAGCGCCCGCGGCCCGAACTCCATCCGCCCCTGGAACCAGCCGATGACCCGGTCCTGGGCGAGGATCTCCGCCACCTCGCACGGCACGTCGACGAGCCGGCGGTAGGGAAGCTTCGACCAGCGCAGGAAGCGCTCGATCTCGTCGTCGTCGAACGCCGGACCGAGGTACGCATCGTCCATCGCGTAGTCCCGCTCGGCGGCACCCCGCTCGCCAGCATCGGTCCAGAGGGCGGCGCCGAGCGCGGTGCCCGCATCGCCCGCGGCCGGTTGCACCCAGATTCGCTGGAAGGGGCCGCGGTCGCGCAGCCGGGCATTCATGACGCAGTTCAGCGCCACGCCGCCGGCGAGACAGAGGTCGGCCACGCCGGTCGCGTCGTGCAGCCACCGGGCAAGCTCGAGCACGGCCTCTTCGAGGGCGATCTGCAGCGAAGCAGCGATATCGTAGTGCCGCGCCTCGAGCTCGGCGCCGCGCTGTCGGGCGGGACCGAAGCGCTCCTCGAGCTCCGGCGGCACGATGGTGTACTGGCCATCCGCGCGCAGCCGAATGATCTGACGAAAGTCGTCCAGGAATTGCGGCGTGCCGAACGAGGCGAGCGCCATCACTTTGTACTCGTCAGCCGAGTGCAGGAAGCCAAGATAGGCCGTGACTTGCTCGTAGAGCAGGCCCAGTGAGTGCGGCATATCCACCTGACCCAGCCGCGTCAAGCTCGTACCGCTGCCAAGGCTATAGCTCGTCGTGGCACGCTCGCCGCGCCCATCGATGGTGAGAATCGCCGCCTCGGCGAACGGGGAAGCGTGGAAGGCGCTGGCCGCATGGGTCACATGATGATCGACGAAGTGCCAACGGTACGGTCCGTCCGGTCGGGCGCCACTGAACCGATCCTCTAAATGGTGGGGGGCGCCATCGGCGAGCTGGCGGGGCGCATTCACGATCGACGAGAGGAACAGGGGGTCCCAGGCGGCCTCCCACTCGGCGGGTGCGGGATGCGCGCTCGGCTCCAGCGGCAGCGTGATCGTCGCGTCGGCGCGGTGCGCCCCGAGCAATTGATATGGATCGAAAGAGTACGCGACGTGGTCGACGTCCACCAGCCCGATGCCGGCCTCGCGGAGACAGTAGTCGATGGCGTGGTACGGCAGCTCCCACGTGCTGAATGGCACCGGCCGCTTCCCGTGCTTCACGTGGGTGAAGCGCTCCTCTTCGGCCGCGGCGAGCACCCGCCCGTCGCGGACGAGGCAGGCGGCGGGATCGTGGTAGACGGCATTGACACCGAGCGTGAGCATCGCCACCTCAGGAGGCTGAATTTCGAGCGGTCCGATTCAATGAGGGGAGTCCATCGCTCGATAGTGCGATGCGAAGGGAGGATGCGGCTCCAAAGCAACCGGCTTTGTGACCGAGGGTAAATGGGGGGTTAATCGCCCACGATATCCGACGGTGCAGTGATTCGGCCGCCGACCCGCTGAGTCCATCGAGTAACTACAGGCTGGTGCTGGGGGCCGCGCGGAGGCTGGATTCGGCCGACGACCTGCTGAGTCCATCGAGTAACATTACGTTCCACCGGAGCCGGGGGCTGGAGTGGAGGTGATCGATGGCCGCTGCCCAGGGTAGATTCACCACTGACGATTATCTCTCGGTGCTTGACGAGTACCTGCATACGCATAGCGAGGATGCTCTCTATCGCGCATCCCTGCTGAGCCGCGAGCTCGTCGTGGCAGGCCTTGGACCCGAAGACATCGTCGCGCTGCACTCCGAGGCGCTCACACAGGCCGCGGAGGAGCTCCCGCCGCTCGAACAGATCCGGGCGATGAACGACGGCCACCAGTTCCTGCTCGAGGTCATGATCGGCTACGGAGTGCACTATCGCGAGTACCTCGAGCTGAAGCTCAGCGAGGGGCTCCGCGACCTCGAGACCCGCGTGAGCTTAGAGGAGGAGCGCTTGCTCGAGGCCGAGCGGATCGGGCGCGAGAAGGACGAGATCCTCGCCGTGATCGCCCACGAGCTGCGCCAGCCGCTCACCGCGGCCCAGAGTCACCTCGATCTGGTGGAGCGCTTCCTGAAGCGGGGCGAGGTGCAGCAGGCGCCAACGCACTTGCTCAGCGCTCGTCAGGCGCTCGAGCGACTCTCCCGCTTGAGCGGGGATCTCGTCGAGGCCAGTCGGCAGGAGCTCCCGGTGCTCCGGTTTGTATTCGTGGACCTGCACGAGATCCTCACTCAGGCGTTGAGCTGGATCGCACCGGCCGCCAGCGCCAAGGGCCTCGGCATCATCCAGAACTGCGACAGCGAATCGCCCGTCCGCGTGTGGGCCAATGCCGACGCGCTCCTCAGCGTGTTCGGCAATCTGCTCTCCAACGCCGTGCGCTACACCCCCGCCGGCGGCAACGTCACCCTTACCCTCACCGTCGACGCCGGCTACGCGCGCGTCGACGTTCGCGACACCGGCATCGGAATGAGTCCGGAGGTGCTGGGGCGCATCTTCGAGCGCTTCTACCGCGCGCCCGAGGCGCGGCAAATCGAAACTCGAGGGCTCGGGCTGGGACTCGCGCTGGTCCGCCAGCTCGTCGAGGCGCACCAGGGACGCGTGGAGGTCGAGAGCACCCCCCTGCACGGCAGCATGTTTCGCGTACTGCTGCCGGTCGGACCCATCGAGCACACCGCAACTGAGGTGACCACGTCATGACCGACACGAGCGAAGGGCTCCGGCGTACGAACGAGGCGCAGCAGATCACTGTGGAGCGGCAGCGGCTCACGATCAGCGAGCTCCAGTCCCCGGTGATTCAAGTGTGGGACGGCATC
>JAXDLH010000501.1:0-4981 GCA_034666705.1 Chloroflexota bacterium
CTGGTCACCGAGAAATCGGCGAGGTTGTTGTCCGAGTCCGTGCAGCCGGCGGCGGCGCGCATGAGGACCTGGTTGACTTCGAACCCTGGTGCCCGCGACGCCTCATAGTTATTGGCGGCCGGCTGCCCTTCGCCGGCTTCGCCCCAACCGACGAAATCACGAACGAGCGGGTTGCCGATGCAGTCGCCGGCGGCCTGCCCGCACCCCAGCGCCAACTGGCCGGTGACGAGCGCAACCTTGCCGCGTCCGGGGTTGATCTGCAGGCTGCTCGGCAAGTCAGGGCTGGGCACCAGGGGCGGCAACGGGAAGGGCCGGGCCGTGGACGTTTCCCCCGCAATGAGGAGGTAGCCCCCCGCCGGGAGCACGCCGCTCAGGTTCACCACCGTCCAGGGACTGTTCGTCGTCGCCTGGTACTGGGCCGACCGGCTCGTCAGGTCGACGGACGCACTGCCCCGATTGAACAGCTCGACGTAGTCGTTCCTATAGGTGGAGCTCGCAGCGGTGCTGCGCCCGCCCCCACCGTAGATCTGGCTGATGACGATGTCGGATGAGCTCGCGGCCACCGGCGGCGGCGCGCCGGGCGTGGCGATCAGAAGGAGAGTGAGAGCGGCGCCGACGGCAGCCGCCAGAAACAAACGAGGCATGAGTCTTCCTCCGGGCGTCTCGTCTCGATAGTCGCGTCGAGAAACGAAAACCCGCCCCTCCAGCCAGGAAGGACGGGCGCCCGGGCGGTCGCACGCCCGTGTGCCGCCATCCCCTGGTACGAGGGACGTGTGGCCAACGGAGAGAGGTGTTCGGGCTTGGCCACCCGCCGGAACGCTCGTGGACTGCTCGTGCAAGGCCCGAGGGGCCATGCGATCCACAAGCTATCGAGGAGGTGACCTTACCGCTGCGGCACAGCACCGGCTTCGCACCGGTTTTCCCTGGCTCTCCGCCGCGCTATTCAGTTGGCAACTGGACCCAGCCAGTGCGCGAACATCCTAGCGAGTCGACGCAGCGTAGCACAAGCTCATGGGCTCACGAGTTACCTGCCCCAGCCCCCCCGCGCGTATCGCGCGGAAGCGAGACAGTGGGTGTGCTGTAGGATTGACAGCGAACAATCTGGGCGGGGGCACGGCATGGCGACGCACGCGATTGGGGACGACGTGGTGCTCATCGCGCACGCGTACGTTTTCCCCGGCGAGGTGACGCCACTCAACACGGTGCTGATCCAAGCAGCGCGACCGCTGGTGGTCGATACGTCCGCGCCGGCGTTCCGCGACCGATTCCTCGATGATCTGCGCACGACAATCCGACTCGACGAGATCGCCTACGTGGCGATCACCCACGCCGATCCCGACCACACCGGCGCGCTCGTGGCCCTGTTGGATACGGCGCCGGCGGCGCGCATCCTAACGAACGCTATCGGCCGCACGAAGCTGATGGGCGACTTCAACCTTCCGGCCGAGCGCTTCCGGCTACTGAATCCGGGCGAGCAGGTCGATCTCGGCGACCGTAGCGTGCGCGCGGTATGGATCCCGCTCTTCGATCAGCCGGAGACGATGGCATTCTTCGACGAGCGCTCGCGGATTCTGTGCGCCGCGGACTGCTTCGGCGCAATCCTGCCGGTCGAGGTCGCATTCGCCGACGAGATCGACGCCGCAACCTACGAGCGAGGCTTCCGGTACTGGAATCAGAGCAACCATCCCTGGGTGCGGCTGGTGGATCCGGCCAGGCTCGCCGCGGAGCTGGACACGCTGCGGGCCCTCGAGCCGAGGGCGATCGCATCAGCGCACGGACCGGTGATTCGCTACGACCTCGACCAGGCATTCAATTGGATCCAGGAATTACCTGAGGCCCCGCCGTACCGGTTCCCGGAAGTGCAAAATGTGACGTGACGCCTCGACACGCATCGCACGTGAATGACGACTGCTTGATCTACCTGTGAAACGGTTGAGCGCCGCCCTCGGTTTTGCCGGACCGGTGGGGCCCTACGTGCCGCCTCCCTCCGGGCGCGACCTGCGCATCGACCTGCTGCGCGGTTTCTGCGTCGTGGCGATGGTGATCGACCACCTCGCGGGCCCCTCGTACTTCTACGCCATCACCGGCGGGAATCGGTTCTATACGTCGGCGGCCGAGGCGTTCATCTTCATCTCCGGCCTGGTGATGGGGCTAGTCTATCGCCGGTTGATCGCCCGCGACGGACTGGGGCCATCGCTGCGGCGAGCGATCGAGCGTGCCGTCGCGCTGTACCTGCTTACGATTACGCTCTCCCTGCTGTTCATTCCCGTGTCCGAGGTGCTGAACCTGCACTGGGCACAAGGACTCGACTTCCAGGATCCTGCCGCGTTCGTGGTATCGATCCTCAGCCTGCATCAGACCTATTACCTGGTCGACATCCCGCTGCTCTACACGCTGCTCATCATCGTCGCCCCGCTCGCCCTGATCCTGCTGTCCCAGGGACGCACGGCGGCGGTGCTGGGCGCGTCGTGGCTGCTATGGCTCGCGTACCAACTGTTTCCCGAGCAGACAGATGTGCCATGGACGATCGCCGGTAACTACCTCTTCTACCTGTCGGCGTGGCAAGTCTTCTTCTTCACGGGCATGGTGCTGGGGTGGCACCGCGAGGCGCTGGCCAGGCGCTTGGCTAAATTTCCCCGACGGCCAGCGCTGGTAGCGTCCGGGCTGCTGTTCGCCGCGCTGATCGTGCTGTACCGGCTGCAGGACCAGTTGGCGCGCCTCTGGACGAACGATCCGCAGCGAATCGCCGACGTGCAGCTCTTTCTGCTCGAGGACGTGTTCGGGAAGAGCGACGTCCGGCCGGGCCGCATCGTCGCGTCGATCGTCGTGTTCAGCTTCTTCTACCTGCTGGTGACGGAGTTCTGGCGGCCGATCCATCGGCTCCTGGGCTGGCTCCTGCTCCCCCTCGGCGAGAGCGCGCTGTATGCCTACGCCGCGCACGTGGCCCTGGCCGTGCCGCTGGCGCTGCTGCTGGACCGCCTCAACGTGGCAGAGCGCTACGTCCGACCATTGAATACGGTGATCCAGATAGGAGCGCTTCTGCTCATCTGGGGACTGGTCCGCGGGAAGCTGCTGGCGGTCAATCCCAGTGGGGGCTGGGCGCGCTACGCGTGGCCCGCGTCCGCGACGCTGGCTTGTCTGCTCCTGCTCCCGCTCGACCCCACGCCAAACACGCCCGGGTTGGCGAGCGCCGCGCCAGTCGACGCGACCCAGGCCCGGGTGGCACGAGCGTTCGGGACCCCCGTGCCGGGCAAGCTGCCGCGCGGCGAACCCACGCCGGTGCCCCTGCCGCGCCAGAACCTGCGTCAACCCGCAGCGAGGGCGAACGCGGACCAGCGCGGCGCGCCGCAGGTGAGCCCCTACGTTGGCCCGATCCGGGGCACGCTGCGCAACCTCAAGTTCTTCAGCCCAGCGTTGAACGGCGATATGCCCTACTACATCTACCTGCCACCGGGGTACGAGACGGAGGACCGCCGGTACCCGGTGCTCTATATGCTGCACGGCAATAGCGGCTCGTATGAGGAGTGGCTCGCCTACGGGCTCGTCGACGTCGCCGACCGCATGATCGCCACCCGGCAGATTCTGCCCCTCATCATCGTGCTGCCGCAGGGCGATTACAGCTACTGGGTGAACTGGCCGGACGAGGGACCGCGCTACGGCAACTATCTGACCGTCGATCTGGTGCGGCACATTACGTCGACCTATCGAGTCCTTCCTGGGGCCCGCAGTCGAGCGGTCGGCGGCCTCTCGATGGGTGGGACTGGCGCGCTGATCAATGCCTTCCGCTTCCCGAACGCGTGGGGCGTCGTGGGCGCGCACAGCCCAGGGCTGCCGGAGGATGGCGAGCGCGACATGCTCGGCGAGGGCGCGGACTACCGGGAGCGCGACCCGATCACGCTCGCCGCTACCGCGCCGGGGATCGAAAACCTGGATATCTGGATCGACATTGGCGACCAGGATAGCTGGCTGCCTCGCACCGAGCAACTCCACGAGGTGCTGGAGGCGCGCGGCGTCGACCACCAGTTCAACGTGTTCCCCGGTGGGCATGATGGTGACTACTGGTCGAGCCATATCCCCGACTACTTGCGCTTCTACGACCAGGCGCTCAATCCGGGGCAGCGACCTTGACAATTGCGGATTGCGAACTACGGATGGGGAATCGAAGGCTCAGGCGGTAAGCGGGATTTCCTGGCGGTTGCTGAAGCCCCGCTCGTTGTCCAGGTAGAGCACCTGCGTCGGCGTAACCTGATACAAGCGTACGTTCAGCGGCCGACCGGCCACCGCCATTCCCTCAAGCAGGCGGCCGGGCGCGAGGAACTGGCCAACAAATGGGTACTTGGCGACGTACGCATCCAGGCCGGCCTGGATCTCCAAGGGCTCGGCCAACTCGACGCAGCGGCCCGTGAGCTGGATGCCCTTGATTTGCCGCCAGTCGTGGTAATCCTCGTTGATCGTTCCCGCGATCGTCGGATTGCCGAGAACATTCTGGGCGTGGCGGGTCTTCGGCTCCGAGAGGAAGTAGAGGTCGAACTCGACGCTCGCATAGAACACGGTCGCGGCCCAGGGGCCGTCCGGCCCGAGCGTGGCGAGCGAGACCGTATTGTGCGCCGCAAGATAGGCCAGCGCAAGGGCGCGCAAATCGACGTCGTCGCCGGGGCCGCCGGCAAACGCGCTCGCGGGAATGCTCACGGGTCGACCATCGCCCGAAGGGTGACGGGATCGCCGTCGTGCAGTTGCATCGCGCTGCGGATGCTCTGCGCGGAGACAACCTCGATGCGGTCAGGCGGATAGCCCGCCACCTCGGGCAGGATGATGGCGCCGGGCACACGATCGTTGACGAGCACCGGGTAACAGCGCGAGGCGCAGAAGCTCGCGTCCGGCGGGTCGATCACGATGCCCGGCTCGGCCTGGAGCGCGCGCCACTGGCTGAGGTTGGCATCGTCCGTGAGTTGCACGTTGAACGTACCAGGGGCAGGCGCCA
>JAXDLH010000502.1:0-20227 GCA_034666705.1 Chloroflexota bacterium
TGCCTCGCCCACAAGGCTTTGGGCGAGGCATGCCTCGCCCCTACTGACCAACGTCGCGCGAACCACCAGTGCAGGGAACCACCAGGGCCGGTACCCACCGGCGCGGGCCCCGACGGTGCCGGGAACCAACGCCGGAGGAGCCACCGGCGCCGGGAACCACCGGTGCGGACCTCCGCTGTCGGCATAGCGCTACGCCTGCGGGTCAACTGTCGGGACCTGGTGCGCGAGCTGGATCTCGCGGTGCTCGTGTGACGATTGCAGCATGGCGAGACACACCTCGAGCGTGGCTTTGGCCCACCGCCCATGGTGCACCAGCGGTCGGCCGTCGGTCACCGCATAGTACAACTCGTCGATCACGTTGCCGCGGCCAGCCGTGCCGCGCCAGGGATTCGGCGGGATGAGCTTGAGGCCCGCTGAGGTGTAGGCGAGCACGCCGTCTGCACCCAGGCGGAGATCCGCGTGCTTCGCGTTCACGATGAAGACTCCCAGCTCGCCTTGTAATAACGAGGCGCGGCCGCTGCGTTCCCGGACCACCGGCCGCTCTCCGCCGTAACCGGTGCTGATCCGCAGCGCTGTTTCCTCCTCGGGCGTTCGCACCCGGGCGAGCTCCCGGCGTGCCACGCTGTACTGGTCGGCGTCCTTCGGGGCGCGACCAGCCGCGATCTCACCGGATTCGAGATGGTCGTAGCCGCTGTACGCGAGGGTCGCCGCCGCGCCGTTCTCGAACTCAAGGAACGCGGTGTAACTTCCCTCCGTGGGGCGGCTCGGGTCGAGCACGAAGGTGGCAGCACGCACGCTGCGGACGAGACCGCCGCCGATGAGGCGCGCGGCATCCACCTGATGGGGCACCTGATTGAACATGATGCCCCCGCCCAGCGCCGTGTCGAGCTCCTCTGGTCGCCGCGGCCGGTACAGGAAGTCGGTGTAGGCGGTGGCGCCGATCATCCCGAGTCGGCCCAGCTCGCCACTGGCGACCATCTCCCGCATCTTGGCGACTGCCGGGTTGTAGCTCGCCGTATGGCCGACAACGAGCTGCACGCCTGCCTGCTCGGTTGCCGCGATCATACGGTCGCAATCGTCGAGCGTCAGCGCCATCGGTTTCTCGACGATGACGTGCTTGCCGTAGCGAGCGGCCATGATTGTCTGGTCTGCGTGGTACTCATGGGGCGTCGCAATGAAAACGGCGTCGATCTCGGAGCTGGCGCAGAGCGCCTCGGCGTCGCTGAACGCGAGACCGTCGAAAT
The DNA here is from genome assembly GCA_034666705.1 of Chloroflexota bacterium. Lineage (GTDB taxonomy): Bacteria > Chloroflexota > UBA6077 > UBA6077 > SHYK01 > JAXDLH01. The sequence goes on from JAXDLH010000502.1 coordinate 1,245, forward strand.
CTTCGACGAAGCGGTCCAGATGCTCACGATGCAGATCCGCCGCGGCGGTCACGCGGACGTCAGGGTGCTTCGCCATCGCCGAGAGCATGCCGGACCCGGCTCGCCCGAGGCCGATAACGCCGAAGCGGAGCGTCTTCGTCTTCATACCGGCGTCGCCACCTGGTAGCTCAGCGGCACCTCGCGCCCATCCTTTGACTCGAGAATCGCCAGAATGACCTCGAGCGTCGCCCGGCCCCAGCGGACGTCAGGAAACGCCGGTCGCCCGGTCGCGAGCGCCGTCGCCAGCTCTTGTAGCTCGGTCATCCGATCGAGATACGGTGGGCAGATGATCTCCTCACAGCCGTCGTCGGTGTAGACGTACACCCCGTCTGGCGACTGGCGAAGCTCCCCGAACTCGCAGCTCACGATGGTGAGGCCGTAGATTGGCTGCCTGCGCGCGCGGCCCTCCCGCGGTGCCTGCTCGCGTCCCTCGTTCCGAGGCTTTGCATAGTAGGTGGCCGGATCCACGGGCCCGGTTCGCCGCTCTTGTTTGCGATAGGTGCCGGAGCTCGCCGTGCCACCCTCACCGATGCCCCACGTCAGGTCGGTGACGTTGAAGTAGCCGTAGCCGTACAGGTTGAGCGTGGCCGGGGCGCCGTTCGCGAACTCGAGCAACGCCGTGAAATTGCCTTCGGTCTCGAATGCCGGCTGCCAGCGGCCGGTGTAGGCACGCACGCTCTTCACGAGGCCGCCGCCGAGGCGGCGCACGATCTCGATCTGGTGCGGGCCCTGGCGGAACAGAACCCCGCCGCCCTTCGTGGTATCGACCTCTGCGGCGAGCCGGGGGCTGCGCAGCCAGCCCTTATGGGTCAACGAGTTGATCCCGATGAGCCGGCCGAGCTTGCCGCTCGCGACGATCTCCCGCATCTTCACGATCGGCGCATCGCTCGCGTGCGAATGGACCACTAGCTGGACGCCGTTGCGCTCGACTGCCTCGACGATCCGGTGCGCCTCCTCGAGGGTGATCGCGATGGGCTTCTCCAAAATCACGTGCACGCCGTGTTCGGCGGCGGTGATGGCGTTCTCCGCGTGAACCGGGCTTGGGGTTGCGATCCATACCGCATCGATCGCGCCGCTCGCACACATCGCCTCGAGGCTGTCGAACGTGCGCACGTCTGGATGGTCCTCGCCGAAGGCATCCAACGCATCGCGCCGGAGATCGGCGACCGCGGTCAGCTCCCCGCCCTCGAACGCCGCGAGGTCGGGCAACACCGAGCGCCCCTCATTGCCGATGCCTGCGATCCCGAAGCGCACGGGTCCAGCCATTGCACCACCTCCAAATAGTTCGAACATGATACTGGCGGTCCGGCTCGCGTGCGGGTATGCTGGCGCACGAAAGAGGGCGCGGTCACTGCGCCATCGAGAAAGCGTCATCGGGCAAGCTTTATTGAAGAAGGAGACCGGAATGCGGCGAATGCCGTCCCGCAACCTGCACGCATCATTCGTCGCCTTGCTGCTTGTGTTGACTGCGTGCAGCTCGGCAGGTCCCGCAGCCCCCGGTGGCGCTCCCCCAGCGAGCTCGTCCCAGGGCACCGGCGCCTCGGCACCCGCAGCGCGTAAGACGCTCACCATTGCCTACGTGCAGGAGCCGCCGAACGTCGAGGGCTTCTCAGGCGAGGCTGGCCGCGGCGGTTCCGGCCCAATCAAGTACATGGTGCATGACTACCTCGTGCAGGAGGACGACCGACCGGGCTACGAGCCGCACCTCGCCGTCGAGGCGCCGTCTACCGATAAGGGCACGTGGAAGCTGAACTCGGACGGCACGATGGACATGACGTGGACGCTGCGGCCGAACATCAAATGGCACGACGGCACGCCGTTCACCTCCGCCGACCTGGTCTTCTCCTTCGGTGTGTACAAGGACCCGAATCTGCCGTCGCCGTTCTCCTCGACGCTGCGCTTGATGGAGTCGGCCGCCGCGCCGGATCCACAAACGTTCACGACGCACTGGGCGCAGACTTACCCGTTTGCCTTCCAGGCGGAAGGGCTCGTGCCGCTGCCCAAACACCTTTTGGAAGATCTCTACACCCGTGACAAGGACGCATTCGTCAACAGCGGCTACTTCAACCACGATTGGGTCGGCCTCGGCCCATACCGGATCTCGAAGTGGGATGCTGGGTCCCAGCTCGAGCTGACCCGCTTCGACGACTACTACGCGACGCGTCCGCCGTTCGACGCGGTGAACGTGAGGTTCATTGGCGACGGCAACACCATGCTTGCCAACATCCTGTCGGGCGCGGTGGACGTGGTCTTGCCGCCCAGCGTGGATCTCGGCACCGCGCTGAATCTCAGGCAGCGCTGGGAAGGCACTGGCAACCAGGTAATCGTCGCTCCCACCGGTCGCATGCATTTCATGGAGATTCAGCATCGACCGGAGTACGCGAAGCCGACGAACGGGCTGACGAACCAACTGGTGCGCCAGGCATTCGTCTACGCTACCGACCGCCAGGCGCTGGTCGACCTGAGCACCCAGGGGATCGGCCAGGTCGCCGACAGCTACGCCCGACCCGCGGACCCGTTCCGCTCGGCAGTGGACTCCGCCGTCGTGCAGTATCCGTACGATCCCGCGCGCGCGCAGCAATTGCTGACCCAAGCCGGCTGGGTGAAGGGTGCAGATAGTGTGCTCGTGAGCCAGCAGACTGGCGAGCGCTTCGAATCCGAGCTGTGGGGGCGCCAGGCTGCGGGGGGCCAGGAGCGGGAGCCCGCCATCGTGTCCGACCTATGGGGCAAGGTGGGCGCCAAGATGACACCGTTCGTGATCCCGCCGGTGCGCGAGAGCGACCGTGAGTTCCAGGCGACGTTGCCGACGATCATCATCTCGAGCAACCTCGGACCGGAAGAGTGGTACATGGCGCGGCTCAACTCACGGAACATCGCCTCCGCGGCTGACCGCTGGACCGGACGCAATAAGCTTGGCTACAGCAATCCGCGGGTGGACCAGCTCGTCGACCAGCTTCAGGTGACGATCGACCCAACGCAGCGCAACGATTTGCACCGCCAGCTTATCCAGTTAGAGACGAGCGACGTGGCGTACATCCCGCTGTACTGGGAGGTGCTGCCGGTGCTGGCGCTCAAGGGCGTGAAAATCCCGCCGAACAGCAACCGCACCGGCTCCAACTTCGTCGCCTGGGACCGCGAGTGAGCACGAAACCCGCCACCATCGGGCGATTGCCGTCATGGTCGTCCAGGCAGAATGAGGAGCCAGTCACCGTATCATAGGGGCGATGGTTTCCTCGGTAGTGCCCGGGGGATCGCCACCTCCTCGTTGACACTACCAGCAGGGCAGAGGTAAAGCAATCGAAAGGAGAGACGTATGGTATTTCGCAACGAAGAAGAAGAAGAGCTGATCCGCGTCGGCCCCGGAACCCCCTCCGGAGAGGTGTTCCGTCGCTACTGGCTCCCGGTCGAATGCTCGGCCAATCTTGGTCGGGGCCTGGCGAACAACCCGGTGCGGGTGACGATGCTCGGCGAGCATCTGGTGCTCTTCCGTGACTCGTCCGGCAAGCCGGGCTTGCTCGGCGAGCATTGCAGCCACCGTGGCACCTCCCTGTACTACGGCCGGGTAGAGGACAACGGCCTGCGCTGTCTGTACCACGGTTGGCTCTATGCGCGGGACGGCTCCTGCCTGGAGACGCCGGCCGAGCCGCCCGAGAGTTTCTTCAAGATGACCGTGAAGCACACGTCGTACCCGTGTGTCGAGATCGGCGGCCTGATCTTTACCTACATGGGGCCGCCGGACAAGCAGCCGGATTTCCCGCACTACAATCAGCTCTTCGCGACTGCCGGCGTGCGTGTCGTCGGCAACGGCGGCTACACCGAGCAGTGCAACGTGTTCCAGGCGCTGCACGACAACAACATGGATCCGTGGCACGGCGAGATCGCCCACGGCTGGTACCGTGGCAAGACGCCGACCACCACGATGCACCATGGCCGCGATGGTGAGCCGGCGACGCAGATCAAGTTCGAGCGCACCGGCTGGGGCACGCGGATGATCGTGATCAAGAGCACGAAAACTCCGGGCCGCTACTCGTATCACGAGACGCACACCGTGTGGCCGACCCAGCGCTGCAACCAGGAATACGGGAAGTCCATGAAGTGGGCCGTGCCGGTCGACGACTACAACACGCGGTGGTTCACGGTTGACTTCTATCCATTCGACGAGAATGGCCAGGCTACTGCGGAGGCGACCCGGGCCCAAGCTGGCCGCTTCAATATTGGGCACGCCGAGAACCTGCCGAAGGACTGGGCGGCGCAGGTCGGCCACTGGTGGAACCTCGGCCACCCCTGGCGCCAGGGCAATATCTGGGAGGACGAGGTCGCGCAGCAGACCCAGGGCCCGGTGGAGCGGCACTTCCTCCCAGACTGGGAGAAGTGGCGCCTCGCAACCAGCGATCGCGGCTTGCTGCTGAACCGCGAGGTGTGGCGCGAGCAGATGGAGCGCGTCCAGCAGGGCCTCGACCCAATCGGCGTCACCCGCGGCGGAGACACGGAGACGCTGGTCCGTATCCCATCGGACAACATCCACGACCTGACGTGGGATGAGGCGATGCGCCTCTTCAATACGTCGCCAGAAGCGCGTGCCGAGATGCTCGGGCAGGAGCCCGAATGGTTGCTCGCCAAGCCCAAGGGTCGCGGCACCGACTGATTCTCCGGCCCGCCAGATTCCGTCTGGGCCTGCGAGGGCGTCAGAACGAGCGGAATCTGGCGGGCCCCCTCGAGCGTCACTCCCAAACGCCTGCCCCCACGTTCTCCGGCCGGATCCCCTCCGGCATCCTGGTTGCGGTGGCTCGGATGAGGCGCCCGCCAGCCGCGAAAACCCATCGGAACGTGGAGTGATGCAATGCCCAAAGATCTGCGCTCATTTGTCGACGAGCTCGCCGAGCGGCGGCCCGACGAGCTGAAGATGGTCAGTGAGCCTGTCGATCCACGGTTCGGCATGACCGCCGTGGCGGCGGCCCTCGAACGGCGCGGCCAGTTTCCGGCGCTGTACTTCCAGCACGTGCGTGGGAGCGAGCTCCCGGCCGTGGTGAACCTCACGGCCAGCTACGAGCGGCTCGCGATGGCGCTGGGCACGACGCAGCACGAGATGGTCTCGGTCTACTCGCAGCGCCAGGCGAAGCCGATCCCGCCGAGGATCGTCGAGGACGCGCCTGTCAAAGAGGTGATCTGGACCGGCGCTGACGCAGACCTCACCCGGCTGCCGATCCCTACCCACAACGAGCTGGATGGCGGCCCTTACCTCACCGCCGCCAGCCTCGTCACCCGTCATCCCGAGACCGGCATCATGAACGTCGGCCTCTACCGCCACCAGGTCTACGGTCCGCAGGAGATGGGCGTCTGGTTCATCACTGGCCATCACGGTCAATACATCCACCAGGCCTGCGAGGCCCTGAACCGGCCCATGCCCGTCGCGATCAGTATCGGGCACCATCCGGCCGTCATCATGGGCGCGGTCTCGCGTATCCCCGGCATGGGTGGCGAGTATGACGAGGCCGGCGGTCTCCTCGGCGAGCCCTTGGAGCTCGTCAAATGCGAGACGAACGATCTGCTCGTACCCGCTCGCGCGGAGATCGTGATCGAAGGAGTGATCGAGCCCGGGGTGCGGCGGGAGGAGGGCCCGTTCGCCGAGTGGCCGGGCCTCTATACCGAGCACGGACCGAAGCCGGTGATCAAGGTCCTGGCGATCACCATGCGGCGCGATGCGGTCTTCTACGACGTGTTCGCCGGCCACCGCGAGCACCAGGTGCTCGGCAGCCTGCCACGCATGGGAAGCATCTACAGTCGGGTCAAGGACGCGGTGCCCGGCGTGAAGGCGGTGAACGTGCCGGCCCACGTGCGGATGCACTGCTACATCTCCTTCACCAAGCGCAATGAGGCGGAGGCGAAGAAGGCAGCGCTCGCCGCACTCCTGACCGAGCCGGAGAACCTCAAGACCATCGTGCTCGTGGACGACGACATCGACGTATTCAACGAGCCGGAGGTGATGTGGGCGATCGGCACCCGCTTCGCGGCGGACCGCGACCTGCACCTCATTCCGGGGTGGTCCGGCCCCGGTGGGCTCATTCCCACTAGCTGGGAGTACTTCCCGGATGGGCACAAGGAGCCGAAGATGGTCACCGCGATGATCATCGACGCCACGAAGCCGCTGCCGCCGGCGCCCTTCCCACCGCGCGTGGCCGTGCCGGCGGCGGCCGTGGATGCCGTAGATCTCGAGGCAATCCTCAAGCCGTTCAACGGAGCGGATGGCCCTCGTTAGTCGTGCGCCCTTTTTCAGGACGAGCCGAGGATCAGCTTGGGTGCGACGTGACAATTGTCACCAGTTCAGGCTGACAGGGATGGATCGATACTGCTGACACAACCCACTACTCTGCTGCCCGGACGACGGGCAATATTACGCACATGCGATCCGCTTCCGTCGAGCTCCACGACGTCTCGAAGAGCTATGGCAATGTACAGGCTCTGCATTCGGTAAGTCTGCGTATCGAGAGAGGGGAGGTGGTCGCCGTCCTCGGACCGAACGGGGCCGGCAAGAGCACTTCCATCGCCATTATGCTGGGGTTGCGCCGCCCCACCACCGGCCAGGCGCTGCTCTTCGGCGAGCCACCCGGCTCCCGCCGAGCCCGCTCGCGCATCGGGGTGATGCTTCAGGAGTCGGGGGTACCGCCCACTCTGAAGGTGCGAGAGCTGATCGACCTCTTTCGCACCTACTACCCCCGGCCCCTCTCGACTGAGGAGCTCCTGCTCCAAACTGGGCTCGACGACAAAGCAAATACGCTTCTGGGCACACTCAGCGGCGGCCAGAAACAACGCGTCTATTTCGCGCTCGCCATTTGCGGCGACCCGGAGGTTCTCTTCCTCGACGAGCCGACCAACGGCCTGGACGTAGAGAGTCGGCGCGTGTTCTGGGACCGGATCCGCGAGTTCGCAACGCGGGGCGCGACTATCGTGCTAACCACCCACAACTTGCAGGAGGCAGACGCGCTCGCGCACCGCATCGTCGTCATCGACAAGGGGCGGATCGTGGCGGACGACACCCCCAGCGGCATCAAGGCGCGCACCGCTGGGAAACATATCAGCTTCACCACGGGTCACCCACTGCCGCTCGGCTTCTTCGATGATCTCCCCCTGAGTCGCCTCGCCGTGAACGAGTCGGCGGTCACATTTGTGAGCTCCGAGCCTGAGGTCGCCCTGAAGCGCGTATTCAGGACAGATTGCACGGTCAGCGACCTGGAGATCACGGCCATCGGTCTTGAAGAGGCGGTTCTGAGCCTTACCGGGCGCAACGGTTCGTCCGGAGTCGAGGCCAGCCGGGACCGCTCATGACGAAAGAGGTGCCAGCGCCAGCCCGCAGCGAGTCACTTGCGGCGCCACTGCTCCCGATGCTGGTAGCTCAGCTCAAAGCCGAGCTTATCAAGCTCTGGCGGGTTCCCGCGTTTTTGGTCTTTAGCGTGGCTTTCCCTATCGTCCTGTACGCGTGCATCGGGTTGCCGCGAAGCGACGCGCGCCTGGGCGGGGTTAGCGCCAGCGCATATATCCTCGCGTCTCTGGCGACGTACGGAGTGGTCTCGGTCATGCTCCACTCATTCGGAAACTCACTGGCGAACGAGCGTGCCCAGCGCATGCATGTGCTCATGAGGGCTACACCGTTGCCGGGATGGATCCATCTCACCGCCCGCAGCCTGACGGCGGTGGGCTTTGGACTGGCAGTACTCCTCGCGTTGTGCCTATTCGGGGCGATTATTGGGAACGTCGATCTGCCACTCGCGAGGTGGGCAGTCTTGATTGGCAGCTTGCTGCTGGGCTCGCTGCCCTTTCTCACGCTGGGCCTCGGCATTGGATATCTGGTGTCGCCCGGCTCTGCTCCCGCGGCAATCAATCTCGTGCTGCTCCCACTATCGTTTGCCTCCGGCCTCTTTGTGCCGGTCTCTCAGCTTCCGGATCTCGTCCAGCGGGTGGCGCCGTTCCTCCCCACCTACCATCTGGCTCGCGTCGCGTGGTACACCGTGGGCGCAGAGACCCCCGATGTCTCTGGAAGCGTTCTCTGGCTCGTCGCGTATGGTGTGGTCTTCATGTTCCTCGCGTTGCGGGCGCTCGAGCGTGAAGAGACCAGACAGTTCGGCTAGTGTAGGCGTGGTGGGAGTCTTTCATGCGGCGCATGTCCGTTACTGCCGAACGGCTGACGCGCTTCGGGTACATCGGCCTGATCTGGCTCGTCTATCTGATCTTTCCCCTCGGCGACATCGTCGCGGGCTCGCATAGTCTCCCCCAACGCATTGCAGGTGGCCTCGGCCTGTTGGTGTTCCTGCCGCTGTACCTGGTTGGTTTTCGCCGCCGGACTTCAGCGGTGGTCGATGCGCTGCACATCTTTGGCATTTTGGCTCTCGGCATTGTCCTGGTGATTTTCGTCGGCTCGTCGTTCTTCGGGATCCTCATCTATGCGGCTGCCTTCGCGGGCTTGAGCCGCAATTGGCAGCAGGCCACCGCAGCCGTGATGATTGTTGCGCTCACGCACGCCGGCCTGGGACTTACCGGCCACCTCACCTGGAGCTTCGTGCTCATCGGGGTGATCTTGGACCTCTCGGTCGGCATCAACAACTTCAGCTACAGCAAGTATTTCGGCACACAAATCGAGTTGGCTCGAGCCCGAGAGGAGGTGGAGCGTCTAGCAGCATTGGCTGAGCGGGGACGCATCGCCCGCGACTTACACGATGTGCTCGGCCAGACACTAACCGTCATTACCTGAAGGCCCAGCTTGCCGCTCGTCTGACCCGCGAACAACCTGCAAGGGCTGCGGCAGAGATGGCTGACGTCGAGATCGTTTCTCGGCAGGCGCTGGAGCAGCTTCGGACCGTGGTCGGTGGATATCGCAGCGAGGGCCTGCAGGGAGAGCTGAATCGCGCCCGAATCGCCCTGCGAGCAGCAGGAATCGAGATGGATGCGTACCCCATTCCGGGCGGCATTTCTCCTATCCTCGATGGTGTTCTCGGGCTCGTGCTTCGTGAGGCGGTCACCAACGTGATCAGGCACGCCAGCGCTGGCCTCTGCACGATCACCATCGAAATCTGCGCTGGAACGGCGGTTCTCACGGTCGCGGATGATGGCCGGGGGTTGTCTGGGTTGCACGAAGGAACCGGGCTGCCCGGCATGCGCGAGCGGCTCGCCGCGCTTGGTGGCAGTCTGCAGATCACGAGCGATAGCCCCGGTGCCAAACTCGTCGCGTGGATCCCGCTCGGGACCGGGTTGCCAAGCAGCGGCGGACTCGCGTTGGCTGAAGGTGGCTAGGATTCGGCTGCTTCTCGCCGAGGACCAAGCCATGGTCCGAGGCGCGCTCAAAGCGCTCCTCGAACTGGAAGGCGATTTCGAGGTGGTGGCTGAAGCCTCGGATACCGCGACCGCGATCGCGGAAACTCAGCGGCTCCAGCCCGACGTCTGTGTCCTCGATATCGAGATGCCGGGAGGCGGCGGTTTGGTGGCGGCGGAGCGGCTCCGGCTGCTGTGTCCCACCGTGAGCGTGCTCATCGTAACCACGTTCGCCCGCCCTGGCTATCTCGCTCGCGCGCTCGGTGCCGGTGCGCGCGGCTATTTGATGAAATCTGCGCCCGCGACCCAGTTGGCGACCGCCATCCGTAGGGTTCATGCCGGCGAGCGGGTTATCGATCCCGAACTGGCCGCTGAGGCGTTAGGTGGGCCCAATCCGCTCACCGAGCGCGAGCGGGACGTGCTCCGCCTTGTCGACGCTGGCCATGCCGGCGGGCGCATCGCCAGTCTCCTGTCCCTCTCGGAGGGAACCGTCCGGAATTACCTCTCCGAGGCTATGGCAAAACTCGGAGTGCGAACGCGAGCGGAGGCCGCCCGCATCGCCCGTGATAAAGGCTGGATCTAAGCAGCCCGTGACGATCCCGCGCTCGAACAGCGGGCAACGTGTGCAACACGGAGTGCGCTAAATGGCCCCCGAAGACGCTAACGTTAGCGTCTTCGGGGGCCATTTAGCAGTCTGTGCCGTGCTGTGCCGAAGGTTCCGAGTGCACTTGGGCGGGGTCCCTACCTGCCGGTCTTCAGGCGCGGGAACAGCCGCAGCGCATTGTCGCGGAGGATCTTCCGCTTGTCATCCTCGGTGAGGAAGTCCATCGACTCGATCACGGGGATGAGATCGTCCGACGGCTTGCCGGTTTCCGGGTTGATGACGCCCGTGCCGCTGCCTGGCGCCTCGGTGCCGAAGACGATGCGGTCCACACCGCGCTGCTTGATCGCCGTGGTCAGGAAGTCCTTGTCGTAGGCGCAGCTATCGAAGTAGATGTTGTTCGGCCGCAGCGTCTCCATTTCGGTGTCGGCCGCGGCCGCAGTGCCAACCTGACCACCGGCCGCCTCGCCGCTGCTGATGGCGCTCTTGACGAAGCGGCTCAGCGACCCACCGCAATGGCAGATGATGATCGTCAACCCTGGGAAGCGCTCGAATACGTCGCTGTGCTCCAGCAGCAGAGTGGCGAGCGTCTCCTCGGTGATGTTGTTGTACTGATAGCTGTGGGGGATTCGCTCCAGCCGCGGGTCCCGCGTAATCGCGGGGTGCACGATCAGCGGCACTTGGAGTTGCTCAGCTTTTTTGTACAGTGGGTACCAGTAGTCGGTATCCATGCCCGGTGTAAGCCGATCGGCGCCCGGATCGGGATTCACCAGCGCGCCCACGAAGTTCATCTCCTGAACGCAGCGTTCCAGCTCTTCGAGGCAATTGTTGGTATCGTGGAGTTCGTGCTGCGGGAGCTGCGCCACGCCGACGTAGCGATCGGGGTGCATTTTGATCTGCTGGTAGATCACGTCGTTGGTCACGCGCGTCCACTTGTCGACGAGTGGCGCCGCCTCCCACTGCATCATGGCGACCGGACGCGGGGAGATCATCTGCACGTCGATGTTGCGCTCGTCCATGATGCGGAGGTGCCGCCCAAGCGCAGTCTCCATGAGTTGGTCGCTGATATCCAGGCCGCCTGCGGTCGAGCGCAGCGCAATCAGGTTGAAGGCGAAGGCGCGAAAATGCGGTGGCGTCGACATGTGGCCGTGGACGTCGATGACGGGCTGCCCTTTGTACATGGATCGTTCTCTCCTCAGCGCTCGCAGGTCGCCGCGAAGCATACCCGGACCGCGCGTCGCTGGCAAGCTGGGAGACGGAGCTCTTTAGGGCTCGACGAGAAGCTGGTAACCGTGGTCGAATGTGATGCGGAAATGGTTGATGCTCAACAGACCCAGCAGGAATTCGCCGCCCACCGCGATGAGGGCATCGAAAGGGCCGGGCTGATTTATCAGCTCGACCGTCCCGGGGAATACTGGGACCGCGATTACTTCGCCGCTAGCAGTTTCGATTCGCTCACGATATGCAGGCAATGGAAAATCGGTGGCAACCGCGGCGGGGACAACGAGGTAACCGTCGAATCCAGTGTCTATGAGGGCCGTGGCCTCGCGGATGTTGCCATTCACCGCGAAGCGTACCGTAAGCGACGGATATGGACCTGGAGTCACTCCAGGATCCGCCGCCAATGCGCTTCGGCGGGAGCGCCGATCCGCCGCAGGGCGAACGACCCGCGACCGAATTGCTGAATGGCCTGCGAGGCAACAGCCAACTCATTCGAGCCAACAATGGTGCGGCCATCGTCGGAGATCGCGACGAATTCACCCTGGTGCGTTGATTCTAACGGTCGTCCGAACCGCTCATAGAGTTGGTCGTCTTGCTTCGCGCGCTTTTTCATCCAGCTCTGCAGTTGCGCGCTATCCAATGGCTGTCACCTCTATTTGTGTCCGCCGGGCGATTATCGCACGTGCTCTACAGCGCCGGTCACCGCGTCACGGGCCGCGCCGCAGGTCACGTTCCCGCAGCTGTTCCCCCTAATTCGGCGGCAATATCGTTAGATGGGCGGGTCGATGCTGATTGCGCTGTTCCAGTCGGTGAAGGTCATTGTGGTGCTGCCGTCGGTCGACTTGAATTGGCGCGGCAGGTCGTCCAATAGGCCGAGGCACATCGTGCCACCCTTGCTTGGGTCCGGACCCTGCGATATCCACTCTTGGCACGGTGCGCCGTCTACCAGGCCAAGCCCGCCTTTAGTGACTGTCTGCCCCTGGCTCGTCTGCTCGTTGAAGCTCTGGACGATGTCGTTGGCGTCGAAGCTAAGTGGAAGCGCCGCTTGCGGGGGCATCTTGACCCACTGGCCGCCCGCGTTCTGATACAGGTCAGTGCCAATCTGGATGATCTCGATGTTCTGGCCACGAGAAGTGAGCTTGAAGTGGACCCGGTCAGGCTTGACGATTTCCACGACCATATCGCCAGTCTGGCTGCTCCCGGTGTTCGTCAGCGTCATGCGGTAGCTGCGAGCTCCCGCCCAGGCCTCAGCCAACCGAGTTACGTCGCCCTGATTCAGGCTGCCTGCGCCGCCCGGGAGGGCCGGGGCGGCAGGCACCCTGGTCGGCTGCGGCGCTGGTGCAGCCGCGGTGGGAGCCACTGCCGCCGTCGGCGCCACCGCGGTGATGGCTCCGCCGGACGTATTTGCAGGGGCGCTGGTGGGTTGTGCCGTCGTGGGGGCTGGGGCGGATCCACTGCATGCCTGTAAGAGCAGGCTAGTGGCGGCAGCACAGACGAAGATAGCGTGGCGCATATGAGCTCCATGGGAGATAGTGCGCGGGCATTCCTACTCGACAGCTTAGCGCGAAGTGCGAGGGGTTTGCAGTGATCGACGTCTCACTCGATACGACCGGCGCCGCCGAGTTCGCCCTGATCGGAGTTGTCGACGGGCACCCGATCATCGACCGGGGGTAGGGATCAGAATAGCCGCGCTCACGCTGAACGTGCGCGCGCTGATGGTTCGAGCGACCCGAGCTGAGGGCTACCAGAATCGCATGTCTTTCATGAGCGGCTCCGCCTGCACACGCCACGCGCTGAGCTCGCCGCGGAACGTGGCATCCATCGCCCGAGCCGCACAGAGCCCATCGTAGGCGGCCGTCTCGTTGCCGCGGCTGCCGATGGAGTCGCCGCCGGACCAAACCTTCGGGTTCGCGGTCTGCTTCGTGACCGGGTCGACTTCGATCAGTCCCGTTGGCGTGCGGCGGATCCCCACCGCCTCCTCGACCCACCCCGCCTCGATGGTCTCGCCAATGCAACGTATGACCGTATCGACCGGGATGCGCTCCTCAGTGTTCGGAATGCGCCGCAGGTCGGGCACGCCGCCCGCAATGGGCTCGCCCAGCTCGGTCCGCGCCATGTCGACGGCGACCACGTGGCCCTCCTCGCCAATGACACGGACCGGCTCCAGAAAGAAGCGCAGGGTCGCGCCTTCCTCTTCCAGGATCCTTGCGAAGTGGGCGCCACCGCTGACCTCGCGGATGCCGCGGCGGTAGGCGAGGGTCGCCTCGCTCCCGCGGCGCAGCACCGCGCGCGTCACGTCCAGGGCCGTGAAGCCGCCGCCGACGACGATCACGCGCCGCCCGATTGGGACGGCTGGCCCCAGCCACTGCCCGCGCAAAAAGTCGAGCCCGGTGATGACGCCCTCGAGCTCGTCGCCTTCGACCCCGAGACTCACGACGGGCGTTCGCCCGATGCCCACGAAGACCGCGTCGTACTCCTCGACCATTCGCGCGAGTTCGGGCCCGTCGATGGGATGGCCGAAGTAGAGTGCCGCGCCCCATTCGGTCGGGTCGTGCTCCTCGATCACCATGGGCTTGCTCATCCGAAAGCTCGGGTAGCCCGTCCGCAACAGTCCCGCGGTTACTATGTCCCGTTCGAAGATGTCGACCGCGTGGCCCATGCGCCGGAGCTCCCAGGCGCACATGAGCGCGGCGCTGCCCGCGCCGACGAGCGCCACACGCCGACCGGTGGGCGCGCCGGGCCGGAAGTCAGCCGGCTTGCGGATTCCGTGATCGCCAGCCGCTCGCTCGAGCGCGCTGATGACCGGCGCCCGCTTCGTTGGATCCGCCGTCGCCATCCGGCGCTCTCCCGTGAAGGGGAACTCGCAGTATTTGTGGCAATGACGCCCGAAGGTGCCGGCGAACGGATGCGATTCGCGGATGGTAGCGAGCGCCGCGTCGAAGTTGCCATCTGCGATCTGACCGATGAAGCGCGGGATGTCGATCTCGAATGGGCAGCGGGCGACCGAGGCGGTGAAATCCAGGTCACGCACGCGCTGCGCCTCCGCCATTGCCTCCTCGCGGCTATATCCGAGCGCCACTTCGTCCCAGCATCGCACCGCCTCATGCGGTGTGAGGCTGCGCAGCGGTATCTGGGGGGGCAGCGCCGCAATCGCGGCCGCGGGCCCCTCTCGCTCGTCCGTCACGAGTGCGGCAGCCGGCGGTAGTAGCGAACCTCAAAGGTCGTACAGCCGTCGTCCGAGCGCCACGGGCCGTGCGGCATCCCTGGTGGGCGGCAGGCGTACATGCCGGCGCAAAACGTCTCGCCGAGCGACAGATCGTGAAGGCTTCCGTCCACGATCCATACCTCTTCCCAGAAGTCGTGTCGCTGCACGCCCATCGCCGAGGTGTCGGTACCCGGATCGAAGTGCAGCATGCGGGTGTAGTCGCCAGTCTCTGGGTCCTCACTCAGAATCTTCTCGGTCAGACCCTTGATTTCGCCCACCGAGCGACTGGCGACCGCGGACGGCTCGAAGAACTCGAACTCAGGCTTGGGCAATCAGTACCTCCTTGTGACTATCACCAATGTGACGCCGGGCGTCCGTCGCGCAACGCTTGATTCCAAGGTTATTGTCATCCTTGAGCGAAGCGAAGGATTCGCAGCCCGTTTAGTTGGAGTCACGGATCCTTCGGCTTGCGAGCCTCAGGGTGCCACCTCGGGCGCCGCCATGTAGTCGTACGTGCACGTGGCCAGGACCTCGCCACTCGGACGGACGAGCTGGCCCTCGAAGTCGCACCGCCCTGATGCCGGCGCCCGCTCCACGATCGGGACGGTGCCCGAATAGACGACCAGCCCCTCGCCGGCCCCACCCGGGGCCACCAGTTGCAGCAAATCGGGTGGCGCCATTAGCGTCGCGACCGGCCCCTCCTGGTACACACGACGAGCCTGCCCGTCCGTAACCCAGCTTCGCAAGACGAGGCTATCCCAGGTCGGAAGCAGCGCGGTGAGCGGCCACACGGTGCCGCTCACGATCTTGGGGAAGGCGATTTTCGACGCGTCTACCGACGTGCGCTCCACCTCACGGTCCGTATGGTCGCTGCCCACCCCGACGTAGACCGTGCCATCCGCGACCAGGAGTACGTACTCGAGCTCGCCCGAGCACCAGCCAATCCCCGCGGGCAGGCTGCCTCCGACCTGGATGAGATCGGGCCGGCCTGCGTACTGCATGGGGACGTGGGGCGGTGGCGCGATTCCCTCGGCGGCCAGCTCGTCGATGTGGCGCTGCACCGCGGTGCGGTTGCGGCCGGTGTAGCCGGCGAGCACGACCATCTGGGGCCGGACGTGGAGTTGCCGGCCGTCCGCGCCGTTGGTCAGGACAAGCGCTGTGCTGCCCTGGGACATCGCTCCTCCTGCCGTGCGCCTCGGCGCGCGCACATTTAACCATAGCGAGTGCGGCGGCTACACTGGCGGCAGATAGGACGGAGGTGGCGGATGGCGGAGCTGAGGGCGGACGAGTTGCCGACGGCGATGGAGATGGCACGAGCGCTGCGAGCCCGAGAGGTATCGTCCGAGGAGCTCGTCGTCAGGGTGATCCGCAATGTGGAGCGATGGCAGCCGGCGATCAATGCGTTCTCCCAGCTCTGGGCTGACGAGGCGCTCACGGAGGCGCGCCGCCTCGATGGCCTGCGCGAGCCGGGGGGGCCGTTCGCGGGTGTGCCGGTTGCCGTCAAGGATCTCTACGACGTAGCCGGTCACGAGACGACGTCCTGCAGCGCCGCGTACGCCGGCAACGTTGTGGCCACCGACGCGCCGGTGATCGCTGCACTGCGCCGGGCCGGCCTCGTGATCGTCGGCAAGACGAATCAGCACGAGCTTGCGGCCGGCGGCACGAATGCCGTGTCTGCCTGCGGCCCGACGCAGAATCCCTGGGACCGGGCGCGCATTACGGGCGGCTCGAGCGGCGGCTCCGGTGCGGCGATTGCGGCTGGGGTCCTGCCATGGGCGCTGGGCTCCGATACGGGTGGCTCGATCCGGATCCCGGCCTCGCTGTGCGGCACGTTTGGCCTCAAAGTGACGAATCGCAAGCTCTCCACCGAGGGCATGCTGCCCCTCTCCCCATCGCTCGACACCCCAGGCCCAATGGCGGCGACGGCCGACGATCTCGCCGCCCTCTACGCGATCATGGCCGAGCAGTCACCGCAGGCAACACTCCCCGAGCCGCCGAGCGCGGGATGGCGTATCGGACTCGTCGGGGGCTACTTCACCCGCACCACGCGCCCCGAGATCCTCGCCGTCGTCCGATCCGTCGCAGAGTTGCTCGGTGGTGTTGGCGCTCGGACCGAGCCGGTGGATGGGGAGGGGATTGACGACGTGCGCAGTGTGTGGCGGCGCATCACGTACAGCGAGTTCCTCGCGGCATACAGTCGGCTCCCGCCGGAGCGCTACGAGCGAATCGCGCCGAGCGTGCGCTCGTGGATGGAGCAGGGCAGCGCCTATACGCCGGACGACATCGCCGATGCAGGCTACCGCTGGCAGGAGATCGGCGTCTGGTTCCGCGAACGCCTCAAGGACGTCGACGCGCTGCTGGTCCCGACGACCCCGTACTGGGCGCCGCGCCACGGGGAGGACAAGATCGATGTGGGCGGTGAGATCGTGGACCTGCAGGTTGTCACGCCCGGGTGGCAGTCGTGCGCCGCGAACATCGCGGGCCTGCCCGCCGTGAGCCTGCCCGCCGGTCACTCTCCCGAGGGTCTGCCGTTCGGCGTCTCACTCATCGGCCGCGCCGATGCAGAAGAAACCCTATTGGCGCTTGCCCGCCTCTGGGAGCAAGCCGCGGCCTACACGCCAACCTACCCGGCGCTGTAAGGGATGCTCTTTCCGGATTCTGTTTCTCACGTTGGCATGCAGTCGAAAATCTTGCTTGCCGAAACGTGCAACTCGTGTCGTTGCCTCACCGTCGCATTATCAGAGGTGATGCAGTGGACGGGGATGCGTTCGCAGCCGCGCTCGAAGCGCTGTTCCAAATAGTCCCCAAGGGCCGTCTCTGCGCCGTGGGTGGCCTTGCCTCTCTGGTTGCCTTGATCACCTCGGTGTCGTTTCCGCCGCAGCCTTTTTCGGGTGATCTGATAGCGCTCGCGTTCTGGGGCGTGATCGGATTTCCGCTCGCCTGGGTCATCGCCTGGTTGGGAGATGGGTAGCCGCCCCCCCCGAGGCGATGACCCGATCACTGGCATGCCGTTATCATGCGAGCGCTGGCGCAAGCGGAAGTTTCGTGGATTGCCTAGCTGTCAGCGCCGCCGCCCGCCTCCGTCTCTCGACGGGCGGTGGCGCTGGTCAGGACGCCTTGTCCCACTCCTGGATGTTCCAGGTCATGGCGTTTGAGCCGCCGGAGCCCAGCCGGGGCGAGGCGTTCAAGACGTTCTTGCGCACGGTGGTGATCTCGACGCTGAAGTAGAGGGGCAGGTTCGGCAGATCCTCGGCCCAGCGCAGGGCCAGCTGATGGCGCAATTGTTCGCTCTTGCCAAGGTCGAGCTCGCGCACCCACTGGTCCAGGATCGAGTCGCCGCCGCGCCAGCCCTCCTGGTTGTCGCCTTGCCAGCCGTTCTCTTCCGTCGGGATGAACTTACTGTGCCAGTCGGTGTACTTCGGGTCGTTTGGCTCCAGGCTGCCGCCGGCAGACCCGCAGAAGCACGCGCCCGGCCAGACCGCGCGATTCATCGGCTCGTCCATGACGCGGCGCGGCAGGTTGTTCACCGTCGTTTCCGCGCCAATCGTATGCCAGTAATCGAGCACCGCAGCCTGGACGGCTTCGTTCTCGCGGTCGCCGGCAACGCCGCGCGCCTCGAACGAGAGTCGCTCGCCGCGTCCGTTGACGAGGATACCGTCCGCGCTGGGGCGCCACCCTGCATCGCTCAGGAGCTGGCGCGCGCGATTCGGGTCGAAGGGGTACTTCGCGACCTGGCGGTCTACTTCCGGGTAGAGCGGGTCGCTCGGCCGAACGAGCGTGTCCGGTACTTTGGTCAGCCCGTGCAGCAGCGTCCGCACGATCTCCTCCCGGTCGATCGCCTGGAGCATCCCTCGCCGCAGCCGCACGTCCTCGAACCACGGATTGCGATAGCTGAGATTCACGGCGTTCCAGCCGGTCGGCACGTGATAGACAGTGCCCTGGCCGCTCGCCTCCCAGTTCTCCTTCGCTTTCAACGATGGCTCGAGGCCAATGGTCGTGCGCATCGTCACGTCGATCTCGTTGGCCAGCACCGCCGCGAGCGCCGAGTTCTGATCTCCCATGATTCGGTAGATGACCGTGTCGATCTTCGGCCGCCCGAGGAAGTAGTCTGGGAATGCGTCGAACCGTATCCCCTGGCCTGGATCGAACGACGTCACCCGGTACGGGCCGGTGCCCACGTAGTTGCTCGTGAAGTATGGGTGGTTCGAGAAGGCCGCCGGATCACGCCGGTAGTCAGCCTCCAACAGATGGCGTGGCATCGGCGTGAGGCCGCTCCGCGTGAGCAGATTGGCGTACGGGTAGATCTCCTTCCAACTGATCACGAGCGTGTAATCGTCGGGGGCTTGTACGGACTCCATCATCTTGGGGATGCCGGCCTCGAGGGTGGCGAATTTCGGATCCGTGACCACCTGCCAGCCCAGCACGAGATCGCCGGCGGTCATCGTCTGACCGTCGTGCCACTTCACGTCCCGTCGCAGATGCCAGGTCGTCTCCATGCGCCCGTCGGGGAGCACTTTCCAGGTGCCGCGCTCGATCGACGGCAGCTCGGTGGCGATCCACGGCTGGAAGTTATTGTCCCAGACGCGGTACTTGATGAGCGTGGCGAGAAAGAGCGGA
>JAXDLH010000503.1:0-3506 GCA_034666705.1 Chloroflexota bacterium
CGCCCGGCTGAATATGAACCTGCGCGAGGACAAGGGCTATACCTACGGCTATCGTTCGGGGTTCGACTGGCGGAAGGTGCGCTCTGCATTCGGCGCCGGCGGCGCGGTGCAGACGGCAGTGACGAAAGAGGCGCTGGCCGAAACGCTCAGGGAGTACCGTGACCTCACTGGGGAGCGGCCGATTCGGGAGGACGAGTTCGAGAAAGCGCGCCTCGGCCTCATTCGGGGCTTTCCGCCCTCGTTCGAGACCCCCGGCAGCATGCTCGGGCGACTCATCGAGATCGTGCATTGGGGCCTGCCCGACGACTATTACAGCGGCCACGTCGAGCGACTGCAGGCGGTTACACTCACCGATGTGCGCCGGGTCGCGGGGGACCGCGTCGATCCCGAGCGGCTGTCAATCGTCATCGTGGGGGATCGCGCGGTCATCGAGCCGCGCCTCGAGGAGTTGGACCTTCCGATCCTGCACCTGGACTACGAGGGATTGCCCCTCGAATAGCTGGCCCCTGGAGCGCTCCGGTCCGCGCCAAGCGGACCGGAGCCAAAACGGGGAAGAGGGTGCTTCTCGGGAGCTAGTTCGCGGTCCAGCCGCCCGAAGCGGTCGAGCGCGTCAGCTCGCGTGGGAGGTTCCGGCCGCGCGCCACGGGCACGTAGCCCAGCTCGGCGAAAAGCTCAGTAGGAATCTCGGTGCGGCTCGCGCGCACCCGTGGATTGCTCGCATATCGAGTCAGGGACCGGTCGTCGAGCAGGTCGAGAATTGCGTTCTTCAGGGTATCCAGCAAGTGCTGCCTCCATCCTTGGTTCAATGACGATCATTGGATTGCCAAGGACATAATACCATTCACTTACCGAAATATCAAGGTCTAGAAATGTTGCGCGATGTGAAGTAGCTTACGCGCGGGGTGTGCCTACGGTCATGTTCCTACCCGGCATTCGGGCGCGGCGCGCCGTTCGAGCCTTGCGATCCATTCGGGCCCTGCCGCGGCTCCATCGCCGACGCCGTTTGGTCGATCAGCGGCCGCAGCAAGTTCGTGAACTCCATAGGCACGACGAATTTCGTAGACGGGCTGCTGCCGATGGCGCGCAGCGCGTCGAGGTACTGCAGACTCATCGTCTTGCTGTCCACGGTCTGCGCCACATTGAAGACGGTGCCAAGTGCTAGCGCGAACCCCTCCGCGCGCAGGATCGCCGCCTGCCGATCGCCTTCGGCGCGCAGGATTGCCGACTGCTTATCACCCTCGGCCACGTTGATCGTCGATTGTCGGGTGCCCTCGGACTCGGTGATGATGGCCCGTCGGTTGCGCTCGGCGCTCAGCATGCGGTTCATCGCCTCCTGCACGTCACGCGGCGGCAGGATCTCGCGGATCTCGACCGTCGTGACCTTGCCACCCCAGCGCTCGGTCGCCTCGTCGAGCTTCACGCGCAGCACGTCGTTGATCTGCTCGCGTTTGGAGAGTACGTCGTCGAGGAGGATGTCGCCGATGACCGCGCGCAGCGTCGTCATGGCGATGCCTTGCAGCGCGCCGGGGAAGTTGTTGACGGCGATCACGCTGCTGAGGGGATCCTGAATCCGCCAGTAGATCAGGAAGTCGATGTTGATCGGTGCGTTGTCCTTGGTGATCGTGGTCTGACTCGGCACCTCGATGAACTGCTCACGCAGATCCACCGATATTGGTCGGTCGGCGAACGGGATGAGAAATACGAGCCCCGGCCCCTTTACGAGGTCCGGCCCCGTGCGGCCGAAGCGGAACACGACGACCCGGGCGTACTCGTTCACGATGCGGATCGATCGGAAAGCGACGATCACCAATACGATGACGACAATAGCCACCACAGCGTACATGGCCTCTCGGCCTCCTCACGGTCCATCGATGTGGACTTCGGTCGCCATTGTAGTGCGGCGCGTACTCGTTGGCTATGGTGGCGAGCCGGTGCGCGCGGAATGTGCCCTCTGAGCGAACCGAAGGATCCGCAATCCCATCAGGTGGGACGACGGATCCTTCGGTCGCTGTCTGGGGGTGACGGGGCCCTCGAGGGGCCTTGCCCTGTCTGGCGCTCAATCTTGTTGGGGAATTGCGTGGGGCCGGCTACATCGGATTGAGCGGGAATGCGTCCTCGAAGTGCTCGATGCCCGCAAAGCTCATGTACTCGTAGATGCGGGTCTTGAACACAAGCATTGTCGCCGGGCGTTCCGGATCCGCGTTGAACGTCTGGTGCGTGCTCAGGATCGGCACGGCCACCACGTCGTTCGTCTCCCATTCCCAGCGCACGTCGTCGATCACGTCGTAGCCGTTGCCCTCGATAATGAAGTGCGCCTCCTCGCCCACGTGGCGATGCTTGCCGGAGCGCCCGCCGGGCGGCAACTCCTGGAGATACACCTCGAACATGCGCAAGCTGGTCTGCATCGCATCGTGGCCCGGATGGAGGAACCACAGCATCTTGCCGTTGCGGGTGTATTGCCACGTGCGGTCGCTCTGGCGCACGACCTGCGGCACGTTCTGCCGCCAGTAGCGCTCCTCCTCGAACTCGCGGACGTACCACTCATAGTCATCCACCACCGGATGGCTCGGTCGCGGCGGCTCCTCGAATGTGCGGCTCTTCATCGCCTCTTTGATGTCCTGCGAGTTGTCGAAGAACCACTCCACCCCATTGCGGCGATAGCCGACGAGGGTGCCATCCGCCACGTACAGGGGCCGTGCGTCGTCGGGCAGGGTCCAGTTCTCGTTGCGCTCGGCCTGCTCGGTGTGCTGCACGCCCAAGCCGCCGTACTCCGCCTGGCAGTACAGCAAGATTGCCGGGCCTTCGTCGCAGAAATGCTGATGCATGCAATAGGGAGGCACGATCATCAGGTCCCCGCCCTCCCAGTCATGGCGGCGGCCGTCGTGGATCTCGTGGCCTTTGCCCTGCACGACGTAGAAGGGAACCTCCTCGAAGTGCCGGTGGTTCGCGTTCTTGTGGCCGGTGTCCAGGCTCTGCATCATCACGCGCAGCACCTGCATTGGTGCGATCCACGGCTTGCGCTCGGCCGTAGGCAGGTCGTACGTGGTGAACACCTTGTGGTACGCGGCGCGCGATTGCTCCCACGGCACCGAGTCGTACTTCACCACCCGCGGCCGCCCCTCGGTCAACTGCTTGCGCAGCATCAGCTCACGCTGGCGAACCTCGTCCCACTCGTAGTCCTGCGTGCGCTGCTCGCGCTCGGGCATCCGCTCGCGGACGCGCTGCCGTGATTGCATGGTGTCGCTCCTTCCGTGCCGTTGGAACCATTCTCCTGGCTGGCCGGGCGACCCGGCAACCCCTGGAGCTCCCGCTCGTCCCGGTCCTCAGACGTGCTCAGACCAGGAGAGCGGGGGACCCGGAACTAGCTGCCTACTGCAGGGTCCACTCCTGCGCATTCCACGAGGTCACGCGCTGATAGGCGCTATCCCCGGTCATCCCATGAACGCGAGTGCCGGCCGCCGCCACGTCCGGGCTGTACTCGAGCGGCAGATAGGCTACCTGGTCGA